>CALESY010000105.1 GCA_937919945.1 uncultured Chitinophagaceae bacterium | reverse complement strand
TCAACTGTCAATAGAATATTGAGAGCAAGCTGATGTTTCTGTTTCATGTTGTTTCACTGTTTCAGACATGTGTGTCTGAAATGGTGAAACAGAGAAACAAGAATTATGTAGTTTTAATAGACAAACACTACTATGGTAAGCAATAAAGATCTACACATGGAACTATTTGACAAACTGGATCAACAGTTTGCAAACCACTTACTTGTAAATGACAATGAGAGAATTATTTTTTCTGGGAGATTTGGGCAAGGGAAAACAACATTCTTAACTGAGTTTTTCAAAAAAAGAAAAACCAACAAAAGTTTTTTGAGGATGATTGTAAATACAATGTTATTCACTTATTTCCAGTAAATTATTCAATTGCTGCAAATGAAGATATAATGAGATATATCAAGTATGATATACTATTAGAGACACTGAATGGTAAACACAAAATTGAAGATGATATACTTAGTAAAGAAATTACATTACCCTCTTATTTCTTTAAGAAAAGCCCAGAAATTATTGCCTCGATTATCAAAATGATACCACTAGTAGGTAAAGATTTTATTGAAGGGATAAAAGACTTAAATACATTAAAAAAAGAATTTAATATAGAGCATATCAAAGAAGCTGAAAGACTTAATGAAAATGCTGTAATACTAAATTTCGTTAAAGCTGTTACAGAAGATGAACGCTCAATCTATGAAGAAGATAGTGTTACTAAATTAATAGAGAGTGTATTGTCAAGACAAATTGAAAATGGTTACAGTGAAAATGTATTAATTATTGATGATTTAGACAGAATAGATCCAGAGCATATTTTCAGATTACTCAATGTATTCTCTGCTCATTTTGATAGAAAACGGAAGGGCAATAAGTTTGGTTTTGATAAGATTATTATTGTTTGTGATATAGATAATATAAGAGGTATATTCAAAGCAAAATATGGTGTCAATGCAGACTTTAATGGGTATATTGACAAGTTCTATAGCTACAGAATATTTGATTTCAATAATAAAAACGGTATAAATAAATTAACAAAGTATCTTCTTCGCAAGGCTGAATGGGCAAGAAGCGAAAATGGATTAGGGTATGACAATTACTTAGACTTTTATAGAGGCAGAATTGATAGCAAAATATCATTTTTATATGACATAATAGATATTTTAACAGCAAATGGTGAATTACAGCTTAGAAGTATTCTAAAACTTAAAAAAATACATATTCACTTTGCTAGTACGATAAGCATGAAAAATATCTACTATGATATGTATGAGGAGCCTATTATGGTGTTTATTAGAATATTAATACAGCTAAAAGGAGATACCAATAGCCTAATAGATTCATTGAGTAAATGCGATAAAATAGTTCCAATACATAGTGATGTAATAAAGAATTATGTTACAGATTTAATACGAATATATTTATCATCTAATATAGACAAGAATGATAATGCACGTAAAAACTACTATCTGAATGGACAACAATTAATACTTAATGATATACAGAATGAATACAGCCTAACGCCTGTATCTGAAGGTTATTTTATTTGCAAACAGCCTGAGTTAATTTCTGTACTTATTGATGTTGTTAACTTGTTTAACATCGCAACTATTGAATAATCTTGTTTCACAATTTCAGTTATTCTACCTTGAAACAACTTGAAACAAAACACGCTCACTTAATTCTGTTTCGTTGTTTCAGTCATAGTATATAGAAACACTGAAACAACATGAAACAAACACCTCATACCTTGAGATTGCTTCGTTCCTCGCAATGACACGTAATTAAAAACAAAGTATTATCTTAATATTATGAATGTAGTACGTTTCACCTTTATACTCTATACTGTATTATTATACCCTATCGGGCTAACGGGACTTGAATTTCATATACCTCATATATTAGGTCGTTTCATCAGTCCAACAACAATAGCAGCGTTAGTGCTTTTTCCTATACATCTTTTCTTTTTAATTTATAAGTATCGTATTGCAAAAGAAGATCGCTTTTTACCCCTATATTATGCAATTAATTTTGTCACATTGGTTCTAGTAGTATCATTTTTTGTTGGGTTATTATTATTATTCCTTAGTGCATGGGAGAACTCCTGACACCCTATCCCGCAAGGTGGCTTTGCTTCATACCTCGCAATGACTTGAGTAAAGCCCAAATCCACACTGGCAAAAAAGAAGAAATAACTATACGCACATATCCTTTACCAATACTGCCGCTTGGGCTTATTGCGTAACTTGCCTGTAAGATGAGTAGCAGATTGATAACCATAGCCGTATTTGCAGTTGCGTTTCAGGCACAGTTGCTAAAGGGCAGGCTCGAGGCAGATGGCATACCCTGTTTTATAAAAGACGAGCATACCGTACATGTAAACCCCATGCTCAATAATGCCCTCGGCGGCATCAAACTACAGGTGATGGAAGAAGATGTACCAATGGCCGTCAACCTGCTCAGGTATTCGGGCTACCGTACTGTTTTCGATACCCCTGCCGAACCTGAAAAGAAAGAACCGCATATCCTCATCCGTTTTGGCAAATTTATATTGGCTGCTGCCGTAGTGTTGGGCTGGTTGTATTTTGTAGAGTTTGTAGGCAGGTAGTAATAATATAGCATCGGTGGTTTAACTTCATGCTATGGAATTCGGCCGTGTAACACCGCAAGAACTGGAGAGCATCAACTTCTCTCTGCCACCCGATGCAAAGGAAACCACCGGTGTACTACAGTCGGGCAAAGGCAATACACAATTTTGGATAGGCTGTGCCAAATGGGGGCGTAAAGACTGGGTAGGCAAGCTATACCCGCCCGGCACAAAAGACAAAGACTTTCTGGAGCATTACGCTCGCTTGTTCAATTGCATAGAGATGAATGCAACGTTCTACAAATCGCCCTCGCCTGCCGATGTGTTGCGGTGGAAGAGCAAAGTACCCAATGGCTTTAAGTTCTTTCCCAAGTTTCCGCAAACCATTACCCACCTCAAAAGGCTGAAAAATACAGGGATAGAAACAGGTGCATTTCTGGAGGCCATTACTGAGTTTGGCAATAACCTCGGCCCCATCTTCCTGATGCCGCACCCGCAAATGGGTGTTAAGCATTTTGATACCATCAAAGCATTTATAGACGACTTTCCGCAAGACGTACCCCTGTTTCTGGAGCTCAGGCACGATGATGTGTATGCCCAAGGCTACCACAAAGACATCTTCAGTTATCTGCAAGCCAACCATCGCGGCACTATCATAACAGATGCGGCAGGCAAGCGCAACTATGTACACATGCACCTCAGCACCCCCGAATGTTTTATACGCTTTGTGGGCAACTCCCTACACCCTACCGATTATGCACGTATTGACGAATGGGTGCAACGCATCAAAACATGGATGGAGCAAGGGCTTGAAAAATGCTACTTCTTCATGCACCAGCACGAAGAACTGCACAGCCCCGAACTGATAAAATACCTGATAGAACAACTGAACAAACATTGCGGTACAGCACTGGTACCACCGAGGCTGTATAGCGAGGGGGTGTTATTTTAAAAACCGTTATATAATACATCTCAAACAGTAGAATTGACCGATTCAGCGGTTGAGTAATTGCGCAATTAACCCTATCTTCGCCCCGTATTAAAAAAATCGTTTGCAGTCATGAATTTGCATGAATATCAAGCCAAAGAATTATTGAAGCGTTACAATGTGCCTACACAACACGGTATAGCTGTAGAAAACGTTGATGATGCCGTAAAAGCATACAAACAAATAGCCGCTGAGTCGGGTACTAAATTCGCTGTAGTAAAAGCGCAGATACATGCAGGCGGACGCGGTAAGGGTACTATGAAAGAAGTGCCTGAACAAAACGGCGTTAAAGTGATAAAGAGTGCGGAAGATGTAGAAACAGTTGCTAAAAACATACTGGGCAATACATTGGTAACCATCCAAACAGGCCCTGCAGGTAAGAAGGTAAGCAAGATACTGATAGCGCAGGATATGTATTATGATGGACCAAGCGAGCGTAAAGAGTTCTATATGTCTATCCTGCTGGACCGTGCAAAGAAGCAAAACGTTATCATGTACAGTACAGAGGGTGGTATGGATATTGAAGAAGTAGCCCACCATACGCCTGAAAAAATATTCAAAGAGTGGGTAGCACCTACTATGCCATTGCAGGGTTTCCAGGCACGCAAAATAGCGTTCAATCTGGGGCTGAGTGGCGAAGCGCATAAGAACATGGTGAAGTTTGTAACATCACTGTACAACGCTTATGTAGGTTTGGATTGTGCTATGTTGGAAATCAACCCGTTATTCAAATCTGCAGACGACAAGATATTTGCGGTTGACTGCAAAATGAGCCTTGACGACAACGCACTGATGCGCCATGCAGACATAGCCGATATGCGCGACAAGAGCGAAGAAGACCCTACCGAAGTAGAAGCAGGCGAACACAACCTGAACTATGTAAAGCTGGACGGTAACGTAGGCTGTATGGTAAACGGTGCAGGCCTTGCTATGGCTACAATGGATATGATAAAACTGGCCGGTGGCGAACCTGCCAACTTCCTGGACGTTGGTGGTAGTGCCAATGCACAAACAGTTGAGGCTGGTTTCCGCATCATCATGAAAGACCCTAACGTAAAAGCAATACTCATCAATATCTTCGGTGGTATCGTTCGTTGCGACAGGGTGGCTGCAGGTGTTATAGAGGCTTACAACAATATGGGCAATATCAATATACCTATCATTGTACGCCTGCAAGGTACCAATGCAGAGGTAGCGAAAGAACTGATAGAAAACAGCGGCCTTAAAGTACAATCTGCCATCTTACTGAGCGAGGCTGCAGACCTTGTACAGAAAGCCGTTAGTGCCAATTAATAACAAAAAACAATAGTATATACTTTACAGATAGCCACTCCATCAAAGTGGCTATTTGCTTTAATAAGCAGGTAGCAGTATTGTCTGAGTATTGTCAAATAGAGGAGATTGATATTCAATATCAACTAAACATTTTACAATTACGTTATATAAATATGAGTGAGGCATAAACAAATATAAGTATCTTGCCACGCCCCTTTTGTTTACAAATATCTATACCATCCAAGTAACTAAGGACTGAATGATTAAGAGAATATCCCTTGTTGCAGCAGTTTTTTTATCACTAACTGCAAATGCGCAACAATTTATAGGTATGAGTCCGCTAAACTATAGTGCGGTACATTTGCTTCCTGCAAACCCTGCATGGGTAAACAATGCTCGTACCGCCCCTGAAGTAAACCTGTTTGCAGGCAATGTATTGGCAGGCAACAATGCCTACTTTGTAAATGCATCTATCCTTTCTACATTAAATGGCGGAGATGCTAAAGAGGATAAAGACTTTGGCAGGCTCGATGGCAAAAGAAATGTAAAAGCCTGGGCTAATGCCGATGTGATGGGCCCTGCCGTATCGTTCACTTACAAGAAACAATACCAGTTTGGCGTTTATACACGCTTCAGGTCTATTGTAAATGGTGGCAACGTTACCAAACCCAATTTCGATATCGTATCAAACGACAAGCATCCTCAGTTTTTCAATCATACATTAACCTACGAAAACGTTGGTGCAGTAGCACACGCGTTTGGCGAGTTTGGTATATCGGCAGGCAAAATGCTGCGAGACGACGATTATATAAAAATAGGTGTAGGTGCAAACATCAAATACCTGGTAGGCTATGCAGCCATCAATGCGTACAGCAATTCCATCACTTACCAACGCCTTAGCGACTCACTGATATTTGCAAGGGGCGATGCTACTTTGTTATATACATACAATACTTCTCCCGGCAGTATGGACCCCGCTACCAGAGCAGGGCGTGGTGGTTTGGGTTTAGACATCGGCTTCTTTTACGAGTTCTACGGCAATATGGACCCCAACATTACTGTACCTTATAAGTTTTCTATTGCAGCCTCTATTACAGATATAGGTAGTGTTGGCTATGTTGGCGATGCCGGTAGCGGTAAATACAACATAACAGGTACCAGAGCAGCTATTAATACAGTAGAATTGCAGGATAACGATAAAGACGAATTTTATTCTTACTTAGGTAGGCTTAGCGAAATTGGTTATGTACGACAAACTGAAAATGCAGAAAAATTCAGAATAGGGTTACCTACCGCTTTTCGTTTGAATACCGATTGGAATGCAGGTTCAAAGATTTATGTATCGGTAAATACCTTACTGAACCTGAAAGGCAATAACGGAGAGGTGTATAACCCCGGTTATGCCAGCTACCTGAATATTACTCCTCGTATAGATCTTAAAGCCTTAAAGTTCGGCTTGCCCATCACGTTTGTAAAATACCGTACAATGAATCTGGGTGCTATATTATATATGGGGCCATTGTTCATAGGCTCTTCCAGCATACTTACGGCAGCTACCGGGCAGAATGTGCAGAATTTTGATGTATATGCAGGCCTCGGCTGGAAATTCTTTAAGAGCAATAAAGTACGTATGAGAGAATACGATAACGGTACTAACCCTGAAGGCATCAGACGCTTCATTCCCCGCTTTCTGCGTGGTAATGGCAGAGGTGTAGATTGCCCGCCACAACGCTTCAGAAACAACGAATATAAAAGCTACTACAAATAAATAACGCCCCAGTTGGGGCGTTAACTTTTTATAAATTATGTTGTTCTATTTGAAAGGCCTTGCATCTAAATAGAAAATAAGGTCTTTGAAAATTACTATATCGTTAGGGTTTGGCGGAGGTAAAATAGGATCTGTATTTTTGATAGTACCGTTAAACTTACCACGCATCGTATTGTTTTCCTGTGATGCTATGTAAACGGTAAAGTCGTTTGACTGTATAGGACTGTTGGTATATTTTTTATGCACTTTCCTCACAGTATCGTAAACAGAGTAGGTAAAAGTATAAGCTAATGGTAAAACTTCATCTTTTTTACCTTTTACAACGCTATCCAAAACATACATCTCTATGCTGCGCCAGTAAACAGTATCGTTTTGCACCCAAGCGTTTATACGCCTGATACCATTTGTATCTACTGTGTAATATGCAGGAGAGAAAATCAACTCTCCACCATTTACTAAGCCCTTCATGGTACCTATATATACAATCGTACCTTTACCTGTTGTATCTCCCAAAGGGTTTAATACGCCCTGATAATCTTTATTCGGATTAGCATCATACGCACCGTTATTGCAAGAAACGAAAGCTGATGCAATACCAATCGTTAACAGCGACCCTATTAAAAGTTTTTTCATATTGTATTGTTACAAGGTATAAAGATAACAATCTGATTATAATTTCAAAATAGCTGTTTTTCACAGCTTGTGGACTATGATTTTTGTTCCAGCCCCAGCTCATCAAGCTGTGCCTTATCTACCGCGCTTGGTGCATCCAGCATCACATCCCTGCCTGCATTGTTTTTAGGGAATGCTATGAAATCGCGGATGCTTTCCTGTCCGCCCAGCAGGGCACAAAGCCTGTCGAACCCGAAGGCGATACCCCCGTGTGGTGGCGCTCCGTATTCAAAAGCCCCCAGCAGAAAGCCGAACTTCTCGTGTGCTTCTTCTTTATCCATACCCAATGCGGCGAACATTTTTTCCTGCAAGTCTTTTTGGTATATGCGTATTGAACCACCGCCTATTTCTGTACCATTCAGTACTATGTCATAAGCATTGGCTTTTATTTCTCCAAAGCGTTCGGGGTTATCCATCAGTGCTACCTGCTCCGGCTTAGGCGATGTAAAGGGGTGGTGGCGTGCTACCCAACGATTATCTTCCTCTGCATATTCAAACAGCGGAAAGTCTATCACCCACAAGGGTTTGTAGTCGTCAGGGTTTCGCAAGCCCAGCCTGTTACCCATCTCCAGGCGCAGCTCGCTCATAGCTTTGCGGGTACGGCCTTCGTTTCCTGCCAGTATCAGTATCAAATCGCCTGCTTTGGCTCCGCAATATGCAGCCAGTTCTTTTAGTTTGTCTTCACTAAAAAATTTATCTACACTGCTCTTAAAACTGCCATCAGCATTACACTTAACATTCACTACCCCACTCATGCCTATCTGCGGGCGTTTTACCCATTCAGTCAGGTCGTCGAGTTGTTTGCGTGTCCATTCACTGGCGTTTGGTACGGCAATAGCCAATATGGTTTCGGCATCTGTAAACACTTTAAAGTCAACCCCGTTCAGCACTTCTGCATATACTTTGTTCTCCGCTTTCAGGTTTTGGATTTTCATGTCAAAACGTATATCGGGCTTGTCGTTGCCATAGTGCCACATAGCGTCATCCCACGTCATACGCGGGAAGCTGTAGTCTATATCTACACCCTTTACGTCTTTAAATACATGCTTGAATAAACCCTCAAATGTGTTCAGTATATCTTCCTGCTCTACAAAGCTCATTTCACAGTCCACCTGTGTAAACTCGGGTTGCCTGTCTGCACGCAAATCTTCATCACGAAAGCATTTTACTATCTGGTAATACCTGTCATAGCCGCTTACCATCAGCAGTTGCTTGAAGGTTTGCGGGCTTTGCGGCAGGGCATAGAACTGGCCATCATTCATACGGCTGGGTACTATAAAGTCCCTCGCTCCTTCAGGCGTACTCTTTATCAGGAAGGGTGTTTCTATATCCCAAAAACCGAGGCTGTCTAAGTAATTGCGTACACTACGGTTTACTTTGTAGCGCAGTTCCATATTGCGCTTCAGTGCAGGGCGGCGAAGGTCGAGATAGCGATACTTCATACGCAGTTCATCACCACCATCGGTTTCTTCTTCTATGGTAAATGGTGGCGTGGCTGCACTGTTCATAATGGCAAAGTCGTTTACCAGTATCTCTATATCGCCAGTTGGTAGTTTGGGGTTTTTATTGGTACGCTCTGCTACTGTGCCTTTTACCTGCAATACAAACTCTCGCCCCAGTGGTGTTTCATCAAGGCGGGGGTTCAGTGCTTCGTTAAACAATAATTGCGTAATACCATAACGGTCTCGAAGGTCTACAAACGTGATGCTGCCGAATTTGCGCACAGTCTGCACCCAGCCTGCAAGTGTTACTTCATTGCCTGTATGATTCAACCTCAATTCTCCACAAGTATGCGTACGATACATTGATATATAAGTAAAATATTAAAAGTAAGTATTTGAAGTGGCTGCAAGATAAGGCATATCGGGCAGTTTAGCTTTACGCAACCTGATAATACCCTATTACTTATCGCCTACCCCTGAACAACAGCAACAATACGTAAGTTGCCACATAAGCCACAATGCCTGCAGCTATGCTTAGTACCGTACCACCCAGGAAGAAGGCTAACCCCTCTTGCATAAAGCGTTGCAGGGTAAAGTCTTTCCAAGCAACAATCCATTCTTTATTGCCGAGCAGCCACTTGCCTGTTATCAGGCTTGCCATCCAAATAAATGGTGTGAATGGGAAAATGCTGATGTTGGCAGCTATAATAAACAGGGCTTTATTCAGCCGCATAAAGATGGCAGCAGGTATGCCTATGGCCAACTGAAACCCCCATACCGGTACAATACCCATGAAAATACCAAATGCAACTGAGGCTGCTTTAGTATGGTTCGTTTCTTCAGGCCGGATAAATATGGTTTTCCAAATGGTTTTGATGCCCTCTTTTTTCAGTAATAGCCTGAAAAAATCTCTTGGCTTTACCCATAGCAAAGCAATGAGTACTAATACCGTATTGAGTAAGCTAATACGTGAAAAATCTTTGAACGGCCGGAAATGCGATACACGCTCCTCGGGCTTGGGATAGTAAACTGATATGGGTATGTAAGTAACAGGTACCCCACTCCACGCAGCGCGTACTATTACTTCTATCTCAAACTCGTACTTGCGGGTATAGTAGTTCTTCTTTGCCAATGCCTGCACAGGATAGAGCCTGTAACCGCTTTGGGTGTCCGGTAAAGTAATACCCGTATTTACCCAAAACCAGAAATTGCTGAACTTGTTACCGAAACTGCTTTTCAGTTGCACGTTTTCCTGATTCAGGTTGCGCGCACCTATAATAAGGCTTTGGGGTTGTGCCTCTATAGCATCGAGAAACAAAGTCAGGTCGCTGGCATAGTGTTGGCCATCACTATCCATTGCAATGGCATAATTATAACCCAACTTAGCAGCTTCTTTTATGCCTGTGCGCAATGCTACACCTTTACCCTTGTTGGGTGAATAATTGATAGCATGTACTTGCGGAAACTGTTTTAGTATTTCTATAGTGTTATCGGTGCTACCATCGTTTACTACCAACAGGTCGTCGGTATATGCCAATACTTTTGTCAGCACATCGGCAAGTGTACCCGCATTGTTGTATGTGGGTATCATTACACAAGCCTTCAGCTCTTTAAATCTTGTTTTGGTATCAGACATTTACGAAGATGGTGGGCAAAAGTAAGATTTACTGTTGATGTTTATTGCTGTGAGGCACTATTCAACTCAGCCGCTTCTTTTATCTTTTCCAGTATAGCTTTGCGTTCGCCTTTCGTGGCTATTTCAAGTGTAAGGGCTTTGTTGTAATAATTGATAGCAGCCGCATACCATTCTTTATTCATGCAGTAGTCGCCTGCTATACGGTAGGCATCATAATATTGCGGGTTGCTATGCACTACTGCTGCTGTGTCAACTGGCTTGTGTTGCAACAAAGCCATCTTATTTGTCCTGAAAACAAGGAAGTCGCGATACTGCCTCGTGTATATAAAGCTATCAGCAGGTATATTCAGCTTGTTCATGGCTATGGCTGTGTCTTTTACAGGCTTTTTGCCAAACACTGTGCGCATATCGTAGCACACATATGTACCCAATTGCCACGGTGCAGTACTTACCCACATCCGTAAGCTATCGGGCTGAAATATTACAGAGTGGTGGGCTATCAGTTGGTTTACGGCTTTTTCATTTCCTTCGCCAATATCTGCATTGCCAATACCACGCCTGTCGCGCAGTATATTAGCCATTTTTTGTGGTGTCAGCGGATAGTTTTGCTGCATCAATTCTTGTAAGCGTTGGTAACGATATACAGATGCGCTATTGGCTATTTGCTCGCGGTTCAGTTTTTGGGTAGCGAATGTCTTACTCTGATAGTGGTTGGTACATTGTATATTATCGCCGGCAGGGTCGTACACAGCCAGTTCTTTGGGTGTTTTTTCTATGATGATGGTTTTATGGTCGGCAGCACTACCTACCAAAAAGCTCTCGCTCACAAACATTTTACGGCTTCGTGCTATAGCTATAGCTTCTTTTATATTAGATGCATATTGCAGCACTTCCCTTGCTACTAATGATACGGGTGTAGCAGTATTAACAGGTATATCAGATGCCGCAGCGTTGATGGTAACCGTTAGCCCTTTGTCGTTCATACCACTCACCGCACCCGTAAAGCCCCCCCACGTAATAAACATAAACCGATGTCCTTTTTCAGGTGCATAAAACGCTACTATCTTTTCTTCAGCAAACTTATCACCTACCCAAAAGTCGAAGTTGCGGCCTATCAG
Organism: uncultured Chitinophagaceae bacterium; assembly: GCA_937919945.1. Taxonomy (GTDB): domain Bacteria; phylum Bacteroidota; class Bacteroidia; order Chitinophagales; family Chitinophagaceae; genus Polluticoccus. Next base: position 41,198 of record CALESY010000105.1, on the reverse strand, counting down.
CATAGAGCCATCTGCTGTTTTACTATCCCACGCGCCAAATGAAGTGCAGCCTACCAGCATCAGGTTTTGCAGTGCATGGCCTACATCATGTGCAGAATGGTAGTTGAGAATGCGGGCATAATTAGTGCCTATCCAACCAAAGCTATCTGCAGCAGCGTGAGATATACCGTATATCTCTTGCTGGTATTCAGCCTTCACATGCTTCGGCAGGTCGCGGTTAATGAAACCCGTCATGTATTTTAAAAACTTCAGATAACCCTCATCGGGTATCATCTGTTTTATCTGCTGTGTAAAAGCTATTTCCTGATTGATGATGAGTTGTTGCGAGAGCTTACCGTTTTTCACACCCAATTCAAATGGCTTGCCCGATACATACATTTCATACAGGCCATATTCGTTTTTCCGTATCCAGTTATTGCCTATAGTGTGCAGGCTGCCATCAATATCAGCAACTTGTAATGAAAAAGCGGATGTATCTGCAACTTTGGGTGGTACGATGTTATCTGACACATTGTAAACCCATATACCGAATACAATGAGTATCAGCAAAAAGATACCGATAAATATAGCCAGACATTTCAGCAACCAACGGAGTATGCGCATGTGGGTGCAAAGATAAGACCTTGTGCATCATCAATTATAGCAGGCTACATCGCAATTACTGATATCTATCATTTCATTACTCCGCAATTCGGGCTATTTTTGACATAGTTATTTGAATTTTGATTTATGCAGCATTTACTTCTTATTAATATCAAACAACTTGTTGGTGTAGAAAAAGGCGATAACAGGGTAAGCCGTGTAGCAGGTGCAGATATGAAATACCTGCCAACGATAGATAATGCATGGCTGTTTATAGAAAACGGACGTATACATAGCTTCGGCAGTATGGACGAAGAACACTTTATACAATGTAATGATATAATAGACCTGCAAAATAAAAAGATTGTGTTACCCACGTTTGCAGACTCACATACCCACCTCGTATTTGCGGGGAGTAGAGAAAGTGAGTTTGTTGACCGGATAAACGGGTTGAGTTACGAAGAGATAGCCCGTCGTGGTGGTGGTATATTGAATAGTGCAGCCAAACTGAATGCTGCAAGTGAAGACGAGCTATACCATGCGGCTCATGAACGCCTGCACCGAGTGATGGCACAAGGTACAGGTGCAATAGAGATAAAAAGTGGCTATGGATTGACTGTTGAAGGAGAGTTGAAAATGCTGCGTGTTATCCGCCGACTGAAAGAAAATACACAAATACCTATTAAGGCTTCTTTTTTAGCTGCACATGCATATCCTATTGATTATAAGCATAATCATGACGGTTACCTCAACTTAATTATCAATAAAATGCTGCCCCAAATAGCGGATGAAGGACTGGCAGATTATATGGATGTTTTTTGCGAAGAGGGCTTCTTCAGTGTAGATGAAACGAGCCGATTGTTAGAGGCCGGAGCCAAATACGGATTAAAGCCAAAAATACACGCCAACCAACTACACTACTCTGGTGGGGTGCAAATAGGTGTACAACATAACGCCATAAGCGTTGACCATCTGGAATGTGTAGGTGATGCTGAAATAGCTGCACTTCAAGGCAGCAATACTATACCTACCCTGCTACCAGCCGCTGCTTTTTTCCTCAGCATACAATACCAACCGGCACGCAAAATAATAGATGCAGGGCTACCAGTGTGCCTTGCAAGCGACTATAACCCGGGGTCTTGCCCATCGGGTAATATGCCGTTACTATTAACCATTGCATGTACCCAACTAAAAATGACACCTGAAGAAGCCATCAATGCGGTAACCATCAACGGTGCGGCTGCTATGGAACTGGAGCAGGAAATAGGCACTATAGCAGTAGGTAAAAAAGCTAACCTTATAATAACCAAAGAGATGCCCAACATCAGTTATATACCTTATGACTTTGGCAACAATCCTGTTGAGAAATTAATCATTAATGGTGTTATAGTATAAAATTGCGCAAAGCAAATCAGTCTGTTTTTGGTGATTTTCTATCAAAAAACAGGTTATTTATGCACAAAATAGGGCATTTCAGTGCGATTTTCTTTTAATTTTTGAATTTTCGACTACTTTTGCTGTCCGCACAAAAATCAATTATGGCTACAACAGCAGATATCAGAACAGGCCTCATCATCAAACTGGATGGCAGCCTTTATTCAGTAGTAGAATTCGGACAAAACAAGACAGCACGTGCAGCAGCCAAAGTATGGGCAAAGCTGAAAGGCGTGGACAATACACGTACCATAGAACATACATGGAACTCGGGCGACAACATCTACCCCGTACGTGTAGAACGTCGCAACTATCAGTTTCTTTATAAAGACGATAGTGGCTTTAACCTGATGGATGTAGAGAGCTTTGAGCAAATAGCTATACCTGAAAACCAGATAGAACGCCCTGAACTATATAAAGACGGACAGGAATGTTTCATTCTCATCAATACAGAAACAGAACAGCCCATGAGCGTGGAGCTACCTGCTAACGTAAATCTTCGCGTTACTTACTCAGAACCAGGCGTAAGAGGCGATACGGCTACCCGTACGCTGAAACCAGCTACTGTAGAAACTGGCGCGACAGTAATGGTACCACTCTTTGTAAACGAAAACGACCTGATAAAGATTGATACCAAAACAGGTGCATACGTTGAGCGTGTGAAAGAATAACATCAAACAAATTATCCATTCAGTATTTAACTTTTAAAAATATCCGTTATGGAATTTAAGCAAATACAAGAGCTGATCAAGGCTATCAACAAGTCGAACATCAGCGAACTGAGCGTGGAAGAAGGTGATTTCAAAATCACCATCAAACAAGCACAAACCATCAGCGAAACACAATTTGTAGCAGTACAAGCACCTATGCCGCAAATGCTACCACAAGCAGCACCTGCACCGGTAGCATTGCCGCAAGCAGCACCAACTGCACCTGCTGCTGCCGCACCAGCCGCTGCACCTGCTGCAAGCGATAAACTGGTAACTATCAAATCTCCTATGATTGGTACATTCTACCGTAGCTCTGCTCCGGATAAGCCGGCGTTTGTAAATGTAGGCGATGACATCAAACAAGGCGATGTTTTATGTATTGTAGAAGCAATGAAGTTATTTAACGAGATAGAAAGTGAAGTGAGCGGTAAAATCGTTAAAGTGCTGATAGACGATGCTTCTCCTGTAGAATACGACCAGCCATTGTTCCTTGTAGAACCAGCTTAATAATACTTGATAAATAGCTGACAGAAGTACTATGAGGAATTACTTATAGTGACGCTGTCAGCTAATTTGTTTATACCCAAAACATAATTCATGTTTAAAAAGATATTGATAGCAAACAGGGGCGAGATAGCATTGCGTGTAATACGCACTTGCCGTGAGATGGGCATCAAAACTGTAGCAGTATACTCTACAGCAGATAAGGAAAGCCTGCACGTACGTTTTGCTGACGAAGCAGTATGTATTGGTAAGCCACAAAGCAGCGAATCATACCTGAACATACCACACATTATGGCAGCGGCAGAAATAACCAATGCAGATGCTATACATCCAGGCTATGGTTTCCTTGCAGAAAACGCCAACTTCTCTGAAATATGCGCTAAGCACAATATTAAATTCATAGGCCCAACGCCCGAAATGATACGTGCTATGGGCGACAAGATGACCGCCAAAGAAACGATGATAAAAGCTGGCGTACCCGTTATTCCGGGTTCAGAAGGCTTGCTTGAAAGTGTGGATGAAGCCAAAAAACTGGCTAAAGAAATGGGCTACCCTGTGATATTGAAAGCCACAGCAGGTGGTGGTGGTAAAGGCATGCGTGTAGTATGGGAAGAAAGCGAACTGGAGAAAAACTATAACAACGCCAAAGCAGAAGCCGCGGCATCATTCAAGAATGACGGTATCTATATGGAGAAGTTTGTAGAAGAACCACGCCATATAGAAATACAAGTTGCTGGCGACCAGTTTGGTACTGTGTGCCACTTGAGCGAACGCGACTGTTCTATCCAACGCCGCCACCAGAAGCTGGTTGAGGAATCACCATCTCCTTTTATGACGCCTGAGCTACGTAAGAAAATGGGAGAAGCTGCTAAGAAAGCTGCTAAAGCCATCAACTACGAAAGTGTGGGAACAATAGAGTTTCTGGTAGACAAGCACCGCAACTTCTACTTCATGGAAATGAACACACGTATTCAGGTAGAGCATTGCGTAACAGAAGAAGTCATCAACTACGACCTGATAAAGGAACAGATAAAAATAGCTGCAGGCATAGCGATTAGCGGTAAGGACTACGAACCTGAAATGCATGCAATCGAATGTCGTATCAATGCTGAAGACCCTTATAACGACTTCCGCCCAAGCCCGGGTAAGATAACAGTACTGCACACACCAGGGGGCCATGGTGTGAGGGTTGACTCACACATATATGCAGGTTATACCATACCACCCTACTATGACTCGATGGTGGCTAAACTGATAGCTGTAGCGCAAACACGTGAAGAAGCCCTTGACACGATGGAGCGCGCTTTGAGCGAGTATGTGATAGAAGGTGTTAATACTACCATACCATTCCATCAGCAACTGATGAAAAACGAAGACTTCAGGAAAGGTAATTTTACAACAAAATTCATTGAGAGTTTTGAGTTGAAATAAGGTTACGCTGTCAATAATTGTAAAGAGCTTTGCTAAGGATTTGCTAAGAGCAATGAATTGTAAAGCTCTTTACTTTTTTATTAGTTAATTTCGCACCCATATTTACGGAACATCGATATGTCTAAAACATTATTAATAACGGGCGGTGCAGGTTTTATCGGCTCACATGTTGTCAGGTTATTTGTAAATAAATACCCTGATTATACCATTATCAACCTCGACGCGCTGACTTACGCTGGCAACCTCGAAAACCTGAAAGATATTGAAGATGCTCCTAACTATACGTTTGTGAAAGCAGACATCACTGATGCACCTGCTATGTACGAACTGTTTGACAAATACCAGTTTGATGGTGTGATACATCTGGCTGCAGAAAGCCATGTTGACCGTTCTATTACTAACCCGAATGCGTTTATACAAACCAATGTAATGGGTACAGCAAACCTGTTGAATGCTGCACGTAAAGCATGGGATGGCAAATATGATGGTAAACGATTTTACCATGTATCAACTGACGAAGTATATGGCTCACTGGGTGAAACAGGTTTTTTCCTCGAAACTACTCCGTACGACCCGCAATCGCCCTACTCTGCTTCCAAAGCAGCGTCCGACCATTTAGTACGCGCATATGGCAACACCTACCACCTGCCTTTTGTACTGACAAATTGTAGCAACAATTACGGCCCCAATCACTTCCCGGAAAAGCTGATACCACTTTTCATCAACAACATACGCAACAACAAACCGCTGCCGGTATATGGCGACGGCAAATACACTCGCGACTGGTTGTATGTCGTAGACCATGCACGTGCAATAGATATGGTATTTCACAATGGCAAAAACGGCGAAACCTACAACATTGGTGGATTTAACGAATGGCAGAATATAGAATTGGTGAAACTGCTGTGCGAAAAAATGGATGAAAAGCTTGGACGTGAACAGGGAACATCTGCACAACTGATAACTTACATCAAAGACCGCCCGGGCCATGACAGGCGTTATGCAATTGATGCTACTAAAATAAAAAATGAACTGGGATGGGAACCGTCTGTTACTTTTGAACAAGGGCTTGAGATAACTATAGATTGGTATCTCAATAATCAAGAATGGTTAGACCATGTTACAAGCGGTGATTATCAAAAATATTATAACACTCAATATACTCACTAATGAAAGGAATAGTTCTTGCAGGTGGTTCGGGCACACGTTTGTATCCCCTAACAATAGCGGTAAGCAAGCAATTAATGCCTGTGTATGACAAGCCGATGATATATTATCCGCTATCAACACTTATGTTGGCGGGTATCAGGGAGATACTTATAATTACAACACCTGAAGACCAGGCAGGATTTAAAAAGCTTCTCGGCGATGGCAGCCAAATCGGTTGTAAGTTCGAGTATGTGGTACAACCAAGTCCGGACGGACTTGCGCAAGCATTTATTTTGGGTGAGGAGTTCATAGGCACTGACAGCGTAGCGCTGGTACTTGGTGATAATATATTTTATGGTTCTGGTATGGGTACTTTGCTGAAAAACAAAGTAAACCCCGACGGTGCAGTAGTATTTGCCTATCAGGTACACGACCCCGAAAGATATGGTGTGGTAGAGTTTGATAAAAGCTTCAAAGTATTGAGTATTGAAGAAAAACCAGCAGCACCAAAATCAAACTACGCAGTACCGGGACTATACTTCTACGATAATGAAGTGGTGAACATAGCCAAAAACATGAAGCCATCACCACGGGGAGAATTAGAAATAACAGACGTAAACAAAATATACTTAGAGAAAGGCAAGCTTGAAGTAGGTGTATTAGACAGAGGAACAGCATGGCTTGACACTGGTACTTTTGAAAGTCTGCAAGAAGCAGGACAGTTTATAGAAGTGATAGAAAAGAGGCAAGGCCTGAAAATAGGTTGTATAGAAGAAATAGCCTACCGTATGGGCTTTATTGGTAAAGAACAACTGATGGTACTTGCCAATAAATACATGAAGAGCGGGTACGGTAAATACCTGCAAATGATAGCAAACGAGAAATAGTAGAAGATAGACATGTTATTGTATTTAATCCCCTTTATTTCAGCTTTCATTGGTTGGTTTACTAATTGGATAGCAATAAAAATGCTTTTTCATCCTAAGAATCCGGTAAAGGTTCTTGGTATTACCATACAAGGCATCTTCCCTAAGAGGCAGCAGCAATTTGCACAAAAATTGGGGGTACTGGTAGCAACAGAGTTACTCCACTTCAATGATATTGCAGCCAAGCTGAAAGACCCCAAACAATTAGAAAGTGTATCTCCCTTAATTGAAGGCCATATTGATACTTTTTTGCGTGTTAAACTGCAAGAGAAGTTACCAGTGGTTTCGATGTTCATCGGCGACAATACCATCGGAAAGCTGAAAGATGGCATGATGGAAGAAATAAACAGTTTGCTGCCGGAAGTAATAGCCAAATACGCTGACAATCTAAGTCAGAAGATGGACATTGAGAAAATGGTAACAGAAAAAGTAGCCAATTTCTCCAGCGACAAACTAGAAGAAATACTGACAGCCATTATGAGCAAGGAATTCCGTTTTGTAGAGATAATAGGTGGGGTACTTGGCTTCGTAATCGGGATGATACAGGTAATTCTCACGTACATATAGCGAATGTTTACTTGCTAAAATTATCAAACATGATTTATATCATGTTTGCCCCGAAAGCATTGTCTAACCACATGAATATTGTAATTTTACTGCAAACAATAGCTTCATGGCACATTACTATTCGCTTGGTAATATTCCGCATAAACGACACACACAGTTTCGCCAACCAGATGGCAAATTGTATTCAGAACAATTATTTAGTACAGAGGGTTTTTCGTCCAACTATTCGCTGCTGTATCATATCCACCCCCCTACCCAAATCATCAAAGCAGAAGAACCAATTGATGTATCTCCGAAAGCATCTACAGATAATATATTAAAGCACCGTAGTTTTCAGGGTTTCAGCGTGAAGCCAGAAGCTGACTATCTGAAAAGCCGCAAAGTTGTACTTTTCAATAATGACGTACAGATTTCGCTGGCTGCACCTACCAAAAGCCTCACAGATTATTTCTTCAAAAACGCAGACGCTGATGAAGTAATATTTGTACACGAGGGTACGGGTACTTTGAAAACACAATACGGGCAACTGCCATTCAGCTACGGAGACTACCTTGTAGTACCTCGCGGAACGATATACCAGATAGATTTTGATGGTGAAAACAATCGCTTATTCATTACAGAATCTTTCAGCCCCATTACATTCCCCAAAAGATATTTGAGCCGCTACGGACAATTACTGGAACACGCCCCCTTTTGTGAGCGAGATATACGTAAACCTCAAAATCTGCAAACAATAGACCAAAAAGGCGAGTTTCTGATTAACACAAAAAAGAAAGGCTTGCTCTACCCCATCACATATGCCAACCATCCATTTGACGTAGTAGGATGGGATGGTTGCGAATACCCTTATGCGCTGAGTATACACGACTTTGAACCCATCACAGGACGTGTACATCAACCACCACCCGTACACCAGACTTTTGATGCACACAACTTTGTTATCTGCTCTTTTTGTCCGCGTTTGTACGATTATCACCCCGATGCGATACCTGCTCCATACAATCATAGTAATATTGATAGCGATGAAGTACTGTACTACGTAGATGGCGACTTTATGAGCCGCAAACACGTAACACGAGGTATGATAACATTACACCCTGCAGGTATACCACACGGACCACACCCGGGTGCTGTAGAAAAAAGTATTGGCAAAAAAGAAACAGGCGAATTGGCAGTAATGGTAGATACTTTCCACCCGCTAAAAATGACGGTGGATGCACAAAATATTGAAGATGCTGGCTACATTATGAGCTGGGCTGAATAATAACAAACATCTAAAAAAACTGAAAAGGCATTGATATGGAAACATTGACAGTAAGCCAGAAAATGGCAGCAGCAAAAGACTTCTTACCCATCAACGGTACAGACTATCTGGAACTATATGTGGGTAACGCTAAACAGTCTGCACACTATTATAAAACAGCTTTCGGTTTTCAGAGTGTAGCGTATGCTGGTCCTGAAACAGGTGTTAGAGACAGAGCATCATATGTTTTACAACAGGGAAAGATACGTTTGGTACTTACAACAGCTTTGAAGTCTGACCATCCTGTTTCTGAACACGTAAAGAAACACGGTGATGGTGTGAAGATACTTGCGTTGTGGGTAGATGATGCCAAAAGCGCATTTGAAGAAACAACCAAGCGTGGCGCAAAAGCTTATCAGGAACCCACGGTAATGAAAGACGAACATGGCGAGGTAGTAACCGCAGGTATCTACACCTATGGCGAAACCGTACACATGTTAGTAGAGCGAAAAAATTATAATGGCATCTTTATGCCGGGCTATCTGCCATATACATCTGCATACAACCCTACTGAAACCGGGTTACTGTATGTTGACCATTGCGTAGGCAATGTTGGCTGGAACCGAATGAACGAAACCGTTAAATGGTACGAAGATGTGATGGGCTTTGCTAACATACTGACGTTTGACGATAAGCAAATCAATACCGAATACTCTGCCCTTATGAGCAAAGTAATGAGCAACGGTAACGGTTATGTTAAATTCCCTATTAATGAACCTGCAGAAGGCAAAAAGAAATCACAAATAGAAGAATACCTTGATTTTTATGAAGGCGAGGGCGTACAGCATATCGCAGTTGCTACAAACGATATCATCGCTACTGTACGCGAATTGCGCAAACGCGGCGTAGAGTTTCTAGATACACCTGATACTTACTACGAAGAACTGTTTGACCGTGTAGGAAAGATAGACGAAGATGTAGCACCATTGCAGGAACTGAAAATACTGGTGGACAGGGACGAAGAAGGCTATCTGCTGCAAATCTTTACCAAGCCAGTTGAAGACCGCCCTACTATGTTCTTTGAAATCATACAACGCAAAGGGGCTAAAAGCTTTGGTGCAGGCAACTTTAAGGCATTGTTTGAGTCTATAGAACGTGAACAGGCAAAACGTGGTAATCTGTAAAAATTGACAAAAGTTAAATACTGACGAAAAGGGGCTAAATGCCCCTTTTTTGATGCATTTTTATGAAAACCTTTAAGCATATATGCCGTATCTTTACATGGCTTTTTTCTAACCCAAAAAGCAAGTGGTTACAATGATAAAAAAACTGGCATTCAGTTTACTGGTAGCAATGGTTTGTAATGCAGCATCTGCACAAGATGATGTGATGGCATTCCGCAATTTCCAGTTGTCGTTCAACAGGGTATCGCAAGCGTGGATAAAGTACAATGATACACTGCAAAAGATGTTTGAATCGAAAGGCTTACAATATCCACCTACCGATATCTACATACGCAGCTTTAAAGCACAAAACGAAATGGAACTGTGGGCAAGAGACAACCCCGATGACAGATATAAATTAGTAAAGCTATACCGTGTATGCGCATTATCTGGCATTTTAGGCCCTAAGCGCGTAGAGGGCGACAGACAAGTACCGGAAGGATTTTATTTCATAGAAGACTTTAACCCAAAAAGTGATTTTCATTTATCATTGCTGCTGAATTACCCCAACTATTCGGATATGCTATTGGGCGATAAGAAAAAGCCTGGCGGCGATATTTACATACATGGCGGTTGTGTAACAGTAGGCTGTATGCCTATGACAGACCCGGGCATACAGGAAGTATATACCCTGTGCCTGAATGCAAAACTTAGCGGGCAAACATATATACCTGTACACATATTCCCTACACGCTTCAACGAGGCAGGGCTCAACTTTCTGGGACGGTCTTATGCCACAGACAGTACCAAACAACAGTTTTGGGTGAACCTGAAATGGGGATATGACTATTTTGAACGATACAGAAAAATTCAACCCGTAATGTATAATGCTGACGGTAAATATATATATGCCAATTAAACTAATCGTCAGCTAATAGCGTTATCTATCATCAGCATAAAATTTGTATGGCAGGATTTATTAAGCAGTTCGTTAAGTTAGTATCGGTAGCAACAGGCATTGCATTATTAGCATCGTGCGAGAAAGAAGTAAATATTAAACTAAACACAGGAGAACCATCGTTGGTTGTAGAAGGTGTAATAGAAAATGGTTTACCTCCTTATGTATTCCTAACAAAGTCTATAGGTTATTTTTCTACCATAGACCTTAATACACTTCAAAACAGCTTTGTACGCAATGCCAAAGTAACCGTATCAGACGGGCTACGCACAGTGCAACTCAAAGAATACAGTGTAGATACGGGAGGCAGCGGCAATAAACTGTTTTTTTATAGTATTGACACAAACAGTAGCCTGTTTGTAGGGCAAGTAGAAAAAGTATATAAACTGACTATTGAGGTAGATGGTAAGATTTACGAGTCTTACACCAAAATACCCAACCCTACTAATATTGACTCTGTAAAAACAGTTCAACCAGACCCTCCATTCGATAAAGATAAAAACCCATTGGCAAGGCAAATACGCATCTATTTCAAAGAACCCGATACAGCAGGTAATTTCGTTAGATACTTTACCAGACGCAATAGTGAACCATACTATCCTGGGCCAAACTCTGTATATCCTGATGAGATAATAAATGGTATCTATTTTGAGACAACATTGGCACTTGGCGAGCCTGCCGGAAGAGAATTCAGCAGAGATTCATCTACCGTTGGTTATCCGGGCGATACCGTAACCCTTAAATGGTGTGCCATAGACCGTGCCAATTATACATTTTGGAGCACTTACGAATATTCGCTTGGAACTTTAGGCAACCCGTTCTCTACCCCTATTCAGGTTAAAAGCAATGTCAGTAATGGTGCTTTAGGAGTCTGGACTGGTTATGGGACAGTATATAAAACAATCGTATTAGAGTAAGATTTATTGCTGTATAGCTTGCATTTTTTTCACATCTTTGCAGGCACTATAAAGTTTTAATAATAATGGCTGAAACAGAAAAAGTACACTGCCTGATAATAGGCTCAGGCCCCGCGGGATATACCGCAGCTATATATGCTTCACGCGCTGGTTTAAACCCGGTATTGTATCAGGGTTTGCAACCAGGCGGACAGTTAACAATTACAACCGAAGTAGAAAACTACCCAGGCTATCCGGAAGGTATTATGGGCCCGCAAATGATGATAGACTTTGAAAAGCAGGCACAACGCATGGGTGCAGATATACGTTGGGGGCTAGCTACAAAAGTAGATTTATCCAAACGACCTTTCAAAGTAGAAATAGATGAAGAAAAGTGGATGGAAACCGATGCCCTGATCATTGCTACCGGTGCATCAGCCAAATGGTTAGGCTTACCATCTGAACAACGCCTGAATGGGCATGGAGTTTCTGCATGTGCAGTATGTGATGGCTTTTTCTTCAAAGGGCAGGAAGTTGCTATTGTAGGTGCAGGAGATACTGCTTGTGAAGAAGCACTGTACCTTTCTAAAATATGCAGCACTGTACACATGCTGATACGTCGCGATGAAATGCGTGCAAGCAAAGTAATGCAGGACAGAGTACTTAAAACTCCCAACATTAACGTACATTGGAATACAGAAACACTGGAAGTGTTGGGCGAACATAAGGTAGATAGTATCAAAGTATTGAATAACAAAACGAATGAGGAAAGCATTATACCGGTAAAAGCATTCTTTGTAGCTATCGGGCACGAGCCCAATTCCAGTCTCTTTAAAGGTGTTTTGGATATGGATGATGCAGGCTATCTGATAACCAAGGCTGGCTCATCTAAAACAAATATTGATGGCGTATTTGCGTGTGGTGATGTGCAAGATAAAATATACCGCCAAGCAGTAACGGCTGCCGGAAGCGGCTGTATGGCCGCATTAGACGCAGAACGTTATTTGGGTGCCTTAGAGCATTAATCTTAAATCATCTATATTATTACAACAAAAGCCCTTTTGTAGGGCTTTTGTTGTAATAATAACATAGGTATAAAAACGAGCAATGCTATAAAACAATAGAGGTCAACATATCTGTTGACCTCTATGACTAATGAGATTTGAGTAGATTATCTTAACAAGGTGACATTGCCCTGATAATTTTCACTGTATCCGTTACTAAAGCCTGCTTTTATAACGTATATGTATACACCTCCGGGTTGTTCTTTATCATTCAGTTTACCATCCCAACCACGGCCGTTCAGGCTGTTAGTTTCAAATACTATGTCTCCCCAACGATTGTAAACCACCATGCTGAACTTCGTGATACCCTTGCCCAACAACTGGCGTGGCAGGAAGTAGTCGTTATATCCATCACCATTAGGTGTAAATACATTCGGTATGTCTATATAACAATTCTTCTTCACCTCTATAGTATCTGATGCCTGACAGCCATCCCGATCTATTGTTACAGCATATTTGCCCGGGTGATGTACCAAAACTGAGTTGGTAGAATCTTTTGTATCAGTATTCCAACGCCATTTAATACCCGGAGCACCGGAAGCATTTACCAAGTCTTTCAACAATATGGGCTGACCATCAAAACAAATACTGGTGTCTTTGCCCAAATCGATAAACGGACTCTCCCTTACATAAATGTTTTGCTCGTAAGTAGTATCAGGACAAATACGGTAATTAGCTATCAGTTTCACCAAATAAGTACCCGGTTGTGTATAGGCGTGCTCAATGGTGAACTTATCACGAATAAAGTGCCCGTCAGCAAAATCCCATTCTGCGTACGTACCACCAATCAATGAATAGTCTCCAAGGAACTGAATGCTTTCGCCAGCACATATTACTGTATCTGAGAAGAAGCTGGCACTACCCAATGAGTCTACAACTAATCGCTTGGTAGCAGTCTTTTGACAACCTAAAAAGTCAGTGATAGTCATTGTTATATCATACACACCATACCTGCTGTATAAATGTGTAGGTTCAAACTGGTCTGATGTATCACCGTCTTTGAAATCCCAACGGTAAGTTGGTACGGTACTAGGTGCAGCTATAGAAAGGTTATCAAACGTTACTGTCTGCCCCTGACAAATACTATCATCACTCACAGTAAAGTCTGCATCAAGTGGGTGATTAAGTACCACTAATTGCTCAATACTATCTGCGCAACCACTATTTTTAGCTACTAATTTCACTGTATACGTACCTTGACTTGCATAAATGTTAATCGGGTCTTGGTCGGTACTACTGTTACCATCACCAAAAGTCCAATTCCATGAATTGTTGCCTAAAGATGCATCAGTAAATTTAACAGTATCAGCATCGCAACCCAAAGCTGTAGCAAAACTAAAATCAGCTTTTACTACAGGGTTCAGTGTTAATAAAACATCCAATGTATCTGTACTGCAACCCTCGGTAGTAACAGCCCAACCACGATACGTACCCGCATCAGAGAGTTGTATATTAGGCAGTTCTATATAATCCGATGTAGGAGGTAGAATACATGTAACCACAGTACCATTAGGTTTTCTGATATAAGTAGTACCACCAACTATACCCACACCTGAAGGGAACTGTACTGTATCTACATCTCCAACACATTTAGGACCATAAAATTTCATAGGGCCTGCTGGCGGAGTATTACCTACTAAAATAGTTTTTGTAGAAGTATAAACGCAAGCACCGCGTGTAGCTGTACAAGTAAATGAGATACCTGTTGCAGAGAAAGGTGTATTCAAATATGTAGGATTGTAAACGGTATTTGATGGAGACCAAGAACCTGTACCTGCCGTAGTACTCCATGCAAAAGTAGTATTAGGGAAGTTTGTAGCTGTCATTTTCAACGGACGGTCTTTACACCTTGGAGAATCTATGACAATATCGAATGGCTGCAAACAGCTATCCAGTGCAAACTCTAAACCATATACTACACCATTTGCACCAGTATTATTTCTGTCGTGCAATACCTCAACACTATTTATGAAGTTTGGAGCATTAACGAATGTAACCTGCACATCACGTCTTGCACCTCCACCTAAAGTATTCACTACCATTCCGTTAAATACATCCATATTATTTGCAACGCCGCCAGGATCTGAGCAACCACCAAAATCTGATAGCATAGCTTGTGTAATTGGATAATTGACACCATTTACTCTAACGTATATAGTATCTTCAAACTGAAAGTCTGTAACACTCAAACGAATGTGTGTAACACCCGGAGAAAAGCTATGTACATATCCTCCTGCTTGGGTTGCACCAATGAAATACGGACTGGCATTACAGTACGTTTGCGGTGCCGGATTTGTTCTGCCAGGTGTATTCGAAACTGTAACAGATACACCACCTACTACAGAAAGACCTGTAGTATGTGTTACAGGAAAATACGTCTGGGCTATTGCATTGATTGTGAATGATGCTAATAAAGCCGTAAATAATACAATTTTTCGCATTTAACAGGCGTTTTTATTTAATAAGAATGAACAGGGTATTCCCTCAATTCTATACATTTCTTCTAAGCTACTAATATACAGACAAAAAGTTAATTTTTTTAGTTGGGTAGGTTAAAATAAATTTTAGGGTTTTAATCCCATTAACTTTTAGGTTATATCTTCGCAAATATGAAGTTTTTGATAGCCGGACTGGGTAATATAGGTGCAGAATATGACATGACGAGGCACAATATTGGTTTTGACGTAGCAGATGCCTTTGTTATTAAACATGATGGAAATTTCTCATTAGACAGGCATGCCTTTGTAGCTACATGCAAATGGAAGGGAAAATCTTTTACAGTCATTAAACCCACTACCTATATGAACCTGAGTGGTAAGGCTGTAAAATACTGGATGGATAAAGAAAAAATACCCCTGGAAAACCTATTGGTGATTGTAGATGAATTAGCATTACCTATTGAAACGCTACGGTTAAGACCGGCAGGAAGCGCAGCAGGACACAATGGGTTGAAGAACATAGAACTCTTGCTACAAACACAACAATATGCCCGCCTTCGCTTTGGCATAGGCAACAACTACCCTAAAGGTAAACAGGCAGACTTTGTACTCAGCAGATGGACACCTAGTGAATTGCCAATAGTAAAAGAAAAAATCCTCAAATCGGTTGAAATTATAGAAAGCTTTGCTTCTTTAGGCATTGAAAAAACCATGAATATTTATAACAAATAGCCTGTTTTACTTTTAACAACAAGTACTTACACATTAGCCGTAATAATACTTATCGTATTAATACTAATATAACTTTGTTTTAAAACAATATGTCTTAGATTGTAAACATGTGTTGCAGCTTATTGAAGGAATGTAACCAACGTTTAGCATCTAAAATATACCGACTATGACAAGAGTAGGATTAATCGGCTACGGCAGAACAGGAAAAATAGTAGCAGAAGAATTGCTGAAAGAAAAAGATACGCACCTAGAATGGGTATTGCGTCGTACAAATACCGATGAAGGTGAATACGCAGGTGAACTACTGGGGCTACATAAGGAGGCGGGCAAGATATATTGCCTGGAAAAACTTAATATGGCAAATTTCTTTGCAGAACACCCGGTAGATATAATTGTAGACTTCTCTAATCACAGTACCGTCAACCGTTATCATAAAGAAATACAGTCTACCAATATCGGGCTGATTTCTGCTATATCAAATTACCCTGATGATGAATTGGCAATAATACATGATGTAGCCAAAACAAACCCTGTGTTATACTCGCCCAATATTACACTTGGTATCAACTTTTTAATTGTTATCTCTGAAGTGCTGCAACAGATAGCACCATGGGCAGATATTGAAATTATAGAAGAACACTTTCGCAACAAACCCGATGTATCAGGTACCGCATTGCGGATTGCCGATATATTGAATCTTGATACAGATAAACAAGTAAACTCTATCAGGATAGGCGGAATAGTAGGTAAACATGAAGTAATTTTCGGCCTTCCAAATCAAACCATCAGATTGACACATGAAACGAATAACCGAGCTGCATTCGGTCAAGGTATTATTTTCGGCATGAGGTATTTGATAGGCAAACCTGCAGGTATGTACACTATGGATAAAATAATTAAAGAAAAGTTTGCCAATAGTTTCACAGAAAATTAAGCAGTTATACACACATATATTTTACATGGGGTGATTGTTATAAATCACCCTGTTATCTGTCGCAACTGCACTCTATCCTAGTTGTATACATATGTTTTCTTTGCAGCAGAAACTATTTTTTATAAAAACTGCTTTAGAAAAATTTGTCGAAATAATATTTTCAATATTTTCGCACTTACATTATTCGGTCCATGGATATTTAATTATTCCGCCTTTTGTATCAAGGCGATGATTTCTGAACTACATTTTGCAAATTGTTTTGCTGTGATGTATATAGGCATGATAGGGGTTATTTCCGTGTATTGTGTTATATAACTACAGAAAAAAATCTGCATAAGCTGCTGCAAGCTATTTTTTCATTTTTTAACAACAATAAATAATATATGCAATCTCAACGTGTACCATCGCGTACCCTATACATATTACGTTTATTCAAAGAAGCTGTAAAAGGCGCAGAACAAGACTATACAACCGGCAGCATCAACAAAGCCATATTTATGCTGTCTGTACCCATGATATTGGAGATGGTGATGGAATCGCTATTTGCAGTAGTAGATGTGTTTTTTGTAAGCAAGCTGGGTACAGATGCTGTGGCCACTGTGGGGCTTACAGAAAGTATGCTCACTATCCTCTACTCTGTAGCATGGGGTGTAGCCATGGGTGCTACTGCCCTTGTAGCTAGGCGTATTGGAGAAAAGAATACAGACGGGGCAGCCCATGCAGGCATGCAAGCCATTTATGTGGGTGTTACCATCAGTATATTAGTAAGTATAGCAGGCATCTTCTTTGCCAAAGAACTGTTGCTGATGATGGGTGCAGAACAACGTGTTGCAGAAAACAATTACCACTATACACAACTGTTGATGGGTAGTAATATTGTCATTATGCTATTGTTTCTCATCAATGGCATCTTCCGTGGTGCAGGCGATGCGTCTATTGCCATGCGTTCATTATGGATAGCCAATATACTGAACATCATCCTCTGCCCTACGCTTATCAATGGTTTCGGTCCCATTCCAGCTTTCGGGCTGACCGGCGCTGCATTAGCAACCACCATCGGGCGTGGCGTGGGTGTATGTTATCAACTGTACCACCTCTTCAACGGGAAAGGTGCTATACACATACTACGTAAGCACATGAAGATAGACCTACCCGTTATTGGCAGTATCATCAACATATCATCGGGTGGTACGGCACAGTTTCTGATAGCATCTGCAAGCTGGATATTCCTTGTGAAGATATTGTCGGACTTTGGTAGCAATGCACTCGCAGGTTATACTATTGGCATACGTGTTATTATCTTCACCATACTGCCAGCATGGGGCATGGCCAATGCGGCTGCTACATTGGTAGGACAAAACTTAGGTGCCGGACAACCAGACCGAGCAGAAAAATCTGTATGGCAAACAGCGAGATACAATATGTTTTTTCTTGTATCAGTAGCTGTCATATTCTTTACCTGTGCAGAATGGATAATCAGCATCTTCACTACCGATGTTGCTGTTATTGCAAGTGGTGTTGAATGCTTGCGATATGTAAGCCTTGGTTATGCATTCTATGGATATGGCATGGTAGTAGCACAATCATTCAATGGTGCAGGCGACACTAAGACCCCTACTATCATCAATCTGATTGGCTTCTGGGCATTTCAGATACCATTGGCTTATGTATTAGCCAAAGTACTGAACCTTGGCCCCATGGGTGTATTCCTTGCCATATCTATTGCTGAAAGCGCCATAGCAGTAGCAGCAATTATAGTCTTCAAACGCGGTAAGTGGAAGACTGTGAAAGTGTAACAAATTGATGCATATTACTTTAATCCCCTACTGGTTTTCAGTAGGGGATTAATATTAATTGATCCAATCAAAAAGTATGCGGATACATTAATTCGTTATTCTGTCAACAAACAGCGTATCACCAATAACCGGATCCCAAAAGTGCTTAGTATAATAGCCTTCTTTACTGATAGTAAGTTTGAACTCAGGACACTTTGCTACACCACCTTTATTATAGCTTGTTTCAAAGACGCCCATGCTATCGGTGTACACATATCTCACATCATCCTGTCTGCCATTCATAGCAGCTACGCTTTTTACTTCTGCGCCTGCTAAAGCCTTACGTGTTTCTCTGTCTGCTACTATATTACGCGTTATGCGCATACAGTCTTTACAAGACACTGTAAATAGTAAAATGCCTATTGCAAGATATTTGAACATAGAGTAAAGATAAAGGTGAGAAATCATAATTTCTAAAAAACTACATCCTAAACAATATGGTACTGTTTAGGATGTAGAAATTTGTATTTAGTATTGAGCTTATTAATCTGCCTGATGGAACGGGTATCTGTAGTCTGTAACAGGCACATAGGTTTCCTTTATAGTCCTTGCGCTCAACCAGCGATACAAGTTCAATGCAGAGCCTGCTTTGTCATTTGTACCAGATGCTCTTGCACCACCAAACGGTTGCTGCCCTACTACTGCACCTGTAGGCTTGTCGTTAATATAAAAGTTACCTGCAGCATTTACCAATTTGCGTGTCATATACTCAGCCGCATAGCGATCTTGAGAAAAGATAGCACCAGTTAGCGCATAACCACTTGTATGGTCAACAGTATCTAATATATCTTCCCATTTATCCGCATCATATGTGTAGATAGTCAGCACTGGGCCAAATAGTTCTTCGCACATCGTTACATAGTCTGGTGCTGATGCTTCTATTACTGTTGGCTCAATGAACCAGCCATTTGTTTTATCATAGCCACCACCACATAGTATGCTTGCTTTACCGTTGCTATTCTTTACATCATCTATGTATTTTGCCAAGCTGTTAAATGATTTTTCGTCTATCACAGCATTAATGAAATTGGTAAAGTCATCTACCTTACCCATCTTCATTGTCTTTATTTCAGCTACGAGTTTTGTTTTTATTTCATTTGCCAGATTGCTAGGCAAATAAGCACGGCTGGCTGCACTACACTTCTGCCCCTGATACTCGAAAGCACCACGGGCTAAATTTGCCACTACAGCATCTGCGTTTGCACTCGGATGAACCATAACAAAATCTTTACCACCGGTTTCACCTACTATGCGCGGGTACGATTTGTATTTTGCAATGTTTTCGCCTATGCTCTTCCACATACTTTGGAATACACCAGTAGAACCTGTGAAGTGTACACCCGCAAAATCAGGATGTGCATAGCATATATCTCCTATTACCGGACCCGGAGGATAAACCAAATTGATAACGCCAGCAGGTAAGCCGGCCTCCATCAGTATCTCCATAAATACGGACGCACTATATATTTGTGTATTCGCAGGTTTCCATACCACTACATTACCACACATAGCAGGTGCAGTGGGCAGGTTACCACCAATAGCCGTAAAGTTGAATGGCGTTACTGCCAGTACAAACCCTTCCAACGGACGGTACTCCATACGGTTGTGGAAAGCAGGTGTAGATATGGGTTGTTCGTTATAAATCTTTGCTAGAAAGTGTACGTTGAAGCGCAGGAAATCTATCAACTCACAAGCACTATCAATTTCTGCCTGATACGCATTCTTGCTTTGCCCAAGCATGGTAGCGGCATTCATTTTGAAACGGTATTTGGTAGCCAACAATTCAGCTGCTTTCAGGAAGATGGCTGCACGATGTTCCCAAGGCATTTCCGCCCAGTTTTTGCGTGCCTCTAATGCTGCATCTATAGCTTGCTTTACATGTTCTGCACCACCTGCATGAAAATGACCTAACAAATGTGCCGTTTCATGTGGTGGGCGTATCTCTTTCTTATCGCCAGAGCGAACCTCTTGCCCGTTAATATACATCGGTATATCGCGCTGCTGGCTTTTAAGTTCTGCAATGGCTTTTTGTAAAGCGGCACGTTCAGGGCTTTTAGGGCCGTAGTTCAGTACCGTTTCGTTCTTAGGTAGTTCGTAATGAAAATAAGCGTTATGCATTGTATGTAGTCGTTAGTCGTCAGTAGAAAGTCGTAAGACCTATTTGAGGTTGTAAAGGTAGTTAATAAAGGGGATTGTTGAAGACTGACATATATACATATACAATATAAACAACATGATAAATCCCTGTTCTTTTATATCTTTCCCCTCATGAGCCAATCAGTTTTTCGCCGAAAATCTTTGCACCAGATAGAAAAAGAAGCCGCCAGTGGCATGACTGATGCACACAACACAGGGCTGCACAAAGTGCTGGGCGTTAGAGACCTGACGCTGATGGGGATAGCCGCCGTAGTGGGTGCGGGCATCTTCAGCACCATCGGCAAGGCGAGCTTTGATGGCGGCCCCGGCATTGTGTTCCTCTTTCTGTTTGTGTCGGTAGCCTGTGGTTTTGCGGCGGTGTGTTATGCAGAGTTTGCCAGTATGGTACCTGTATCGGGCAGTGCATACACATATAGCTATGTAGCGTTTGGCGAAATCATTGCATGGATAATAGGCTGGGATTTGCTGATGGAATATGCCATTGGTAATATAGCCGTTGCCATATCGTGGAGCGACTACTTCACTACCCTGCTGGATGGTTTGGGTGTACACCTGCCCGCATGGATAACGATGGACTACTGGACAGCCAAAGACGGGCTGACGGATGCTGCCAAAGAAGCATGGGGAAACGCGCCCACGTTAGGCAATTTTAAGCTTATATGTGATATTCCTGCCTTTGTTGTTACGGTCATCATTACATGGATAATATATATTGGCATCAAAGAAAGTAAACGTACTACCAATGCTATGGTAATACTGAAACTGGCGGTGATACTACTGGTAATAGTGGGTGGTGCATTTTTCATTAAGCCCGAAAACTGGCATCCCTTTATGCCCAATGGTGTAGGTGGTATATTAAGTGGTACGGCGGCTGTATTTTTTGCCTATATAGGTTTTGATGCCATCAGCACTACTGCCGAGGAGTGCAAGAACCCGCAACGAGATTTGCCTAGGGGTATGTTCTACTCGCTCATCACATGTACCATAATATATGTATTGATAGCCCTTGTGCTGACGGGTATGGTAAGCTATACCAACCTGAACGTGGGCGACCCGTTGGCTTATGTATTTGCAGCAAATGGTATGGACTGGCTGGCGGGTGTGATAGCAGTAAGTGCCGTGGTGGCTACTGCCAGTGTGCTCTTGGTATTTCAACTGGGGCAGCCAAGGATATGGATGAGTATGAGCCGCGATGGCTTACTGCCACCCGTATTCAGCAAGATACACCCTAAGTATAAAACGCCTTCTTTCAGCACTATTCTTACCGGTTTTGTAGTTGGCATACCAGCCCTATTCCTCAACCTGAACGTTGTAGTAGAGCTAACCAGCGTAGGTACGCTCTTTGCTTTTGTATTGGTATGTGGTGGCATCATACGCCTGCAACAACAACGCAAAAAAGCCAAACACCTGCAAGGCGAAGACGTAATAACAGAAGACGACCATAGCAGACAACATGTACCTGTCAGTAAATTCAAAACACCGTATATCAATGCCAAGTGGATAGTGCCTGTATTATTTATCACTACTATAGTATTAGTAGCTAAATACTACCCCGGTGGCATTGCAGGACTATTTGATACACATGGCGACAATAGTTGGGATGCAGTAAGGTTGAAAGTGCCGTATATACTATTTGGTTGCATATTTTTTGTGATGTCTCTGCTATCATTCCTGCATAGCTATAGCCTGATACCAGTATTGGGCTTCCTATGTTGCAGCTATCTGCTATGCGAAAGCGGTGTCAGCAACTGGGAGCGTTTCCTGCTGTGGCTGTTGGCGGGGTTGGTTATTTACTTCCTATACGGGCGTAAGAAAAGCAAGTTGGCAAAGAAGTAATTAAACGAAATGTGACAAAAGTCACAAAATAACTTAGATGCGTGTTCTAACTTTATATCAATGTAAAATAGTTGATTTATGAAAACACAATTCAGTAAATACGGTTTACTTCTGATGGCTACAGCCATAGTGGGCATAAGCAGTTGTAAGAAAAAAGACGATCCGCCAACAACTGTTGTTCCGATAGTAGGCAATGCCAATGTAAGGTTCACCTATGTATATGGTTCTGCCATGTTGCCATGGGAGATGAATAAACAATACGTACACCCAAAAACCGGTGATACGATGACGTTTACCATGTTCAGATTCTTTGTTTCTAATATTAAGCTAAAGCGTACCGATGGCACATGGTGGGTACAACCCGAAAGTTATTACCTGTTGGATGCTGCATCCGCCGCAAGTTCCGTGTGCAATATAGCAGGTATCCCTGATGGTGAATATGCTGCCATGGAATATACGATGGGCGTGGATAGCCTACGGAATGTAAGTGGTGCTCAAACCGGGGCCTTATCAGTACAAACAGGTATGTTTTGGGACTGGAATACAGGCTACATAATGTTGAAGGCAGAAGGTAACAGTCCACAATCACCTACAGGTAAATTTGCTTTACATTTTGGGGGATTTAGCGGCACAAATAATACAGTAGTTGTGAAAACTGCAGACTTTGGCAAGAACGTTAAAATAGGCAAAGACAATACACCTACTATTACCTTAATAGCTAACCCTGCCCGCCTGTGGCATACCTCGCCGGGTTTAGATAGCATCAGCGTAATACATATGCCAGGTGCAAATGCCGTTAAAATGTCTAAAGATTTTTATGATAACATTTCACTGGGTAGCGTGCAATAATCTTTAATTTTTATCATACAAAACACTGAAGCCACTGCATACGTAGTGGCTTCTTTATTAATAGCTTAATATGTGTAACAGATTATTGTTTAAAATCTGGGTTGTTAATAAAGTCACTATCGGTAAGTGTTTTTAAGAATGCAATTAGTTGTTTCTTTTCCAATTCTGTAAGATTCAACCCGTATTCTTTTCCGGGTTTCAACATCACAGGATCTATGTTAGGAACACCTCTATGTACTTCTTTGTTATAAAAGTTCACTACTTCTTCCAGCGTCTTAAACCTGCCGTCGTGCATAAACTCAGTGCGCAATGCTACATTACGCAGGTTGGGCGTTCGGAATTTACCCATGTCAAGAACATTGCCGGTTACGTTGTAGTACCCTTTGTCTATATCTTTTTTATAAATGCTATCCAGTCCGTTATGGTGCATCTGGTTATCCGTCAACAATACTTGTACATGGCAATGAAAACAGTCTCCTCTCTCTGTAAAAAACAAATCATGTCCTGCCTTCTCATCTATTGACAAATTTTCTAACCCTAACAGAAAACGATCATACTTGTTATTTTTTGACACTAACACGCGCATAAATTGCGCCAATGGTTTTGCCATCACTTCGGGTGTAATGTTATCTGTACCATAATACCTGCAGAAAAGGTCTTTGTATTCCTGCAATCCGTTTATCTTATTAAAATCGGTATTGAACCGTTTGGTCAATTCAGCATACATAACATCCTCCAACGTACCTGTGATACGACCACTCCACATAAAATTGTTGTACCATGCCATATTTACCAACGGCATTTTCTGTAATCCCTTATCAAAAGCAGATACCTCTGAGGCAGAAAAACCCATACTTTGTTTATGGCATGTTTCGCAAGATTCTCCATTATTAGAGAGTCGGGTATCATAAAAAAGTTTCTTACCCAGTGCTATGCGCTCTACAAACATCTGGTTATCTGCAGGTATTACCGCTTTAGGGAAACGTGCAGGGTCGTACCAGGTATATGGCACCATTGCACCCATACCGCTACAGCCGGTATTATTATCGTTATTATCATTATCTGATTTTCGGCATGATACAGCTACGCTTATCATTGTTGCGATGACAATCAATACTTTGTAAGTGTACTTCAGCTTCATACTATTATATTTTACTATCTGTAATTTACGAAGCGCCCAGCCCTCAGGCAATGATTTTTATCATGTTTCAACAGTTATACAAGGCTTATTACAACTCTTATTAAAAAAATTTGGCAGTGTGAAGTAAATACTATTACCTTTGTATTATACAAGTTGTATAGTACATATTGAATACAATGAATAAACAAGAGCAATATAAAAACGAACTACTGGAAGCATGGGAAGAAACCTATAAAAAAGGGCAGCTTACCTTATGGATATTTCTGGCACTGAAAGAAAACGAAAAGTTTGTGGACGACATAAAACGCTATGTAGAAGCCTCCACCAACAATACACTGACCTGCGAAGAGCAGAGTCTGTACCGTACACTGCGTAAATACAAGGAACTGGATATGGTGGACTATAATACCAAACCCGGTGACGGTGGCCCCGAAAGAAAATATTACTTCCTTACCAAACTGGGTGAGGAATTGCTGCAACGTTTTTGCGAACGCAACATCAAACTCTTTTTTCAACCACAGATAAAAAATTTAATGTTTAAAAACTAAGTATATGAATTTCATCAATCGTTATGTGCTTTTATTCGCAGGCATTGCAATAGTTGCATCATCTACATTTATGCTCTTACTCTATGACATGCTTACGAGCAAAACATATACAGGTATTGCCATTATCAGTGCCCTGTATGGTATCATTTTGTTTGTCAGTGCATTGCTTATTGGGCGAAAAGATGTTTACGAGGGTTATCTCGGCTTTAATTACCACCTGACAACATACCTAGTGTGCAATAGTGTGCCGATAGTATTGGCAAAGGCAGGCATGCTACCTGAATACTTTATTGGACAAACACTGAGTATGGCTATTTTTTGGGGTATTGGGTTAGCTATACATTTCGTAGTTTTTCTAATTAACAGGAAGAAGAATATACGTGGATTTGATAAAACAGAGGTGTTTGAATAGGCAATTGTCATAAAAGGGTGAAATAATGGGTCAGTTTAAGTTTTATTAAGGATTGTTAGGTTTTATTGTCTCCCTGATGATGGGATTGTAAATAATTTTTCAGTGCATTTTTCACAATTAAAAACATGTACCAAATGAAAAAATTTACAACACTCCTATGTTCAATGACACTACTGGCAAGTATTGAAGCTAATGCACAATATTGCATGTTACCAGGGCGCACATCATACAGTACTACACAACCAGGTATAAAAGTTTTCAAACTTAACACAATCAGCCGCACATCAGTACAAGTAGAGAATCCACTATCACAACCATCATTGGTTGTAACAACTGACACCACTACTTTGCAGCGTGGACAAACCTACACTGTACACATTCTTCATACAAGAGATAGTATCATTGCGGGCTTTGCAACTGCGCGCAACAACATCCGCATGTGGATAGACTATAATAACGATAAAGATTTTGATGATGCAGGTGAAACTGTTATAACAGCAGACTTGCAAACTGCAGGTTGGTACACCAATACATTTACTGTACCTGCTACTACACCATTGGGTACAGTACGTCTTCGAGTTACCGCCAAAATGAGTGCAGATGCAGGGCATAGCGTACCAACATCTTGCGATTTACCCAAAGACCCGATAGACTACCATGGTGAGATGGAAGATTACCATTTGAAAATAACACCGGCTACTGGTATCGGCAATGTAGCAACAAACAGCATAGGTGCATCCCTCTACCCCAACCCGTCAACAGGTGCAGTAAGTGTAATGATAGATAGCAAAAACAATACGCAGCTTGGCATAACGCTATACGATGTGACAGGGAAGTTGGTAAAAACATTGCTGCAAGAACCAACACAAAGCAACTATAAGTACGACTTCAATCTCAACAATTACAATCTTCAATCGGGTGTGTATTTCATAAAGGTTACCACGGCACAAGGGCAATCTTATCAAAAGCTGGTTTTGAACAATTAAGCACTACACACAAACCAACAGGGTACATCATAACAGGTGTACCCTTATTTCATTTATACTGATTATGAAGAAGTACACTATACTATTGGCAACATTATTATTTGCCTGCAAAAAAGAAGACAAACCTGCTAACACTACACAGCCACCATGTTCAGCTTCTTATACAAGTGACATCAAACCCATGATTGCCAACAAATGTGCTACTGCCGGCTGCCATGGGCATAATGGACTGGCAAACCTCAACGACTATGCTACGCTGAAAGAACGTGCAGACAATGGCAACATTAACAAATTTGTGTTTGAGCTGAAGATGATGCCACCCACTACTACTATCCAACTAACCGATGTAGAAAAAGAGAAACTGCAATGCTGGTTGAAGAATGGTGCACAGAATAATTAAATACTGCCTAGCGTTATTGCTGCTTAATGCATGTAAACACGAGCCCAATATACCGTTGGGAGATTATCCTGAAGATGTAGCACGCATCATAGTACCTAAATGTGCCACAAGTGGTTGCCACAACAACCAAAGTGCTGCAGGTGCAGGTGGGCTGAACCTTACCACATGGAATGACATGTTTGCAGGTGCAAGGTCGGGGGCAGTAACTATACCCTACCGTCCCGACTTCAGTACACTTTGTTATTACACCAATACAGACACATCACTCGGCGTAACATTGATACCTACCATGCCTGAAGGGCAACCACCCCTAAGCAGACAAGAATACCTGACAATAAGGGATTGGATAGCTGCCGGAGCACCTGATGCCAAAGGCGAAGTGAAATTTGCAGACAACCCCAACCGCAAAAAGATATATGTGCTGCATCGTATGTGCGATGTGGTAACCGTGTTTGATGCTGCTACCCTATTGCAGATGCGATATGTAGATGTAGGTGTAAAACAATTACAAGACTACCCGTATTGCCTAAAAGTATCGCCCGATGGAAAGTATTGGTATGTAGCATTCTTTGCACAGTCAGATATCATTCAGCAATATGACGCGAGCAATGATAAGCATATCAGCGACATACAACTGGGCGATGGTATATGGACGAGCTTTACCATCAGCAGTAATGCCCGCTACGGGTATTTCGTTGATAACAGCAACCCCGGCAAGATAGTTTGTGCCGACCTACAAGATAAGAAAGTGCTATACACCTATACCTTCAACAACACACTGCAGTACCCCTTTGGCATAACATACAACGAGGCTTTACAAAAACTATACATAGGCACTACATCTGGCAATTTCATCTATAGTATAGGTATTAGCAATCAAGCATCGCCCGTACTGCAACAATTACCTATTGACGGTAGCACCACCATCAAACACCATGCAAGTGTAGAGCCTCAACAACTTTTTACACAAGGCAAGTACTGTTATATCATTTGCCAAAACACAGAAGACCTGAAAGTGCTGGATGTGCAAACCAATACCATCATCAAAACTATATCACTACCCGCCGCACCTATGTGTATGGACTACTCTGCAAAGCACAATAAACTATTCATAAGCTGCACAGAAGATGTAACGAGCTTTGCACCGCTACGTGGTAGTGTATGTGTAGTAGATATAAATACACTCACACTGCAAAAAACTATCTATAGCGGTTACCAACCCTATGGCTTGGCGGTGGATGATACAAGAGGACTGGTAGCAGTAGCCAATGCCAACCTGAACAGTGCAGGCCCTGCGCCACACCACACCAGCAACTGTGGCGGACGAAATGGTAACGTCAGCTTTATAGACCTTAACACCCTATCGCTCATCAATGGCAAAAAATCAGAAGTATCGGTATTTCCCATCAGCGTGGGGATTAGGTAGCATTAAATTTAATATTTGAGATTTCGCACCCTATATTTACATAGTGCGAAACAATGCTATTGCCATACAACGCCTAACGGCTCTCTGGGCGCTTTGCGAAAGCGGGCTTGGGGGTTGGATGCACGCGCTGAAAATACCCCTTACTGGCTTCTTTGTTGGTGGCTTTGCTGTGGTGATAATAGGGCTGCTGGCACACTATACCCGCAACAATGTGCGGCAGATGCTACAAGCTACCGTATTGGTAATACTGGTTAAAGCTGCCGTTAGTCCACAATCTATGTTTCCTGCTTATATAGCGGTAGGCTTTCAGGGCTTGGTGGGTGCGCTTATGTATCGTGTTGTACCCAACTACACCATCGCATCGGTACTGTTTGCCATTATAGCTATGTTGGAGAGTGCTTTTCAGATGTTACTGATGTTGACTATACTGCACGGTCGGTCGCTTTGGGAGGCGGTAGATAAATTCTTTCAAAACCTGCTTAGTAGTTTTCATTTACCGGAGGATACCTCTTATAGTTTTTGGATAATAGCGATATACGGCAGCATATACACCCTATGGGGCTTGGCAATAGGTATATGGATTGCTCGCCTGCCCAAGCGAATAGCCGAGGTGCGTAACTTGCAGTTGGTAATTGACAATAGCCCGTTGGCTATGAGTGACAAAAAGAAAAGTCCTGCCGGTAAAATCATCTTTCTATTATCTACCTTGCTGTTTATAGCTACCGTATTTGCCTTTAGCGGCAGCATGAGCAAGGCACTGTATGCTATATTGCGCACATTGGCGGTATTACTACTGATATTCGGTATAGTAGCACCATTTATGAAGTGGCTGATGCAGCGCATCATCAACAGCAGCCGCAGCAGGCACGGCGAGCAGCTGCAACCCATACTGGATATGATGCCCACCCTGCGCAGCTACATACGCCCCGCATACAAGCTGGCAATAGAACGATATAAAGGCATACGCAAATACACAGGTTTTTTGTTTATACTGATAGTAGCCAGCTTGCAGGGCAATGAGCAACAATAACATATACATATTAAGCCAACCCATACACAGCGGCAAAACCACCCTGCTGATGAACTGGCTGCAACGTACACCAAATGCAGCAGGCATCCTTACGCCCGATGTAGATAAGTGGCGTATGCTGTACGATGTTGCTAACAAAACCTACCACCCTTTGCAGGTACGTGCCAGCCATCCGGTAAACGATTTGGTGATGATTGGTAAATACCGCTTCAGCAAAACGGGCTTTCATCTGGCACAGCAATTACTACTGAAAGGGGTTGAAAGCAAGGCTGAATGGGTAATAGCCGATGAGGTAGGACTGCTGGAAATAAAGCAACAGTCGGGGCTTGAACCTGTCATCTCAAAAATTATATCTTTGTACAATAACCGCCAGATACAACAAAACAAACTCCTCTTAGTAATACGCGATTACTTGCTCGACGAGGCGAGACTTCATTACAAAATAGAAAACGCAACCGTACTCGATAAATCATTTTTTGAATGAATGTATTACACGGCCTTGTAGTGTGCGGCGGACAAAGCACACGCATGGGCATGGATAAGAGTCAGCTACAGTATCACGACCTGCCGCAGCGCGAATGGTTGTACGAACTGCTGCAACCGCTTTGCGATGATGTATTTCTTTCCTGCAACGACGAACAGGCTGAAGATATAGGCGATAGCTACCCCAGCATTACAGATGCTGCAGCATACAAGCACACAGGGCCTATGGCTGCTTTGCTATCTGCCTTCAGGCATTACCCCGATGATAGTTTTTTGGTAGTGGGGTGCGACTACCCCTACATACGCGAGCATCACATACGCAAACTGGTAAACGAGTACAACGGTAAAACTACCGTGTACTTCAACGACGAGGCAAATGTGTACGAACCACTGCTGGGTATATACACCCCCGATATGCGCGATGTGATGCTGGCACAGCATACATTGGGGCAATACTCCCTGCAATGGATACTAAAGCAAACCAATGCCCAAAAGATAATACCCGACGATAATGATATACTGCAAAGCGTAGATACCCGTATGGGCTATATGGAAGCCCTTGTAAAGCTATCGCAACGGTATTGATTACTGCATTTTTACAAACAGCTGGGTGAAGTAGAGCGTACCATCGTTGTTGCGTACTACGCCAATGCCCGTATGGGTAAAATTGCCCTGTATATTTTTCTTATGCCCCGCACTGCGCAACCACAGCGATACGGCTTCTTTGGCATCTGCTGCCCCATACGCTACGTTTTCTGCACCTGCCATTACGCCATCCAGTGTTGCTTTCATAGCATCATAACGCTGCTGAAAACCACCATGCCCGAACCTAACCTTACCTCGTGCCATATTGCTGCTGTGGTCTTGTGCTATATCTGCAATGTCATCATTATACGCCATCGGTGGCAGGCCTTGTTGCTCTCTGTATTCGTTTACCAGTTGGTGTATTTCTTTTTCAATACGCCTTTCGCTGACTGGTGGCGCACCTGCTTGTATTGCCATCGGTTGCAAAGCAAGCAGTACAAACAGCACCAAACGTGCCATCGGCAAAAACCTGTTTGTAATAACCGTTACCATACAATATTATTTTATACAAAAATAAATACACTTATATGTTGAAACACTTAAAGCTATGTTATAGTTCGGTTGTATGTACTTATGTACTATCCATTCACACCCATTCACGGCATTCACAGTTACGCAGCGTGAATAGCGTGAATGGCATGAATAGGTTTTCACGCATTTTCACGGTTTCACTATCTCAGTAGCGTGAAAAAATGAAAATATGAAAATCCTGTTCCGCGCTGTTCCATGTGTTCCAGTATTCCAATACTTATATATTGGAACAGTGGAACGGGATAAGTGCTGTCCCAACTGTCCCAAGTGTCTCACACATTTATGAATGGGACAGTGGGACAAGTTGATACTATACTCTATTGACAATACGTTATATAATATTGTATATTAGATATTATTATTACCCTTGCCTATACTACAAAAAATACTGCGCTACCGCCCATCAGCACTTACCCTTACTACACTGATGTTTGGTGTACTGTGTATAGGCTTATTACAACACATATATACAGGCAGGCAACCAAGCAAGGAATATTATACCGAACTGACTATATGCATGGATAGTGTAAGTAGTGCTATTATACCTGATATAGAAAAAATAATAGCAAAAGGGGTTGAACAAGACGGGGAAATAGCTCCGTATGAAGAGAGACCTTCTACCTTTGCAAAAAGGATATATGCTTTATCGCAAGAGCTTAGAGATACACTTGATGCTGTAAGAAATATAATATCATCTTCAAATAAAAAAAGAGATACGTATATAGATGATAGTAGATTGAGTAAACTATCTTCTTTAATAAGTAACTATTTAGATACTGCAGCTAAAACGCTATACTACAGAGAATGGCAAGCAGTAAGAGAAGAATTACTTGCAGACTTTTGGGGTGACATACAATACGACAGCAATTTACTATCTACACTATTTAAAAATCAACGGAAAGAAGAAGCTATTGCTGTATTATCCAGCATTAAGCTAAATGCACTTAATACAATACGATACGCTGTAATTTATGCATATAGTAACCGCGTTGTGTGTATATTACGGTTTGATGAAATACAAACAATTGCAATACCAATTACCAACTTTGTATTTAATAATGACAATGCTACCGCTATCATATTTACTGCAACATACAATAAAGCAATAGACCCCATCATTACAACCAGTGTAAAAAGTAATATTAAAGTAGAACATGGTATTGCCAGTTTAACAACCTATGCTACAACACCCGGTATAAAAATACTATCGGGTACTGCCAGTATGCAATTGAGAGACACTACACATACCTATCCTTGGCAAACACAATACTATGTAGCACCTAAAGGCATATACATGCACATAGATAATGCCAATAAATGCTATGCAGGTATTGCTTTCAGTATGACGATAGGCGTAGATGAGTACGGTGCAGATAAGCTATTGTTACGAAGCAAAAATGCTGTTATCAAAAAAATAACAGATAGTATATATAGCATTACAGCACCAAAGGGCGTGCAGTCTTTTATGGTATATATGGATGCTGTAAACAAAGATGGCAGCATCAGCCAATCTATAGCCGCCAAACACATCAAAGTATTGCAACCAATACCCGATATAGCCATTGGCAATATACAACACGGGCTTATAGCTAAAGGATATATACAACAACACCCTACCCTATCTGCTATACCCAGAGATGAAGAACTGGATATTACCTACTATATAAAACAATATACTATCAGTAGTATCAGTAAAGACAACAGATATATAGAGCCAATAACAATAAATAGTAGTAAAATAGATACTGACATAATACAATCACTGCATAGTGGAGATAGATTGTTGATAACAGATATTATTGCTACAGATAATTATGGCAATATTCACCGCCTGCCCGGTACTACCTTCAGGGTAGAATAATATTTTACTTTGTTCCACTGTTCCATATTTCCAGTATAGAACACTTGGAACGCTGGAACAGGATTTTCATATTTTCATTTTTTCACGCTATTGAGATAGTGAAACCGTGAAAATGCGTGAAAACCTATTCATGCCATTCACGCTATTCACGCTGCGTAACTGTGAATGCCGTGAACGGGTGTGAATGGATAGCTCAAACTGTCCCAAGTGGCTCATCTGTCCCACCCAAAAATGAATGGGACATCTGGGACAAGCGGGACAATACCCGATTTTCCAGTTTTTAAGTATAGAATAAAGGGAATAGGTGGGAAATGACCATTTCCGGCACAAAAAGCCACCAATCCATACAAATGTGGATAACTTTTTTGTACAAATGTGTAATATTTGTACAAAACGTTTATATCTTTGAAAAAAATTAGTTTAGCAGTTTAAATCACAACACAATGGCAGCAGAAGAAAAATTAAAAGTATTAAAGCTCGCTCTCGACAAGATAGAGAAGGATTATGGCAAGGGCTCGGTGATGATGTTGGGCGATAAGCAAAAAGATAGTATAGACACCATCAGCACGGGTTCGTTAGGTTTGGATGTAGCATTAGGTGTTGGTGGCTTTCCGCGCGGACGTATTATAGAAATATACGGCCCTGAATCTTCAGGTAAAACAACCATCGCTATACATACCATTGCAGAGGCACAGAAAAAAGGCGGTATATGTGCTATAATAGATGCCGAACACGCTTTTGATGCCAGCTATGCACGCAAGCTGGGGGTAGATATAGACAACCTCATCATCTCTCAACCAGACTATGGCGAGCAGGCATTGGAAATAGCCGACAGGCTTATATCATCAGGCGCTATAGATGTAGTAGTGATAGACTCCGTTGCTGCCCTTGTACCCAAAGGCGAACTGGAAGGCGAAATGGGCGATAGTAAGATGGGCTTGCAGGCACGCCTTATGAGCCAGGCATTGCGTAAGCTCACAGCAACCATCAACCGTACAGGCTGCTGCTGCATATTCATCAACCAGCTACGCGAAAAAATAGGTGTGATGTTTGGCAACCCTGAAACCACAACGGGTGGTAACGCCTTGAAGTTCTACGCTTCGGTACGTTTAGACATCCGCCGCATCAGCCAGATAAAAGACGGCGATGTAGCCAGTGGCAACCGCACACGTGTGAAAGTGGTGAAGAACAAAGTAGCACCTCCTTTCCGTCAGGTAGAGTTCGACATCATATTTGGTGAGGGCATCAGTAAAATAGGTGAGATAATAGATATGGGTGTAGAACTGGGCATACTGCAGAAAAGCGGTTCATGGTTCAGCTACGGCGATAGCAAGATAGGACAAGGGCGAGATGCGGTAAAGCAATTCCTGACAGACAATGTAGAAGTTGCAGAAGATATAGAAGCACAGATACGCGCTGCACTACAACCTGCAGAGTAACATAACTAAGGATTTTTTTGGGTTAGTATACAAAAAGAAACGCCTCGTTTTCACGAGGCGTTATTCTTTATAGCGCTATCTGATATTACGATGCAGGATACAGCACTGCAACAAAATCATTCTTGCCATTGAAGAGTGTATTAGCTGCTTCTTTTATATCATTCGGTGTCAGGCTATCAACCCATTTGTCATAGTCAAACAGGTTTTTGCGTTGCCTTCCCCAAAACATGATAGACTCCATCTTCTCGTTCCAGAAGCCGTTTTCTTTCATCTTATCGCGGCGTTGTTCATGCCATTGTGCTTTTACCTTGTCAAGGTCTTTAGCATCAGGGCCATTCTTTTTAATCGCATCTACCACTTCTTTGGCAGTAGCCAGCAGCTTATCAACATTTTCAGGGCCGCAAGGCAGATACAGGCTTGCATTGTAACGCTCATAAGGGTATTGAGACACATTGGCACTGAAACCACCTGAATAAATGCCTCCCATTTTTTCGCGCAGCTCTTCTATCACTTTAATGTTCAGTATCTCTGCCAGTGCATTCATTTTCAGGTTCAGGTCTTCAGAGTATTTGGTTTCGCCATTGTACATAGCCAGTATCAGGCTCTGCTTTTCTTCTCCGCGTTTGAACTTGATATTGTGTACACCAGTTACAGGCCTTACACCATTGTCTTTGAAAGATGGCGTTTTACCACTTACAGGCAGGCTGGCCATATAGGTTTCTAACAGTGGTTGCACGGCTGTCATTTGTACATTACCTGTTATAAAAAACTCCATACCATCTGCATTGCCCAACTCTGCATTATATATTTCCAATGCACGGTTCAGGTTGATGGCATCATAGTATTCTGCCTTAGGCACTGCAATAGGTGCAAGCGGATTTTTATTATACATCACACTATACAACGTATCTATAAACGCAAATTGCGGATTGGCAGACATGAATTGCAATTGTGTCTTCTGTTTATCTACAAATGCTTTAAAGAGGGCTTCGTCTTTGCGTGGTTGTGTCAGCTTCAGATACATCAGTTGCAGCATAGCTTCAAAGTCTTTTACGGTACTGTTACCTGTAACGCTATTAGAAATATCGCCGATGTTGCCACCTGCACGAATACTTTTACCAGCCAATGCTTTCTCCAGGTCTGTGGGCGAGAAGCTGCCATAGCCCATAGCACCTACCACCTGTGTAGCATACTGTACACTATATCTGTCTGCCACACCATAGTTGCTCATGCCACCTTTGCGTACACCACGCAACAGTATCTCATCGCTCTTAAAATTGGTAGGCTTGATGGTTACTTTCACGCCATTACTTAATACATATGTAGTAGAACCAAATTCTTTATCCTCTTGCTTCGATACAACTTTGCCGGGTGTTGGTTTTTTATCCAGCAGGTTTTCAGCTATTTTCTTTTCTTCCATTGCAGATACTTTCTGCTCAAAACCTTTCTTCGTCATAGCCAGCAGTTGAGCATCTGTTATCATTTGCCCTGTACCTTGCTGCGGCCCAGTTATCAGCGAGAAGGTATTCATATTACTCATCCAGCTTTTCACATCAGCATTCAGTTCGGCAACAGTTATAGCAGGCAATAATTGTTTGTAGTATTCGTATTCTTTCTCAATGCCGGGTATGGGTTCATCTTCAAGGAAGTTGCGAACATACTCACCTACCAGCGAGCCACTCTCTGTGGTATTGCGCTCGTTGTATAACTTCTCCACCATACTCATCATACTTTTCTTCACCATGTCCAGTTCGCTATTGGTAAAGCCATGTTCCTTAGCCCTTAATAATTCAGCCGTTAGTGCGTTCATGGCTTTTTCAGGACCATCTGCACCATACATAGCAAAGGCAGAAAGACTTTCGTAACCACGTGCCCAACCATCGTAACCTACTGCTGCATAAGGGAATGGTGGGTTGCTGCTACGTGCAAGGTCGCTGAGGCGTTGGTTCCACATTTGTGTTATTAATGCTTGCTTCAGGTTATCGCGATAACCACCCAATGTGCTTTCGTCTCCTTTCTTTACAGACGGGAAGATGATTTGTAATTGGAAATTAGTAGCTTCTTTATCAGTAAGCACCATCGCTTCCGGTGCAGTTCGTGCAGGCACTTCAAATGTTTCGCGCTTGCGTTCTTTAGCAGGGTTTTTCATACCCTCAAAGTGTTTCTTCAAATACTTCATCGCAGTAGCCTCATCAATATCGCCTACTATAGCAACAGCCATCAGGTTAGGCCTGTACCATTCGCGATAGAAACGGCGTATCGCATCGTACTTAAAGTTTTTCAGTATATCATCTTTACCTATCGGCAAGCGGCTTGCATACTTAGAGCCAGTCATCAGTTTAGGCAGGTATTTATCCAGCATGCGCATATCTGCTCCTTTACCCAAACGGCTTTCTTCTAACACCACGCCACGCTCATCGTCTATGTCTTTATCCATCAACAGCGCATTGTGCGCCCAGTCCTCTATTATCTGGAAGCCCTTATCAAGATTACCTTCTTTATCGGTAGGTACGGGCAGTATATATACAGTTTCATCAAAACTGGTATATGCATTGAGGTCGGCACCAAACTCTACACCGATAGATTGCAGGTAACTTACCAATTCATTCTTTGGAAAGTTTTTACTACCGTTGAAGTTCATGTGTTCCATAAAGTGAGCCAAACCTTGCTGGTCGTCATCTTCCAGAACAGAGCCTGCGTTCACTACCAATCGTAGCTCTACTTTTTTCTCTGGCTTAGAGTTGGGGCGTATGTAGTAAGTAAGCCCGTTGGCAAATTTGCCTTTCGTCACTTTAGGGTCGAGTGGCAATTTTGCTTTCAGGTCTTGTGCTATCACATTGGATGCACACACGGCAAGTACGGCAACTGCCACCAACCGCTTTTTGAAAATGCTTAAAATAGGTTGCATAGATGTTGATTAAGACAACAAAAGAAATAAAACATAACGTCAAAGTCTAATGAATAAGAGAATTTAATTGCTAAAAAAATGTTATACCTTATAGCGATAAATCATTTTAACTTAACTACTTCATTTTCGGCAAGTTGAGTAATCGCTTATCTTCGCCAGACCAAATAAATATTATTTACAGCATGGCACTAATCAAATCAATATCGGGCATCAGGGGCACAATAGGCGGGAAACCTGGTAACGGATTATCACCGTTAGACGTAGTAAAATTCACCACAGCATATGCTGCTTGGATAAAAGCACAAGACAAAGGAAAGAAAGTAATAATAGGCAGAGATGGTCGTATATCGGGCGAGATGGTTCGTAATCTTGTTACTGCTACCCTGCAAGGCTGTGGGATAGATGTTGTTGACCTCGGGTTGAGCACCACTCCAACAGTAGAGATGGCAGTGAAGATGGAAGCAGCGGCAGGAGGCATTATACTGACGGCCAGCCACAACCCCAAAGAATGGAACGCTTTAAAACTACTGAACCATGAGGGTGAGTTTTTAAGTGCAGAAGCCGGACAATGGATATTGGATTTTGCAAGCAATACAGAACCTGACTATGCAGATGTAAACCATCTTGGCAGCCTGCAGCACAATGATACCTACATACAAAAACATATAGACACCATACTGGCACACCCACTGGTAGATGTGGGAGCCATCAGGGCAAAAAACTTTAGTGTGGTGGTAGACCCTGTAAACTCTACAGGCTCGTTGTCTGTACCACAACTACTGCGTGCATTGGGTGTAGAAAATATTACAATCATAAATGAAGAGGTAACAGGGCGTTTTGCACACAACCCTGAACCATTACCCGAAAACCTGACAGAACTCTGCAATACCGTAGCTAAAAAGAATGCGCACCTCGGTATAGCTGTTGACCCGGATGTTGACCGCCTGTGTTTTGTATGCGATGATGGCAGCCTGTTTGGTGAAGAATATACACTTGTAGCTATTGCAGACTATGTATTGAGCCACAGGAAAGGCAATACAGTTTCCAACCTGTCATCTACACGAGCGTTGAGGGATGTTACTGAAAAACATGGGGGAACATACTACCCAAGTGCCGTTGGCGAGGTGAATGTGGTAAAGAAGATGAAAGAAGTAAATGCCGTGATAGGTGGTGAGGGCAATGGTGGTGTAATAGTACCCGAATTGCACTATGGCCGTGATGCGTTGATTGGAATAGCCCTTTTTCTGACACACTTGGCAAAATTCGGCAAGAGCATTAAAACACTGCGTGGTACATACCCAGATTACTTTATTTCTAAAAACAAAATAGAGCTGAGTGATGGCGTAGATGTAAAACACATATTTAGCCAGATAAAAGAAAAATACAGCAAGCAACCCATCAATACCGAAGATGGCTTGCGCATAGATTTTGACAGCGATTGGGTGCACCTGCGTACATCTAACACAGAGCCCATCATACGTATCTATGCAGAAAGTACAAACGAAACAACTGCCAACAATGTTGCCAAACGCATCATGGCAGATATTGGTGAAATGATGTTTGCTAAATAAAGGCTAACAACTGATAAAGCATACTGAAGTCAGGGCATGGTGTCCTGACTTTCTTAATACAAACGGTTGACAAATAACAATACATACGACGTAGTAATAGCTGGTGGCGGGCTGGGCGGAATGCTTTGCGCTGTGATACTTGCCAAAGAAGGCATGAAAGTATGTGTGCTGGAACGTGATAAACAGATAGGTGGCTGCCTGCAAACTTTCTCTTTCAACAAAAAAGTGTTTGACAGTTGTGTGCACTACATAGGCGGGCTGGGCGAAGGGCACACTCTACATACCATACTGCAATATGCAGGGGTGATGGATAAGTTAGACCTGAAAGCCTATGACAAGAACGCATTTGACAAAATAGCTTTTGGTGATGAGGAAATAATGTACCCGCACGCACAGGGGTTGGATAATTTTGCAGAACAACTCCTACCCTATTTCCCCGAAGAAAAAGACGCATTACAAAAATACATCAAAACCGTTACCACTGTCGGCGACCATTTTCCGCTGTACAGACTACGTAATGGTAGTGCCGATGAAAAAGCAGCCGTCAGCAGTTGGGGCGTTACCCAAACTCTACAAGACATTACCCGCAATACCAAACTGCAAAACGTTTTGGCAGGCAACAACCTGCTATATGCAGGCGTGGCAGAGCGTACGCCATTCTATCTACATGCATTGGTAACAGAGAGCTATATACACAGCAGCCATAAAGTACTACCAGGCAGCAGCCAGCTATCTAAATACCTGTGGCAAACATTGCAACAACATGGCGGTGAGGTAATACGCAATGCGGAAGTAGTAAAACTGGCAGAAGAAAACGGCAGCATCACCTATGCCGAAACCGCAGACGGGCAACGCTACTACGGTAAGCAGTTTATAGCCAATGTAGCACCCGAAGTATTGCTTGATTGGGTGGATAGCCCGCAGTTCCGTACCGCATACCGCAAGCGTATTAAGGGACTGGAGCAAACCATATCTACCTTTATGCTGAATGTAGTGCTGCAACCCCGCACCATACCTATGCGCCATCACAACATCTATTGGCATGCAAGCGATAATGTGTGGGATGCCGCGCAATACCAACCACAACAATGGCCTGCCAACTATGCGGCTTTCTTTACAGAAGATGCACAGCACCCCGGCTATGCAGAGAGCATATCTATACTCAGCTATATGCACTATAGCGAGGTAGCACCTTTTGAACACATCATCAACCGTACGGGGCATGAGCAAGACAGGGGCGATGCATATGCAGCTTTTAAAGAAATACGTGCAGAGCTGTTACTTGATAAACTATACCAACGCATACCCGAACTGAAAGGAAACATAGTAGCACAAAGCACTGCCACACCACTCACCTATCGCGATTATACCGCTACACCCAAAGGTAGCCTCTATGGCATTCTGAAAGACATCAACAAACCAGCCGAAACAAGCATAGCCACCCGCACCAAAATACCCAACCTACTACTGACAGGGCAAAACGTAAACCTACACGGCGTACTCGGCGTAAGCATCACCGCATTAGCCACCTGTGCCGAGTTGGTGGGTATGGAGTATTTGTTGGGGAGAGTGAAAGAGGTTATATTGAAGATGCCTTAAGCATTTTTATAATCCCGTGAAGTAGGTAATTTGGTAAATCTTTGAAGTCCAAGTATACTTCTTATCTCATTAAAATCACGTCTTGCATCTTCATTATTCAATAAAACATCTAATGCAAGATTTTTACCTCTAGCAGTTTTGAGGCTACCAATAAAACCATCATAGCTTTTTACCTTGTGCATTAAATCAATAAATTCTTCAAGACTCATGTCAAACATATTCTTACAGTAAGAAAACCAATGATTACTCTCTACATCTCTTTTTAATGACATGTTTTCTAATCTTTTCTTTTCAGACTGTATTAATTTGCTTGAATCTTTCTTTACAGTTGTAAGGACTTCCTCTAAATATATTTTTAGCGTCTTGTTAATTTCTTGCAACTCAGCTACTTCTGTAGTAAGGGTTCTAATTTGATTTTGTTGCGTTCTTTTATTTAAGAACTCTCTAAAAATGCCAGCCCACTGATCTTTTAACCATTGTTCAATCTC
Organism: uncultured Chitinophagaceae bacterium; assembly: GCA_937919945.1. Classification (GTDB taxonomy): domain Bacteria; phylum Bacteroidota; class Bacteroidia; order Chitinophagales; family Chitinophagaceae; genus Polluticoccus. The sequence goes on along the minus strand of CALESY010000105.1, from coordinate 382 downwards.
ATCAAATTTTTCAAAAGTTTTCACTGGGTTATTTCTTTTCTTAACCAATATTTCATCAATAAATTGAAAAATATTGATTGAATCTACATGTGCATAATTTACTTTTTCATTTCCTTTATTTCTTAAAAAAGTTCTATATTCAGCATAAACGTTTGACTCAATCAGAATATAAATAGGTATATCTTTTTCTGCAGCAGTTTCATACTCCTTTTTTGTTATGCTCTCATATCTTTCAAAAAAATTTACATCTGGCTTTTTATCACTACTTCCACTTACTTCAGAACCATAACGACCACCAATTATTAATACGAATATATCTATTGTATTTACCTCACGATAGCATGATTCATCTAAAGGAATATCAAACGCATATGCTATATCA
>CALESY010000104.1 GCA_937919945.1 uncultured Chitinophagaceae bacterium | reverse complement strand
CAATAAATAGAAGCCTGGAAAAAGGCCGTACAATAGCCCGTACAGAGGTTAAGCAAGTATATAACATTAGTCAAAGGTATTTAGGTGGCATTGCCATTGAAAGAAGCACACGTATAACACTTACGGGTGCATTAGGCGCTGATAGAAAGCCTATACCAATAGATGCATTTGCACCTAAGCAAGAAACAGGTGGAAGTGTTGTGCGTATCAGCAAGCGCGGTGAAGTAAAGGTTAGAGAGTTGAAGCGTGCAAAGAAAAACCCAACTGCAGGTGTATCAATTGAAGTAAAGAAAGGTGAACGCGAAATAATACCGTTTGCGTTTTTGATACCAACAGGTAAGGCCCGTGTATTTGCCCGTGGTTCATATCGTAATGGAACAGCACACGGCTTTGTGCAAAGGCATGAAAGGGTAAATAAACAAGGTAGTGATACACCTGTAAAGCCCCTTATTACGGCCTCAGTATTTGGTATGATCGGTAATGATATAGTTATTAATCGTATTGGTAACAGTGTACAATCGTTTTATCCTGATAGGTTGGTACGTGAAATAACATTCTTATCGGACAAAGTGAAGTGATTTAGAAAGCTATTGATTATCAACGAGTTATGAAGGCATGTGATTTGTTAATGAATTGTTAACCGTTTGTTAATTCGTGGGTCCTTCCCCGGCTTTTGCAATGCGGCTACGCAGAGCCCCGAAAAATCGCTAGCGACTGAAAAAATTTTGGTTTCAAAAATGAAACTTGGACATGGCAGAAAAAAAGGCAAAAATAGAAGAACTAAAAAAGGATACCCGGAACGCGAATAAAGGTAGCGAACTGGGTGATAAACTGCTTTCCAACAGTTTCAAAAAACTAGGTGCCGGCCGTTCAATACTTGTTGATAAAAACAACAATGTTATTGCCGGCAATCATGCTCTAGATAAAGCAAAAGAAGCCGGTATAAATGAAATTCTAGTTGTTGAAACCGATGGTAAAAAGTTAGTTGTTGTTAAACGTACCGACTTAGATATAAATACAAAAGAAGGGCGCGAAATGGCACTAGCTGATAATTCAACAGCTAAGGCCGGTATTGTGTTTGATACCGAAGTTGTAAAAGGACTATCAGAGGAATTTGATATTGATGTTGAAGAATTAGGTATTGATCTGCAAGCAATAGGCGGCGGCGGTCCGTTCTTTAATGACGATGATTATGATAATGATGAAACCGATGCATCCAGGCAAATGGAAACGGGCGGTGGCGAAACTAACAACAGTGTAGAAAATATATTCCCTTTATCAATCACATTGAACAAGGCCCAAAAATTGGGTTGGGAAGATTTTAAAAAAAAATACCAATACAAGACAGACCAGGAAGCGTTTAACGCAATTTATAAACATGCAAAAGATACGTTATGATATACCCTTATGTTGGTGATTACCTTATTAGCCCGGTGCCTCTGCAATTAAGTTTCAATTACTGCAGCCACAAATGCAGTTATTGTTTTGCTAACCTGAACAATCCAGGAAGGACGTTTGATGTAAAACAATATCAGGACCAAATAAAGTCAATAACTACCAGGAACGATTTACAAAGTACTTTATTGAAACAAAAGTACCCGGTACTTATCAGCAACCTTGTTGATCCTTTTGCAACTTCAAATTATCAAATTGCGGTACCTGTTATTGAGCAACTAACAAATATGGGTATCCCGGTTGCTATCCAAACACGTGGCGGTGTTACAAAGGGTGAAACTGCAGCTGATGATGTTCTTAGCTTTTTACCACCTAGCGTTTGGTATATAAGCATACCTACTTTAAACGATGCAATAAGAAAACAAATTGAACCGGCAGCACCAAGTATAGAAAGCCGTTTTAAACTGATATCAAAGCTGAAGGAAAAAGGCCATGAAGTTTTAGTTGGTATCAATCCAACAGTTAGTGATTGGCTACCTGATAATGATAGCGATAAACTATTAACTATACTGAAGGGTTTAGGTGTGCATGGTGTTTGGGTTGCGGCGCTTCACTTTAATACAAAACAAATGAAGGTTATGCCGGGCCGTGATAAAACCAACCTAGGACCGGCAGTTATTAAAAAGGGGTTGGATAATGCCAGGGACTTGCAACCTGAATGTTTTGATTTTATAGATGGTATAAAAAACAGCGCACTAAGCAAAGGGCTTGAAGTTGAAGGTATGTTTGATGGTGGTGTTAATCATTTCTTTGATGTATTTGGTAAAGTGTATAAAAAGCTATTCCCAACAATACATGAATTTATTAACTGGTGCCATCAAAATAAACAGGACGGCGAACCGGTATACTTCCATGAGTTTGTAAAGGTAATGAGTGGTTTCCCAACCGGTGAACATAACCTAAGCCCTTACATGATGTGTATGAGCCAACAGCTTGTAAAAGAAGTACACTATAAAATGAGTTACAAAAAGCTGCTTTGGTTGTCGTGGAATGAGTACCGCATGAAACGCACGCTAGACAGGTATTGGAGTTTCAAAGTAGGTGTAACAATGAAGGGTGATACTATGAATTGGCATACTGATGATAAAGGGAACAAAATATTTTTCTTCCAACGTAATGGTTGGGAAGATGAAGATGAATTTTTGATAATTAAATAAATGTTTTTTAAAACCCCATATCAAAATGGCGATAGCAGGCAGACCAGCCGCACGTGCATTGAGGTCCAAGGGAACAACCGCTAAAAGCATAAAGCAAAGCGGCGCTTCTCGTAAAACTAAAATTGCATTTGCAAAGCTGAAACGCACCGGCGCAGGTAAGTACAAATGATCCAGCCGGCAAAACTTAACCCCTTCCGTTGGCTGGGGTTTTCATAAAGTATGGCAAAGAAAGAATATGAACGATTGTCAAAAAGTCAATATGCGGACCGGCTGGGTGTATCACACACTGCAGTTGGAAAGGCTATAAGGCTAGGGGCAATAACAAAAGGATGGGATGCGCAAAGAAAGCAGATTATAGTTGAGATTGCCAATAAAGAATGGGGGGATGCTGTACGAAAGGCCCCGGAAATAAAGCCTATTGAAGATATTATAAACCCTGAAAAAAATGAACCCGGTGAAAAAAAGGCAAAGCTAACTATTAAGGCCGATGCAGATTTTTCAGAAGCGCGAAGGGTTAGAGAAGTAGCAGGGGCACAGCTAGCGATTATGGAACTAGCTGAGAAAAGCGGAAAGTTAGTAGATAAGAACCAGGTGCAAAAAGCATTATATGATTATGGTACAGAAATCAGGAAATCTATTGAACAACTACCCGAAAGAACCATTGATAAAATAAGGGCTGCAGGTACACGTAACGAAGCCTTAAAAGTAATGAGTGA
>CALESY010000103.1 GCA_937919945.1 uncultured Chitinophagaceae bacterium | reverse complement strand
AGCTGGTAACGCCTGCTGCAAATATGTTATTGTTTGCAACATTTGAACTACTGTTGGCTTCATTGTATGATACCCATGGAGTACTCATACTATATAAATGAGCCAATTTCATAGCAGCTTCATTCGGAATAGTACCCAACCAAGTATCATAATAGTTTAAAGTGAAATCAAAGTCGTAAGTGCTACCTACACCTGCAGGGGTAATGTTAGTATAGAAGTATGGATACTTATTTTGACTAACCGTTTGGAAGTTTGCAGGTGCAATTGCACCGCTGTATTGTTTCACATTTAGTATGCTTGTAAGGCCTAACTGAGTATTCCACCTAACAGTTGCAACATTAGTTTGTCCAAACAGGAAGTTTTGAGTAATACCAGGAGCCGGAACAGCCGGAACAGGTACTGCATTTGGTGGAACTGCTGAAGGATCAAACTCATAAGCACCTAAATCAGGTACACCGTTAGCACGGTTTATAACACGTGGATTACCATTGATATCATTATTAGCATTTACAAGTTGTGTTGCACGACCATTCAATGCCCAACAGTTGGAGTTTGAAGGATCTGGAGTCAAATCTGTAAGACTTGTAAAACCAGGATTGGCAGATAATGAGTTGATGTCTTGGTTAATTAGTGTACGCCATGCAGCCATTGTAGATGATGGAGTGCCGGATATTGCAGGGTTTGTTGCAATTTGTGGTGTAGAATTGTTTGTTGTGAAATAATTGTTGAAGTCTATTCGATTGTTTACCCCTTGGTTGTTCCAGAAGTACATTACCGGACCACCACCCATATTAGCAAACACATTATTTCGGATATCATTGTTTGGAGTGCTCATAAAGAAGTATGCAGGATAGCTGCTGACATTTGTAGTAGCAATACTAACACTGTTGTGGTGTACATCCATAAAGGTTGAGTTCGATATATACAAACCGTAAGAGAAGTTTGTATTGTTACCTACTGCCAATACATTGTTCCTGATACGACCTCTATTCGCGTTTGAGCCATTAATACTGAATAAATACATAGGGTAGCCTGTAGGTAATGTTACTTTATTGTTTTCAATCTGAGGCGATTGATTCAAATAGTATGCGAACAAGCCATAGTGGAATGTAAGTGTTGTGTTAGTTGTGATATTATTGTTAGCGAACCTGAAACCGTTGATATACCATATATAAGTAGAGTATGCCCAACCGTTTGTGATGTTGCTATTTTGTATTACAAAGTTGTTGTAGTAGTTATTCGATACACCAAACCAATAAACAGGCCAATATGAATTTTCAAGATTGCAATTTTGAATTACAAAGTTTGAGCCCGTTACGTTAGCAGCATATACGCATGCTGCCAAAGATGATGTTAAGTTACCTGATACGATATTACATCCAATTAAAGAGTCATTATTAACTGTACCGGTTGGTACTATAACGTATCCCCAGCTTGATGTACCGCTAAGTAATGAGATATTACGGAATGTAATATTTGATGCACTGTTAAGTCTCAATACAAAATTATCTGCAGAACTGCTCGGAGTATGACTAATAGTAACAGTAGAAGGGTCTCCTAATTCTGATTGGAATGTTATCCTGTTAGTAGCACTGCTACCAACTATGTTGTTAATTGCAAGTTGTCCTACGTAGGTGCCAGGGCGAATATTAAATGTAACTGGTCCGCAGATACCCACTTGATTAAGCGCAGTAACAGCGTTAGCAACAGTTGGGAAATCAGGACTTGTACCACCTACAGTGTAAGTGCCTTGCAGTGCTGAGCGCAATGTTACATTCACAGTGTCATCACCAGGTACAGGATCTGTAACATTGTTTGGCAGAGATGTCCATGCTTTTATGTTAACAGGTGCTGCACCAAAAAATTCGCTACCTAAAGTTACAAGCAAGTCATTTGAACCAGGTGTACCATTATTTACTGGTATTGGCGTGGTAATATTAATTTGTGGTCTAGGTATACCATTTACCTCCCAGTTTACGCGTACACTATTCAGAACATTATTACCTGCATTGCGTACTCTTAAAACTATGTTGTAATTACCCTGACAGAAGAAACCACCTGGTTGTACTATCGCATTTGCACTGGCATTATTGCCTACATCAATACCGGTATATATACCGAAGTCGTTCAATTGAGGTGATGCAGGTGAGAATATAAACTTCCTTGATACATTAGAACCGCTTGTTGCAGAAGGATATCCAATCCATGGATTAGTTCCGTTACGCTTTGCAAGCCTTAATGCAGGCTCCGATGCTATCGTACCCATCCACGGAGATTTGTAATAAATATTTGCTACATAGTTAAATGTACCGCTAAGGCTTATGCTGTCATAGAAGTACATAAATGTCGGGTTGATAGATGTTATGCCTGTTGGTATTGAAGCTGTAAACTGCCTTACATCAGGAGATGATGTTGGTGGTGTGCTTGCTGCATCCCATGTTATTGTAGCAACGGTATCCTGTCCGAATGTATAAGTTTGGGTAATACCTGCGGCAGGTACAGCAGGTGTAACAACGCAAGACGGTGGTAAAATACCTGACGCAGGTACTATTTCATATGCACCAATATCAGGTACACCTGTGAATGGTAATACTGCACGTGTATTGCCTAAAAGGTCAGTATTGTTCCCTTCAATATGTACACCACGGCCATTAATTGACCATACGCTAGGAGAGTTTATATTAGGCACTAAATTACCTGTTGCAGCATTAGTAAATGCAGGATCAAAAGAAATAGAATTTCTATCCATTCCGCTTGCAGTTCTCCAGGCATTTAATGTAGTAAAAGGCGCACCGTTTCTTGAAACTAATGTAGCACCCGGTGTAAAAATATTATTATAGTCAGTTACGTTGAATGTATTGTCAAAGACCCATAATGGAGGAAACCCGTTGGCACTTGTTTTAGCTATCACATTATTTCTGTATACTACAGTTCCTCCATTTGATGGTGTGTTGCTTGAACGTAAGGTGAAGTTTGTGCCACTACTTGTGCCCGCATTACATATGGTGTTATTATAGAACTCGTGTGTACCTGGCAGATTGTTTGAACAATCAACTGTATAATTGGTACCTGATGTACGACTGTAAATTGTATTGTTGAAGTAACGGTTTACACCAGAGTGGCCATTTATATACAAGCCATACACAAAACCAGTGCCACTGGTAGCACTTATGCGGTTATTGAAAAATGTATTATTAGGGTAAGCTAAGGTATTAAAGCTGTATAAGCCATATACAGTACCTGATGTGCCGCTACTGCAATTGATTATATTGTTGGCACAAGTGTAGTTGGTATTGTAGTACATGTAGTTTAATACACCACCAGACAGAGTCGTAGCAAGGTTAAAAGTGTTACCGGTAACGTTGCTGTTTGTACTATACAGCATTGGATAACAGTATATCCAGCCTGTTGTTGTATTGGCATTGATAGTATTGTTTTGGAAAGAAATATTTCTTCCAAAACCTCCAAAACCATCAGTATATATAGGATACAATGAACCTGATTGCGTATTGAATGTAATCGTATTATTTCTGAATACCGAAGAGTCTACATAGTAATTGCTATTCCATATAGTACTGAATGTAGTTGTTGCAGAAATTGTATTGTTTGCAAAAGAGTCATGGCTATTGTAATATAAGAACCAAGGATAAGTAGTGCTTGACGTTGTTGATGTAAATGTATTGTTTGCTATTACACCTCTTTGCGCATTAGTAGCATTACAATACCACATATACAACCCATAGTTTGTACTGGTAGCACTACTTATAGTTTGACTATTACCTGTAAACTCTAGCGCATTATCACATTCATATAAATAGAATCCCCAAAATTGACCTACTCCACTAACTATAGATGTGTTATTACGAATCTTTACGTCATTACTATGGTAAGCATATATAGAACCGAAGAATGGATTGACTAATGTATTTCCTGAAAATACTGTGTTAACAGGACGGTTTGCATTGCTGCCGAATGTATATATACTGTAAGAACCCCTTACAATAGAATCATTCGCAATCACATTGTTAGCCCCTGTAATGCCATTACCAAATATCCTTGACATTGATGTGCTAGTGGATGTGTTTGTAGCTCCAGTAATTAAGCAATTAACAATACTATCATTTGCTGATGAACCTACAAAATCAAAAACAGTACCGAAAGAAGTACCTGTATTAGATAATGTAATTTCTCTGAAAGTAATGAATGAAGCATTATTAAATCGTATTACAAAATTGTTAAGGCTTGAACTGGCAGTTGTAGTAAGTGTCACTTGCCCTCTGCCATTTTCTGACCTGAAAGTGATGCGATTAGTCGCATTAGCACCGGTAATTGTAGGTATCGATACCGATGTCGAATAAGTACCTGGCCTGATATTAAATGTTACGGGGCCATTCACACCATTATTTTGTAATGCTGTAACGGCGGCTGCAACTGAGGCATAGTTAGGTGTTGTGCCACCAATAGTATAACTACCATTTAGTGGCTGTGCCCAACTGCTTGATGCTGACAGAACCAGCGCTGTCAGCATTGCAAAAAACATTTGTAGTTTCTGTACCATAATTATTTACGTTTAATACGATTTTCGTTAAAATTATGAATGTTAATCTAAAATAATAGTAATACTATTATCTATAAGCATAAATGTTTTATCTATAGTTGTTGTGCTTTTATTTATTTAAGTAAAATTTATTTGTAATGTGCTGTAAAACAATGCTTATAATTTGCTGACTTACAATCAAATGACATTTGAAAAGTGAATACTCAATAGTAATTTTAATTTCGTTTTAATGTCATGTCTTATCCTAATGCATTCTTATGCATAAAAAAATGATGCCCGCAGCTAAAATGCGGGCATCATTTTTAATGTAAAAGGGTATTTAATCTCTATTTTTTCAAATCATCGTTTTGTTTTCGCACTTTAGCTACATTTTCTTTTTTCAATTTTACAATTTTTTGTTTAAGATTTGAATCATATATAGCTAACATTTTTACTGCTAATAGTCCGGCATTATGTGCACCATTTACAGCTACAGTTGCCACAGGAATATCATTTGGCATCTGTACGATGGATAACAATGAATCCCATCCATCTATTGAATTTGAAGATTTGATTGGCACGCCTATAACAGGTACAGTACTTAATGCAGCTACCATGCCTGGTAGATGCGCTGCACCACCTGCACCTGCAATGATTATTTTTATTCCTCTTTTATCTGCAGTCCTTGCATATTCAAACATTGCATCCGGAGTGCGATGTGCAGATACTACTGAAAACTCATTGTCAACGCCAAATTTATTTAATACATCAACAGCAGCTTGCATAATATGTGCATCAGAGCTGCTACCCATGATAATACCAACCTTAGCTTTTTTCATATAAACTATTAAAAATATTGCGAGTTTGTGCAGCCAAAGTTAAAGCATCTTCATGGGTTTTTGCTGTAATATTAATATGCCCCATTTTGCGTCCAGGCCTTCCTTCCGTTTTTCCGTACCAATGTATATGCACACCGGGTAGTTTGCTGATAGCGCTCAATGCATTTTGTGTATTGCCTTTTTTTTCAATCGGGGGTTCTATAATATTAATCATAACAGTATGGGCTGTTGTGGCAGTATCACCTAAAGGCATACCTACAATTACGCGAAGTAATTGTTCATATTGAGAGGTGTTGCATCCTTCTATTGTATGGTGGCCACTGTTATGAGGACGGGGAGCTAATTCGTTTACTAATACTTTTCCATCGCCAGTAACAAACATTTCTACTGCCAGTATACCTTTGAGTTGCAGTGCATCAGCAATTTTAGTAGCTATGTTAATGGCAGATAATGTAACTGCATCGCCAATATTACAAGGACTTATCTGATAGTCTAATAATAACTTCACTTTGTCAAATTCCATCAATATGGGGTCATAACATTTTACCTCTTCTACTTCATTCCGTGCTACGATAACAGAAATTTCATGTTTTATATCTACTAAGTCTTCCAGAATAGATGGGCCGTCAAATGCAGTCTCCATATCTTCTCTAGTTTTTAGTATCATTACGCCTTTGCCATCGTAACCATCTCTGCGTAATTTAAGACATGCAGGCAGTTTATCAGTATATTCATACAATGCTCGACGGTTCGAAATTTCTATAGCTGGTACTACAGGTATGTTGTGAGACTCTAAAAAGCGTTTTTGTGTTAGTTTGTCTTGTATTATTTCAATGGTTTCCGGAGAGGGGTATATTTTTACGCCCTTTTGTTCTAAGATGCGAAGTGCTTTAGTGTTTACTGCTTCTTTCTCAATGGTTATGATGTCAAGATGTTCACCAAATTTTATTACATCGTCGTAGCTGAGTGTATCTCCTAGAGTAAATGTTGATGAATAATTTGAACAGGGTGCACTACTATCGCCATCCATTATTGCTATGCTTAAGCCAAAATCAATTCCATGCCTTATTAACATAGCACCCAACTGCCCCCCGCCTAATATGCCTATTTTTTTTTGTAGAAACATTGTCAGATTTTATGCAAAAGTACTATAACACTTCTTATGCTTTGAGTAGTAATGCTATTATTTAGGATAGATTTATTATTTTCAGCAGTAGCTGTATCGGATATTTAGTTATTTTTGCTATCATATAAAAGTGCTTACTATGGAGTTACAGTTACAAATAAAGATGAACCCCAGGCTTTATGTGAGAGACCCTGAAACGTCTGAATTAGGCCGCAATATCATTAGCCATGGTATTCGTATGATACATGAAATGGGTTTTGAAGATTTCACCTTCAAAAAACTCGCTACGAATATAGGTACAACTGAAGCTAGCATATACAGGTATTTTGAAAATAAACACCGATTACTTACGTATGTAACTACTTGGTTTTGGACATGGTTGGAGTACCAAGTGATATTTCATACCAATAACATTAAGGATAGCAAATCAAAAATAAACATTGTTATCAACCTGCTCACTTTTCAGGAAAAGGACCAGTTTATTTTAGAACATATCAATAAAGCTACTCTTCACCAAATTGTAATTGCAGAAGGCAACAAGTCATACTTTACAAAACATGTAAATGATGATAATAAAGCTATGCTCTTTAAACCATATAAGGATCTGTGCCATAGGATTGCAGAAATATTTTTAGAGTATAATGCTGCTTATCCATATCCTCATTCATTAGCTAGTACACTTATCGAAACTGCTCATCACCAAATGTACTTTAAAGATCATTTGCCACGTCTTACTGACTTTGTAGGAGTCAAAGATATTAAGCCTGTTGTGGCATTCCTGGCCCATCTTATTTATACTGCATTAGATGGATATAAAGTTGGGAAAAACGGTCATTCTATAAATGGAACTTCTGCTAACGTAGCTGCCCGGCAGACCAAATAAGCCCTGCATAATTCTTGTATAATTTAGCCTTTAGCTCTACCAGTTTTTGAGCTGTTTCCAGCATTTTGTTTTCGCGGCTATTTAAAAGAAACAGTGAGCTCTCACCTACATCAAATCGTATTTTTTCACCATAAAATAGCTTTTGATAATTTATATAAGCATCGCTGAAAATTGCTACTTGTTGTTGTAATGCCAAAGTCTCATTATAGTAACTCTTTACCTTGTTCTCAATCTGCAATGCAATATTAGATTGCTCTAACCTTGTTTCAGATATTTTTATTCCTGCAGCTCTGTAACCACCCCTTGCTTCTCTCAATAGTAAAGGCATACTGAAGTCAAAACCTATTTTGTGGTTGTTTTCAAGAAAGGGTGTAGTAATTTCGGGTGGTAGGTTATAACCTTTGTTAAGTATATTGGCATTAACGCTCATTTTTGGCAATAGATATTGAGCCTTTAGTTTTCGTTCTATTTGTAATACATCCAACTTAAATCCTATTGTTTCCAGTTTAGGGTGTGTATTTGCAGCCTGCAACATGCTATTCAGTGAGGGCGTATTTATAGGTGTTGACAACTCTGATGTGTCTGGTATAATAGTATTATCCCAAAGGGTAGGGGTGTTGTTTTCTAGCCACAAGTAATTAGATAGTTCTAAGCCTGCATTCTGAAATGCAACATAAGAAGCATTCTGCTGTAGATAGAAGTTCTGTAGCTGGGCTAGTGCTTCCGTAGTATCTATTGCCGGTCTGGAACCTTGTTCATATTCTAGGCGTAATAACCTGAAACGTTCCTCATTTACCGCAATAACATTCGTAAGTATTTTGTAATTCTGATACTCACGTACCCAATTCCAATATGCACTTACTGCGTCGTAAAGCAGATCATTTATCATAAGGCGCTGCTCAGCTTCACTTTGTCTTCGCATTACTTGCGCCTGCCTCAATACAGCTCTGCGTTTATCAAAGAAAATATTATTGGCATTTAATTTAGCACCAGCATAGCTTGTTTGGCCAACCGTAAGCTCAGAGCTGGTGCGCGTTCCCAATATTTCTTCCAATCCAGCCTTCAGTTCTAAACCATACCATGTAGGTATAGTAAGTTGTGGGTTTAGGTAACTGTAATACAATTTACCATCAAATGTCTTCCTGTCTAAATCAGCATTTAACATAGGGTCAAAAGCACCTCTGGCTTGTAATACGTTGGCCTTAGCGCGTTCAACCATCAGCCCTGCTTGTTTTACAACCGGGTGGTACAAGCGTACAATTCCAAGAAAAGATTCTTGGCTCAATACCCTTAAACTGTCTGCAGCAAAAACGGGCGTGTATAAAAATGCCAGCAGTATTATTGCTACAATACTACTTTTTAGCTTTTTTCTCATCACCTTTATCTTTAGCTACATAATAGTCTGGTGGGAAACCGTTTATGTTTCGCCACAATTCATACCATATAGGTACATCTTTTAATAATGCAATGCCAGATGCTCCTGCACCCATCTTCAATGCTGTAGGCCAAGGTTTTTCGCCTTTCTTTTCTGCTACTAATACCCTGAATTTTCCATTGGTGCTTACAGAGCTTTCTATTGCTACTACCGTACCACTAAAGAGACCGTATGATGCTTGTGGCCAACCACTAAATACTATGGCCGGAAAGCCATCAAATAAGAACCGAACATCCTGCCCTTTTGACAAAAGAGGAAGGTCAACAGGTTTTACATACATCTCTACTGCGTAGTCTATATGTAATGGAACTATATCTGCAATACGGTCTCCTTCTTTTATTATTTCATTTATACCTGATTTAAAAGCATTCACTACTTGTCCGTCTTGTGGTGCTATCAGATAGTATTGTCCTGCACGTATCGCATAGTTGCTGTATTGGTTGCTTAGCTTAGCGATTTCAGCTTCGCCTGTAGCTATTTCACTCTGTGCAGTTGCTCTATCACCAGTAGCTTTGAAAATTTTCTCGGCGTACTCTTGCCTTGTTTGGCTAAGCTCAGTTTTAGTGTTTATATATTTTATCTCTGCACTCGTTTTTTTAGCAAATGCATTTTGATATGCTTGGTTTCTTTGTTCTAGTTGTACAAGAGATACTAATCCGCTGTCTCGCATAATACGTTGTCTGCGGTATTGTTCTTCAGCAATTTTATATTCATTGTTGGCTGCAACAGATTCCATACTGTCGCTTAATACTTTCAATGTTAATTGACGTAGCTTTAACTGAAGAGCACTTTCTATTGCAGTTATCTGTGCATCTGTAGCGCTTACTTTGGTCTTGTAAAAATCTACACTGGCTTTTTTGGCATTTAATTGTTCTGCTGTTCTGTTTAATAACTGAGGATCTAAATATGCATCTTTAATCTCTGCAAGCTGTGCAATAGTATCGCCTTGTTTTACAAAATCGCCCTCCTTAACGTACCACTTGATGATGCGTCCCGATATAATTGTATTCAGCTCTTGCGGTCGCTGCTCTTGTCTTAGTGTAGTTACAGAACCTCGAGCTCGTATGTTCTGTGTCCAAGGCAGGAATAATAATATTACTAAACCTCCTAGGATACTAAGCAGCCAATACTTTACTTTACTCTCGTACCCAACTCTATATACCGACGAGAAAGATTTAATATTATCACTATTGCCTCTTTTATCAATTATGTCTTTTATCTCTCGCATTTATTTTTCTTTTGTTGAGATTAAAGAACCATTTTCTAATTCAAGAACAATATCACATTTAGCAGCAAAATCTTCATCATTTGTTACTACTATAGTCGTTGCACTGTATTTAAACAGATAGTCTTTTATCTGCTGTACATATTGTTCTTCAAGCCCCAGCCAAGGCTCTTCAAGCAGTAAGAAGTGGGGTTGATGCATTAATGCCCGCATTAGCAATATTTTTTTGATTATTCTGCCCGAGAGGTGTTGTCCGGTAGGTTGAATAAACATATCATAGCCTTCGCGCTTGCTATCAATAAATTGTTTCAAGCCAACAATCTTTGCCAGTTCGTCCATTTGGCCATAACTGATATTGCCATCGCCTAATGTTACATTCTCTTTAATGGTTCCTTGAAATATATCCTGAATGCTCAATAATATACCGGTATTAGCGCGTAATGAGTCCAGGTCATAGTTGCTGATTGGTATATTGTTTATGTATAAGCTGCCTTCAAAGGATTGATATGCACCGCTCAGCAATCGAAGAAGCGTACTTTTGCCAGCACAGTACACACCTTTTACACAAACTTTTTTGCCGGCAGGTATATGGAAGCTGAGGTCTTTAAGTGCAAGGTTACCTGCTTCATATCCGAATGAGAGATTGCGTGCAGTAACAGATACATTTTTTTCATTATCAGGCAGTACAATATTGCCATTATCTTCAGTAGGCTTACCCGTTACTTTTGTGATTTTTTCTATAGACGTAAGTACATCATATATTTTATCAAGGTTCAGTATTAGTTTTTCAACTGATCCAATCACCATTAGTATTACTATTTCGGCTGCAATAAATTGTCCGATATTCAATTGCTGGTTTACAAGGAGTATGGCCCCTACTACTAGCATTGCTGTAGTTATTAATACTTTGAATGCAATTAGAGTCCAATACTGAAATAGCAGAATTTTGAAATGTGATGTTCTTGCAGTTAAGTAACCGTTTACATATTCATCTGTTTTTTTGATATATAGAGAATTGTCTTTTGAAAACTTGAAAGTGGTAACTACGCGTGCTAAATCTTGAAGGTAGCCTGCTACCATGTACTTGAAGTTGCTTTCTTCAAGGCTGGTTTGTAACCCTCTTCTGCTAGTAATGCGAAGTATAATATACAACACAGATATCAACATGATACCGAAGAAAATAAATACAGGATGATAAAAAGATAGCAATACCAACCCGAAGAATATTTGTATGGTGGCAGCAGGAATTTCTAATAATAGCTTTGATATGCCTTTTTGTAATGATATGGTGTCAAAAAAACGGTTTACTAATTCCGGAAGGTAGTAACCATCAACTTCTTTGAGGTTTAGTTTAGGTATTGTGTTAGCATATTGAAAGGAATAGCGTACAAATAATTGTTGTTGAATCTTTTCAATGATTTTCATTTGATTCACCTGCAATAAACCTGTAACAAACACACCGATTATTACTACTATGATAAGTAATACTAAGGATGTAGATATAGCGCCGCCCATTACAAAGCTGATGATGGACTGTATGCCTAATGGAAGTGATAATTGCACTAAGCCATATAAAATGGCATAAAAATATATGGATGATATTTCAGATTTCTCAAATTTGAGAATTTCCAGAAACTCCTTGTAGCTTTTAATCTTGGTTTCAGCCATTGATTTTTTGTGATGTGCAAAATTAATGTAATTAAAAATTGAAATGATAGTAAAACTATTATAGAAGTGTTAAATGCTATCAGTTTTTCAAGATATTAATGCATTAAATCTACAATTTTATACTGAACGATGTATTGAAACCTATGCTTTTACCTATTCGCAGATTTCCCTCTCGCAAGCTTTGATGCCTATCTGTCAATCCAGTAATATAAAATAGTTGTGTTGAAAAGTTAATATGATGTGTTATGGGTATTATTCTGGTATAATGGATACCACTATTAATACTCCATGAGGCAATATTATTGCCTTCATTTTTTATTATCTGTACAGTTGGTATGGCAGAAATACCAGCATAGCTACGCATATTGCGCAAAAAAGGAAATATATAAGCCAATCCTGGATAGGTAATGTCATAATGCATGCTATACTGCATTGCATATACATTATTTTGTATGTTAGCGTCATTTGTTTTGTATTGGTGGTAGCAGGCTGCGATTTCATACATTAGCTTATTGCTACGCATTCTAACAAACAGTATTTTCTCGTATGCTGCTGTTTGCCCTGATGCAAATCCTATTGAGCCTTGACCAATACCGTCTTTTTGCAGCCTAATTAATATACCATGCCTTATACCTGCGTCAAATGTTTGAGCAGGTAATATAGTGGGCTGCATGCAAAAAAATAATATAAAAATCAGCCTATTCAATCTACATCATGTTTATTAATGACCAATATAACGGCAGGCCGAGAGAAATGTTGAAGGGAAAGGTAACTCCTAAAGCCATAGGGATATACAAACCCGGGTCTGCTTTCGGGGCAATCTGTCGCATGGCAGCCGGTACAGCTATATAAGATGCACTGGATACCAGTATTGCTAACAACAATCGGTTCCCATCATGTATATCAAAACCTGATGTTATGAGTATAGATATGATGCCATTTACAGGTGGCACAATCAAGGCGAATGCGCTGGCAAAAAGTCCATAGTGGCGAAAGGAAGCAAACCTGCGTGCAGCTACCATACCCATTTCTAACAGAAATATTGCCAAAAAGCCTTTGAATATATCAGTTGTAAATGGTTTGATACCTTCTGCTTGTTTAGTATCTGCTATCATACCTATTATTAAACTGCCCAATATCATAAGTACTGAGCCATTAGTAATGG
>CALESY010000102.1 GCA_937919945.1 uncultured Chitinophagaceae bacterium | reverse complement strand
ATGTCAATACTATAATTGTAGTATAACGCAATTAATAGTATCTCTACTGGACTAAATGCACCATATACGACATTACTGTTATTAAGTATTTGGATACTGTATGTTGCTAATCGTTCTACGATTAGCGATATTACTATCAATGCAAAAACAATTCTCATTGGTTTTGATAGCATTTTAAGTCTAAACAACCCAGCTAGAATAGCAAATACTATTACAGTTGTTCCTATAATATCGACAAATTCAAACGACATGTTAACAACAAACTATTCTGGTAAATTATTTGATGAAGCAGTACCTGTCGCTACACATTGTGTTGGGCATGGTTTTAAGTGATCCATCACACTATTCCCATTTATCAATACGTAATTACCTGCTGCATCGTAGCCGGCTATTACCAGTGTTAATGCGCCGCTTTTGTAGCCAGCATTTTGTCCCTGATGACCCGCGTTTATGTAATCTAATGTATGTGCAAACATCAGCTTTACATTTGTTACTTCTGGATGTGCGTTCAGGTAATCTCGGAGGCATTTAGCATCTGCTATTAATGAGTAGAGATTTTGATTTTCAGGATTTCCGCCTAAGCTCTGTATATAGCTGTTTATCATTTTGTTGGCAGAGTCAACAGGTACATCAGACGCACAGGTATCGCTGGTGTCTGCTGCATTCATCAGGGCTGTTTTGGCTACTGCAGTATCGGCACTTTGTTTATTCTCTCCAGTATTGCTGCCACAGGCAGATAGGATCGCCGCACAGGCTAATACGGTTACGGTTGTTTTGATTGTGTTCATACGTTGGTTTTTTTTTGAAAGATACAATTTGAATATTAATTTATTCTCGCTAAAATACGGGGTAAACGTCATGTGTGTCAATAGGTTGTCAAATCATTGTCTGCAATCCGTCATGCAACACTAAGTACGCTGTAATAATTAATTAACTTTTTTATTATACCATTTATTGCCCGAAATGTGTCAATTTTGCACCCGAAACCTAACAGACAAACTGATGCTGCACAAAACGAAGATTATAGCTACTGTAGGCCCTGCGTGTAATACCTATGAAAAACTACTGGCATTGGTGGAGGCGGGCGTAAATGTTTTCAGGCTCAACTTCTCTCATGGTACGCACGCGCAACACAAAGAGGTAATAGACCATATACACCGTATCAACAAAGATTTTCCTTTTAATATTGCCATCCTCGCCGACCTGCAAGGCCCTAAGCTGCGAGTGGGTGATATTGAAAATGGAGAAATGGCATTGGTAAAAGGGGATGTGTTTTACTTTACCAACGAGAAACGCACAGGCAATAAAGACGGGGTGTACATATCTTACCCCAACTTTCATACGGATGTGCGTATAGGCGAAAAAATATTGCTGGATGATGGCAAGATAGAAGTACTGGTAACCGCCATCACGGCTGACAATAAAGTTGAGGTTAAAGTGCTGACATCGGGTACATTACTGCCTCGCAAGGGTGTGAACCTGCCCGATACGAAAATATCTTTACCCTCACTGTCAGAAAAAGACCTGGCAGACCTTGACTTTATCATAGCTGAAAACATCGATTGGGTAGCCCTCTCTTTTGTTCGCCGTCCTGATGACGTGCACGAACTACGGAAGATACTCCGCGATAAAAACAGCCCTGCCAAAATCATATCTAAAATAGAAAAACCTGAGGCATTGGAACACCTCAGAGAAATCATACTGGCATCTGACGCAGTAATGGTAGCCCGTGGCGATCTGGGTGTAGAACTGCCACTGGAGCAGATACCGATGATACAGAAAAACATCATCCGCAAGTGCATACACAGAGCCAAGCCCGTAATCATCGCCACGCAGATGATGGAGAGTATGATAGACCGTACACGCCCCAACCGTAGCGAGATAACAGACGTTGCCAATGCTGTATTGGAAGGTGCGGATGCCGTGATGCTGAGTGGTGAAACAGCCATGGGGCAGTACCCTGAGTTGGTTATAAAAACGATGGTGAGCATTATAGGCGAGGTAGAAAAAGAAGAGATAGTCTATAACCGCAACCTGGTGCCGCAAGCACATTCACCATCTTTTCTGAGCGATGCACTATGCTATAATGCGTGCGAGATAGCTAAAGACATCAACGCCAACGCGCTGATAGGTATGACGCAGAGTGGCTACACAGGTTTTATGTTATCGAGCTTCCGTCCACGCTCTCCGTTGTTCATCTTTACCAAAACACAGACACTGGTAAATCAATTGAGCCTAAGCTGGGGTGTGCAGGCATTTTTCTATGCACATGAAGAAAGCCTTGATACCATCTTCAAAGACCAATTGGCAATACTTAAAGAGAAAGGGCTTGTAAAAACAGGTGATGTGGTAGTGAACACAGGCAGCACACCTATAAAAGACCACGGGCCTACAAATATGCTGAAGATTACAAAGGTTGAATAGGTTAATAGGGCAATAAGGTGATAGGTTAATACGTATTTTAGGTTGTCTTTCAGGCAACCTTTTTTATTTATTCTGCGTTTATTTATCAAATACTATCAATATGCGTTTTGCTATTTTCACGTTATTATTTTCTCTTATTATAGTGCCGGCTAAGGCACAGCGTTTTGTAGCAGATGATGCTGCATTTACAAAACTGAATACTCTACGAATAAAGGCCAACCATACAGGCATGAAGATACTGGGCGCATGGGGTGCTGCCAATATTGTAGGTGGTGTAACGGGGGCTTTGGTGGCTACAGACAAAGAGTGGCAATCTTTCCATACTATGAATGCACTGTGGGGTGCAGTCAATTTAGGTATTGCGGGTATGGGTTATCTGGGTGCACGTAAAGAAGCCAAAGAATCTATGGCTTGCGGTACAATGCTGAACCGTTATGAAAGCGGCAAACGCATGTTTCTGCTGAATGCAGGGCTGGATGTAGTGTATATAACCAGCGGCGCTGCTTTGGTAGGTTATGCAGATGATATGAATAACCCTGCCGAATGGCGTGGCTTTGGCAAATCCATTATGATGCAAGGCGTGTTCCTGTTTATATTTGACGGTACTATGTTTGCACTGCACCAGCATCAAAACAAAAACTGGTATAAACTATTAGATGGTATTTGCGTAACGGGCAATGGTGTGGGGTTGAATATAAAGCTGTAAAGATTATGGCAGGTTGATGTACATTCTCTGTAAATCATCTGTAAAGCCGGTTTTTTTAAAAAAGCTGTGTGCAGCCTCGTTAAAGTTCCACACTGTCAGATCTATTCTTGCAGAACCCATTTCGCGAGCAAAAGCAAGAACTGTATTCATCAATGCTGTAGCAATACCTTTTTGCCTGCTTCCGTTCCCTACTATCAGTTGATGAATATGTATATAACCGTACGATGCTACAAACGCACTCTCAGGCCTTTCTATGTGCTGTGCCTGAATATATCCGCAAGCCATTCCATCCTCAAATGCCGCATAATGCCTGTATGCATCATCAGCCATACAATCATTAAAGTAGGTTGCGACAGCCGCTTCATCAAAAGGCTTGAATATATGAGGGAATGCCCGTTGGTGCAATTCTTGCAGTTGCCTGCTCAATGGCAAGAGTAATGCTGCGTCTTTCACTAACTGAATATCCATCATCCTAACAGCATATTATCTATCAACCTTATATCGCCCAGTTTGGCGGCTATCAGGGCTACCATAGGGCGGTTGGTATCGTAGTTATCCAACAGGGTTAAATCATTGGCATCTGCCAATGCTATATATTCTACCTCAAACCCTTTTGCTGCCATCAGGTCGGCACATTCTTTTTGTACAAGGGCAAAGTTGCCTTCAGCCTGTTTTGTGCTAATGGATACTAAACACTGGTATATGACGCCTGCCAACGCACGTTGCGGCTCTGTAAGGCGGCGGTTGCGGCTGCTCATTGCCAAGCCGTCTGCCTCTCGCTTGGTGGGGCATATTACCATATCTACAGGACTGCCCAACTGTTGCAGCAGGTTTTTCACCACCATACATTGCTGATAATCTTTCTGCCCCATAAACAGCTTATCGGGCTTTATAATATCCAACAGGCGGGCTACTACCTGCCCCACCCCTTTGAAATGGCCGGGACGTTTTTCGCCCTCCAGTACCGTATCGAGGTAGCCGAAGTTGTAAGATGGCATACTGTTAGTACCATTAGGATACATTTCTTCCACATTAGGCAGAAACAAGACATCACAGCCTGCCTCAATCAGCATCATAATATCTGCCTCTACAGATATAGGGTATTTTTCAAAATCTGTTTTATCGTTAAACTGGGTAGGGTTTACAAATATGCTGGCAACTACTATATCTGCCCCTTCTATTGCTTGCCTCACTAACGAAGCGTGGCCTTCGTGCAGGGCACCCATAGTAGGTACAAAGCCTACCTGCCTGCTACTTGCCATTACGGTAGCTATATATTGTTGTATATCAGCAAGTTTTTTAAATATGACCATAAACTGTTTTTTGCCTTTCCAACATAATATGCGGGGTTGGAATATAATATTTTCGTAATTTTGCAGTCAATTTCCGACAAGTTTAATTTTTTTTCTTGTTTTAATCTAACATTCCGCATGTCTGCAGAGAAAAAACGTGTTTTAATTGTTGCCAACGAACTATCCCCATACATTGAGTTTACCGATTTTGCACATATACTGAATAAACTGGCAGTCAAAACTTTTGATTCCGGTTTGGAAGTACGTGTTATCATGCCCCGCTTCGGGCTGATAAACGAACGCCGACACCGCCTGCACGAGGTGGTACGCCTGTCGGGAATTAACGTAATAATAGATAAAGACGACTATCCGCTGATAATAAAAGTAGCATCTCTGCCTAGCGCACGCCTACAGGTATATTTTATGGATAACGATGATTACTTCAAGCGTAAACACGTTTTCCGTGACGATCAGGACAATTTCTTTGACGATAATGCAGAGCGCATGATATTCTTCTGCAAAAGCGCATTGGAAACAGTTAAGAAATTTGGCTGGCCGCCACACGTTATCCACTGCCACGGCTGGATGACATCGCTGATACCTGCCTACCTGAAAACGGCTTATAAAAAAGAACCTGTTTTCGGCTATTCAAAAGTGATATATACCGCGCAAGACGGACAGTTTAATGAAAAACTAAGCAATGACTTTGTAAAAAAAGCATTGGTTAGTGCCGATATTAAAGAAAAAGACCTGGACGTGTACAAAGATGGCACAAGCACAGCCTTGACACTTGGCGGCAGTAAGTATGCCGACGTAGTGGTACACGGCTCTGATACACTGGATAAAGCAATAGCAGACGAAATAAAGCCAAGCCGCTACAAAAAAGTAGTGAAATACGAAGAAAGCTGGAAGGAAGATGTAAGCTCGCTGCTCGACCTGTATAAAAGCTTAACAGAGTCTTAGTATTTCTTTTATCACTTTCGCTGAAAATAACTTCTACGTTGAAAAACAATTTATTGAACCTTGCAATAGGGCTGCTGATTTCGGGTTTCGCCATCAGTGCTACGGGTTGCAAGGAAGATACTATTATTAAAGCAGGTATTGCTCCTGCTTCGGACGATATATTCTCTAACGCCATTGGAGATACCCTTACCATCATCTCTAAAACAGTAGAAGACGACTCTATTGCCACCGGGTTTACACCCACAACAACCAATATTGTACATGCTGCCGGCGTAACGAACGATGCATTCTTCGGGCGCACCAACTGGGGCATCTACATGCAGGTAGTACCTACTGCGTCAAACCTTACATTGGCATCTACACCAGACTCTGCCGTGTTGATACTTCCATATTCCGGTTTTAGCTGGGGAGATACCAATAACAAAAACGCTAGCTTAGAGTATGTAGTGTACAGGGTTACCGAGAGCATGAGCAGGGACACACTATACTATAGCAAAGACAAAAAAGCTGTGGATTATGCCAACCCTGTGAGCGACCCGGTAAGCGTGAACCTTTACAACCTGAAGACCGATTCTATAAAAGTAGCAGGCAGCAAACGAGCACCGCATTTGCGCATCAAACTGAAAGGCAGTTTCCTGAATGAGTTGGTAACAGCAGCAAAAAATGCAAACAATAACGGTGATTTCTTAAATACCATCAAAGGCTTATATATAGCCGCAAGAGACACCAATAATAACACCTGCAAGGTAATACCATACTTCTTCCTGTCTGGCTCTACAGACTATGCCCGCGCTTCTATAGCCTTGTATTACAATCAGAACGGCAATACCAACCCTGATAATATCAGTACATCGTTCCTTAACTTCACTACGTCAGACTGCGCACATTTCAACTACATCAGCCGAAAATACGATGGTTACCCGGCTTACCCTTTTGTGAAACGCACTACAACACAAGTAAGCGATTCGATTATATTATTACAAAACGAGCCGGGTGCTGCTTTGGATATACGCATTCCGTACATCAAAAACCTGCCAACTGCTATCATTAATAAAGCACAACTGGTAATAACCAAAGTAAGTGTAGCCGGCGACCCCGATGCAGAAGTAATGAGAGAACCCAACCGTATATTTCCTGTTGGTGTGGATGCTACAGGCAAATCATATACCATACTTGACCTTGCTAACGCCAGCGATAACACATCTGTTTTTACATTTGTAGATGGTACAAAGCAGGAAGTTACCATTAATGGTGTCACCATTTCTCAATGGAAGCTTAACATACCCCGCGAGGTACAAAAAGCTATTATGAATAAAGCAGAAGAGTTACATTTACGTATAAACGGAACGGTAACGTATCCAGGTGCATACAGGCTGATTGCCGGTGGCAAACACAGCACTTACAGCATACGGTTGAACATTACCTATACGCAAGCAAACTAATCACATAAATAACCATTACACAACTAATATGTGCGGCATCGTTGGATATATAGGTTCTAAAGAAGCATTCCCCATATTATTGAAAGGGCTGAAACGCCTTGAATACAGGGGGTATGACAGTGCAGGTATAGCATTACTAAACGGCAACCTAACTGTATATAAAAAAGCAGGTAAAGTAAGTGAGCTTGAAAAAGTAACTGACGGAGAAAAACTGACTGCGAATATAGGCATTGGCCATACACGCTGGGCTACCCATGGCGAGCCCAACGACCGTAATGCACATCCGCACCTATCACAATCGGGCAATCTTGCCATCATCCACAATGGCATTATTGAAAACTATGCCGCCATCAAAGAAGAACTGACAAAACGTGGATACAAATTTCATTCTGATACGGATACGGAAGTATTGGTAAACCTGATAGAAGAAGTTTGGAAGCAGGATAAAAGTACGCTGGAAGATGCTGTACGTGTAGCACTGAACGAGGTAGTAGGTGCGTATGCCATTGTAATAATAGACAAAAATAACCCCGACCAACTGATAGCAGCCCGTAAAGGTAGCCCGTTGGTAATAGGCATAGGTGATGATGAATTTTATATAGCATCTGATGCATCGCCCATTATCGAATACACTAAAAACGTAGTGTATCTGGACGATCAGGAGTATGCTGTTGTAAACAGAAGTGGCGACTTTACAGTAAAGACGTTGGGCAATGTGCAAAAATCGCCGGCCATCAAAACACTTGAAATGAGTCTGGAGGCTATTGAAAAGGGCGGGTTTGAACACTTCATGCTCAAGGAAATATATGAGCAACCTAAAGCTATAGCAGACAGCCTTCGTGGCCGTATGAATGCCCAACAAGGCTGGATAAAGCTGGGAGGATTGAATGAATACACCAAACGTATAGACAACGCTGAACGTTTTCTCATAACCGCTTGTGGTACATCTTGGCATAGCGGCCTGATTGGCGAATACCTGATAGAAGACCTGGCACGTGTACCTGTTGAGGTAGAATACGCATCAGAGTTTCGCTACCGGAACCCTGTAATATATGAGAAAGACGTAGTAATAGCCATATCACAATCGGGCGAAACGGCCGATACCCTTGCGGCCATAGAACTTGCGAAAGAAAGGCAGGCATTGATATATGGTATATGCAACGTCATCGGTTCATCCATTGCACGTACATCTCATGCAGGTTCTTATACACACGCAGGGCCCGAAATAGGGGTAGCATCAACCAAAGCATTCTCTACACAGATATGTATGCTGACGCTGATAGCCTTGCAGATAGCACAGGAAAAAGGTACTGTATCAACATCAAAACTACGCGAGATACTCTACGAACTGGAGAACATACCTAAGAAGATAGAAGAAACGCTGAAACTGGATGCACAGATAAAAGAGCTGGCAGCTATTTATAAAGATGCAAGCAACTTCCTGTATTTAGGTCGAGGCTACAATTTCCCTGTTGCACTTGAGGGCGCCTTAAAGTTGAAAGAAATATCCTACATACATGCCGAGGGCTACCCGGCTGCAGAAATGAAGCACGGACCTATCGCATTGATTGATGAAGAAATGCCGGTAGTGTTTCTTGCAACCAACCAAAGCGCGTACGAAAAAATAGTATCGAACGTACAAGAGGTAAAGGCACGTAAGGGTAAAATAATAGCTGTAGTAAACAAGGGCGATACTCAAATACGCGCTTTAGCAGATCATATTATAGAAGTTCCCGAAACGGAGGAAATACTATCACCGCTTGTAAGCATAGTACCATTGCAACTACTGGCATACCATATTGCCATATTGCGCGGGTGCAATGTTGACCAGCCAAGAAACCTTGCCAAATCGGTAACAGTGGAGTAATTATCCCTTAAAAACAGCATTTATTAGCTATATTGCGAACCATTATTCTAAAATCATAAATAGTACATAACAAAATGCCTTATTTATTTACGTCAGAGTCTGTATCGGAAGGACACCCTGATAAAGTAGCAGACCAGATTTCAGATGCATTAGTTGATAACTTTCTGGCTTGGGATGCCAACTCTAAAATAGCTTGCGAAACATTGGTAACTACAGGACAGGTAGTACTGGCAGGCGAGGTAAAATGCAATACTTACATCGATGCGCAAAGCATAGCACGTGATGTAATTACTAAGATTGGCTACACAAAGAGTGAGTATATGTTTGAAGCCAACTCTTGTGGTGTGCTCTCTGCTATTCACGAGCAATCTCCCGACATTAACCAAGGTGTAGATAAAAAGAAAAAAGAAGACCAGGGTGCGGGCGACCAAGGTATGATGTTTGGCTACGCAACAAACGAAACGGCTAACTACATGCCATTGGCACTTGATATGGCACATGCATTGCTTCGCGAGTTATCTGCCATCCGCCGTGAGGGCAAGCAAATGAAGTATTTGCGCCCAGATGCCAAGAGCCAGGTAACACTTGAGTATAGCGACGACAACAAACCTGTACGTATTGACACCATCGTTATCTCTACCCAGCACGATGATTTTGCGGAAGAGAAGAAAATGCAGGAAACTATTAAGAAAGACGTGTTGAACATACTGATACCGCGTGTAATGAAAATGTACCCGCAGTACAAATCATTGTTCAACAACAAAATAAATTATCATATCAACCCTACGGGCAAATTCGTTATCGGTGGCCCGCATGGCGATACCGGTTTGACAGGCCGTAAAATCATCGTAGATACTTATGGTGGTAAAGGTGCGCATGGTGGTGGTGCCTTTAGTGGTAAAGACCCCAGCAAGGTAGACCGTTCTGCAGCTTACGCTACACGCCACATAGCTAAGAACCTTGTAGCAGCAGGTGTGTGCGACGAGGTGTTGGTACAGGTATCTTACGCAATAGGTGTTGCCAAGCCAATGGGTATTTATGTAAACACATATGGTACTGCCAAAGTAAACCTGAACGACGGAGCGATAGCTAAAATAGTAAGCGAAGTATTTGATATGCGCCCTTACTTCATAGAGCAACGCCTGAAACTGCGCCAGCCTATGTATAGCGAGTGTGCTGCATACGGCCACATGGGCCGCGAACCACAGGTTGTAACCAAAACTTTCAAATCTGCAGACGGTAAAACCAAGCAAGTGAAAGTAGAACTGTTTACTTGGGAGAAACTGGACTATGTAGCCAAAGTGAAAAAAGCATTCAAGCTGAAATAGTAATTGCCTGATTACATAAAAAGAAACAGGGTGCA
>CALESY010000101.1 GCA_937919945.1 uncultured Chitinophagaceae bacterium | reverse complement strand
TAAACAAACAAACTAATACTACACACCAACGGGCTTACAGCATGTAAGCCCGTTGGTGTATTATGGGGTATGAGTGTTTAAGATTACAAATCAGAGAGCGTTATAAATATTTAATTTCAAAATATCGTAAAGGCTTGTTAAATTTATACCTCTTCCTTGTTTACCCTACGCAGGAAGAAGCTAAAATCTATTTGTTATGCAATTTATGAAATCCCCCCTCGTGGCGTTTATCGCCATGATATTATTATTTAACAGCTACCATACGCAAGCCCGCAATGCTGGTACACGCTATGTAGGCAGTAATGAGTATAGAAGTAATTATCAGCGGGTAGCTACATCAACTATACATACGCTTGAAATACGTAATGGTGCCTTATATGCATACGGGAACAACACTAATGGACAATTAGGAGATGGTACTAATACAAACCGTCTCAGTCCCGTACAAATCGGCAGTGCTACAAACTGGGTAAATGTATCTACAGGCAATTCTTCTAGTTTCGGTATTCGAGCTGATGGCACCCTTTGGGCTTGGGGTTTAAATACAGACGGTCAACTGGGGATAGGTAATACTACAAATCAAAATACTCCGGTTCAGGTTGGGAGTGGCACGAATTGGGTTGCAGTAGCAGCCGGTATATGGAACCATACAATAGCTTTGAAAGCAGACGGCACGCTTTGGGCAACCGGGCTTGATGATGAAGGACAACTGGGCAACGGAGCAGGCAATAGCAGCAGCACAAGCTTTGTACAAGTAGGTAGTTCAACAGATTGGGTTGCTATTTCTGCTGGTTATTCAACAAATCTTGCTATAAAAGCAAACGGTACATTATGGGCTTGGGGTAGAAATGGTTCAGGACAAGTAGGTGATGGAACAACTACACAGAAAGATTTGCCTACACAGGTAGGTTCTGACAATAAATGGGTAAGCGTAAGTTCAGGCGAATTTTTTAGCATGGCACTAAAAGTTGATGGTACATTATGGACATGGGGAAATAATTCAAGTGGTCAATTAGGAATAGGCACAACGACAAATGCATCATCACCTACTCAGGTTGGTTCTGCAACAAACTGGATAAGCATTAATGCCGGATATGCGCATGCACTTGCTATTACAGCTGGCGGTAATGTATGGGCTTGGGGTAGTAATACTTTTGGGCAAGTAGGCGATGCCACCACTACAGATAGAACATCACCTGTACAAATAGGAAGCAATACAAACTGGGTAGGTATTGATGGGGGGCGCTATTCATCTGCTATATATAACTGTAGCGGAGAGTTATATGCTTTTGGCTATAACGCCTATGGCAACTTTGGTTTTAGTAACGGTAGTACCGCAAATAGCACTACACCCATACTTACTAATACCAATAGCAATTTTGTTGTACAAGTATCCACAGGCAACAATCATACCCTAGCTGTAAAAGGGGATGGTACACTATGGGCTTGGGGGGGTAATACACATGGGCAGTTAGGTGACGGAACTACCACACAACGCAACTCGCCTGTGCAGATAGGCACTGCTACCAACTGGGTATCAGTAAGCGCAGGAAGTGGCTATAGTTTTGGTATGAGGGCCGACGGTACAGTATGGGCGTGGGGCGCCAATTTAGCTGGGCAATTAGGGATTGGCAGTACAACTACTCAAACAACGCCTATACAAGTAGGTACCGCCAACGATTGGGTAAGTATATCTGCGGGCTTTTATCATAGTGTATTTACGAAGAGCAACGGTACTATATGGGCCAGTGGTCATAATACAGAGGGGCAATTAGGTATTGGCTCTACAACAAGTCAAAACACGCATACTCAATCGGGTAGTGCTACTAACTGGATATTTGGTTCGGCAGGTGTTGACCATAGCTCAGGCATACGAGCCGACGGTACTATATGGGGAGCAGGTTTTAATGGCTTTGGCGAGTTGGGCTTAGGTAATAACACACAACAAAACAGTTATGTACAAACCGGTACTGCAACAGACTGGAAAGCGATAAGTGCCGGTGGTGGACATACCATGGGTTTAAAAGCTGACGGCACTATCTATACTTGGGGGTGGAACGACTTAGGGCAATTGGGCATTGGCACTACAATTACCCAAAATACACCACAGCAAGTAAGTTTAGTATTGGATGTAACACAAATCTCTGCTAAATGGAAACATACTTTCTACCTGAAAAGCGATGGTACTGTACGTGCAATGGGGCAAAATAACCTAGGTCAATTAGGCAATGGTAACAATACAAACCAAAGCTCACCATCTATCGCATCTGGTGTTACTAATGTCGTATCATTATCATGCTTAGGTAGTGCGAATAATATTTTTAATGGTATCATTACAGCCAGCCGCAGTAGCTTTTGCATGACAGGCAGCAACAGTTCCGGTCAGCTTGGGAATGGTACTACAACCAACCAAAATACGTATGGCTGTGCGTTGTTAATCTCACCGCCAACCATAACAACAGACCCATCTAGCGTTACTATATGTCAAAATGGTAGCACAACATTTACAGTAGTGGCCAGTGGTTCTCCAACCAGCTATCAGTGGCAGGGTTCTTTAAATAGTGGTTTATCATGGTTTAATATTGGTGTCAGCCCTGTTTACAGCAACTTTACTACGGCAACCATGTCTGTAAATGTTGCTCCTGCATCTATGAACGGTTATCAATTTCGCGCGATAGCTATTAATGGAGGTGGCTCATCTGCACCATCTGCAGCAGCAACACTAACTGTTGACACGCCGCCAACAATCGTTTCACAACCCAACAACATAAACATGAGTGCTTGCGAACTGTCGGGTTTAGCTACATGTTCAGTAGCTGCTACCGGCACAGGTGTGAGTTATCAATGGCAACAGTCTACCAATAGTGGCGTTTCGTGGGCTAATATAGTAACGAGTAGTATAATAGTTGATAATGGTTCAGGAGGACTGAATTTTGTGAGCCCGCCATTGCACATGAACGGTTATCAATACCGTGCAATAGTTACTAAAGGAGCATGTAGCCTTACTTCCAATACAGTTACACTTACTGTAAACAGTAAGCCTTATATGTATGCAAATCCGGCTTTAAGCACAATCTGTACATTATCTTCAACCAATATTACCGCATCTATTGCTATACCTGCAAATCTGGTGGCATACTATCGTTTCGACGAGGGATCTAATACCAGCATATATGATTACAGTGGTAATAGTAACACTGCAATTGGAATAGGCACAGGCATAACCACGGCCAGTTCTACCGCATTTGCAAGTGCATCAGGAGCACTTAATTTTACGGGTTCAGGCTCTTGTACAACAGCTACCAATGCCACACTCAATGCACCGGCAACTGCACTAACATTGGAGGCTTGGATAAACCCATCTGCTGTTACACCAGATGGTAATGGTATCATAACAGGCAATACAAACAGTTATATATTAGGGCTCAACTGGCCACAAGGGGGCAATGCACGAAGGCTTAATTTTTGGCTAAGGTTTTCAACAGGATATGTATTATATACTGGCGGTGTATTGCCGTTGAATACATGGAGCCACGTAGCAGCTACATATGATGGCAGCGCAGTGAGGCTTTATATAAATGGGTCTTTATCTGCTGTTTATGCAGAAACCCGTTCTATATTATCTATACCAACTTATGTTACCATAGGGGATGGTAATCAGACAAGTACACAGTATTTTCAGGGTAGTATAGATGAAGTAAGGATATGGAATACTGCACGCACTGCAGACCAGATAATATCGAACATGAGCAGAACGGTAGGTACTACATTTGCTGCAACTTTTGCATGGTCGCCATCAGCAACTCTTAGCAGTAGCACTGGTTCTAGTGTTATTGCAACACCATCCGCTGCTTCTACTACATATACCGTTACAGGTACTTCTGCTGCCGGTTGTACAGCAACGGCAACCTCAACTATTTTCGTTGCCAACCCTGTATCTATAACTACTCAACCGGAGAATGTAATTATATGCCCCGCTGCCAATACTTCATTTACCGTAGCAGCTACCAATGCTACAGCATATCAATGGCAGGTATCTACCAATAACGGAACTACATGGACTAACCTGACGAATGCAGGTGTGTACACCGGTGTTGGTACCACTACCATGAACATAACAGGTGCTACGGTTGCTATGAATGGATACCTGTACCGATGTGTATGTGTAAATGCATTTTGCGGTAATGTCAACTCCAAAGTATGCGCGCTGACTGTGAGAAACATAACATGGTATCAGGATAGCGATGGTGACGGATTTGGTAACCCGTCAGTGACACAAACAGGCTGTACACAACCAGTAGGCTATGTACAAAACAATCTGGACTGTAACGATGCATCTGCCAATACAGGCTTATGGACGGGTGTAGGCAGCGCAGGTATATCTGCAGGCACTGCCGACTATGTATCTCAGGCAATAGATGCGAACAACAATATTTATGCAGTCTATAAAGACGCGGCAAACGGCAACAAAGCTACCGTGATGCGCTATAATGGTACTACATGGGCAACACTTGGTACAGCAGGCTTCAGTGCGGGTACGGTTGACTATACGTCTATTGGCGTAGATAAAACGAACACACCTTACGTAGCATTTACGGATGGTGCTAACAGCAACAAGCTGACGGTGATGAAATATGATGGTGTCAACTGGGTGAATGTAGGTAGTGCAGGCTTTACGGGCAATATAGCTATTTGGCCTCAACTAAGAATTGATGCTGCTAATGTGCCCTATGTGTCTTTTGCGGACTTTGCAGCTGGGCAAAAAATATCTGTTATGAGGTTTAATGGTACTACATGGGAGTATGTAGGCACAGCAGGGTTTAGTGCTGCTGCTGGCGACCAAACAGCTTTGTTTTTAGACGCTAAAGGTTATCCTTATGTCAGCTTCAGAGATTATACCGCATCGCTAGGAGTAACTGTTATGAAATACAACGGTAGTGTATGGAGTATAGTAGGTGTTGCGGGTATAGGTTCTACTGGTACAAGTAATAATTCTGTAGTAGTAGATGAGAATAATAATGTGTACACAACCAACTTTTTAGCTGGTGGTGGTGGCAACTATGTACAGGCTTACAAATATAATGGTACCAGTTGGTCAGGACTCAACACAGGACTTACTACATCTACATTTGGTGGTTCTCCAAGTTTAGAGGTTGATATTAGCAACAATGTTTACCTAGGCTATTATGATAATATATATAACCCAGGCAAAGCTGTAGTAAGAAAGTTAAATGGCAGCACACTCACTGTATTAGGCAATACAGGTTTCTCTGCAGGCTATACAGATTATAATTCTTTAAAGGTAAACACGCATGGTGTGCCATATATGGCATACAGAGACCAAAGCAATAGCAACAAACTTACAGTGATGAAGTACGGCCCTAACCCTACGCCTACTACACCCACACTGAGTGCTACCGCTACCACCGTCTGTGCTGGCAGCCCTACTACACTCAGCATCAGTACGGGTACGCTGAATGATGCATCTAACTGGCAATGGTATAGTGGTAATTGCGGTGGTACACCTGTAGGTTCGGGTACATCTGTCACTGTCAATCCTACAGTAAATACAACATATTTTGTGCGCGGCGAGGGTAGCTGTCTTACAACGCCGGGTAGCTGCGGCAGCATATCTATTAATGTACAAAATGCTCCTGCCATTACTACTTCACCAACATCACAAGCAGTATGTATAGGTACTAATGCTGTGTTTACAGTAGCAGCTACCGGCACCAACCTCACTTATCGCTGGT
>CALESY010000100.1 GCA_937919945.1 uncultured Chitinophagaceae bacterium | reverse complement strand
AAACCCTTCATCGTTTGCAGCGGTTGGATAGTTGCGGCTTTTGATACCATTTGCTTCATCTTCTTTAGTATTGAAGAACCAACCCTCAGCATCAGGGGTTGTTGGATAAATTTTTTCTTGCATGGTTTTTAAAATTGATTGTTATTAAAAAAACCTGCCTGCAGTATAGCAAGCAGGTTTTTGTATTATTTGCTTTTCCCCCTTTTACGAAATGTCAGGTGGATAAAATGTGTTATGAAATCTATTTTGCGGCCCTTTCGCTTTGTTGCATATCATAAAATTGGGCACGTTTTTTACCAGTGTATAAGGCTTTGCCCGTTCCGGTATGAAATATTGACAATGCAATAAAGCCGGATCATGATAAACCTTTACGTTGGTGCTTACTTCAGGTACTTCCAAGTTTTCAGCATGTATGCGTACAATCGGTACATATACATCTGTTAAAGAAAGTTGCTGAATATCGTGATGTGCATCCACAATCACGCAATTTTCTTTTTTCACTTCAGGATATACGCACGTTGGCGAAGTATCCGCAAAGGTTACAGCTGCAAGTGATAAACATGCTGTAACCAATAATAGACGTTTTAGATTTGCCATATAATTGTTGTTTTAGAAAACAGATTAATTATAGTCCTAGGTTTTGCCTACGTGATGCCCACATATCAACACCATCCACAATGAAGATATTGGCAAGCAAATCAAGGTGATACAACACTTTGCCGGCTACCTCTACCTTAACCATGGTAATGGTTAATGCATATTCCAGTTCAGGGTTATCCTGGTGCTTAACAGTGATATCAGGCGTTCCCTTGCTTTTACCTTTCATGGTAACTTTTGCCGCTTGTTCACCGGTAAGGTTATTACCCTGCCAGTTTTGCAAGTTTCCAAATATCAAAACCTGGTGTTCTTTATAGATATTTGCAAACTCAGTAGTTACATCTGGGTAAAGGCTATTAGCCTTAAACTTCACTTCCATCTTTTCAAACCCTGATGGTGTTTCAATGGTGCCGGCAATACCCATACCCTTATGATCATTCATTTTGGGCTTTATACCTGGTATTGTAAATTCTTCCGACTGTCCAAAAAGCGCACGGCCGTTAATGTAACCGTTGGCTTCATACAGGGTGTTTAACTTCAGTTCAGGCATTGTTAGTTGTTATTTAAGAATTTGAAAAGATTAACGTCCAGTTGGCTTATAACGGTTATGCGTTCTGCAGGTGTTGGCACCATGTACTTTCTACGGAAAGTAACATTACCATCTTGCAGGTTGTTTGTTGGATTATCGCTAGGCTCGTAGGTAATTTCACTACCTGGTAGCAAAGCGCCGCGTTGTATCAATACAGCAATAAAAGCATTGCCTTCTTCTTTTATCACATCAATGAGTGCTGAAGTAATATTTTTATTTTTGACTTTGTTATGTACTGTTTCCG
>CALESY010000099.1 GCA_937919945.1 uncultured Chitinophagaceae bacterium | reverse complement strand
CATGTTATTTTTTCATTAGGTACTGCACCGCTGTAAGAACCGTAAGATGTAGTGCTATCACTTATCTGGCAGAAGTAGCTCCAGAAAGGCACATCGTGCCATTCAAGGTCTTGGTACATCATAGGCACTACACATATCGGGAAGTCGCCCGCTATACCACCACCTATCTGGAAGAAGCCTACACCTTTACCACTGCTGTTGGCACGATACCATTCGCTCAGCCATATCATATATTCAATGCCGCTCTTCATAGTGCTGGCTTTCAGTTCACCTTTTATGCAGTATGATGCAAAGATGTTACCCATCGTGCTGTCTTCCCATCCCGGTACAATTATTGGCAAGTTCTTTTCGGCAGCAGCAATCATCCAACTGTTTTTAGGGTCTATCTCGTAGTCGGGTTTCATCACCTCACTCAGCAGTAGTTTGTACATATACTCGTGCGGAAAGTAACGTTCGCCTTTATCTTCTGCATCTTTCCATATTTTATATATATGCCTTTGTATACGGCGGAAAGCTTCTTCTTCCGGTATGCATGTATCTGTAACACGGTTGAAACCACCTTCCAACAATTCCCACTCATCTTGCGGGCTCAGGTCGCGGTAGTTAGGCACACGCTTATAGTGTGTATGTGCTACCAGATTCATGATGTCTTCTTCAAGGTTTGCACCTGTACAACTAATAATGGCTACTTTATCCTGACGTATCATTTCTGCCAGCGATATACCCAACTCAGCCGTACTCATGGCACCGGCCAGCGATACCAGCATTTTACCACCTTCCAGCAAATGTGTTTCGTAACCTTTTGCAGCATCTACCAATGCAGCCGCATTGAAGTGACGATAGTGGTGTTGTATAAACTGAGAAACAGGACCCTTTACCATGATTGATTATTATTTACTATGATTGATTGTTATTGCGGAGCGCAAAGATAATTGATTAATAGAAACTACATCGCTATCGCTACTCTATACTATGGTTAAAATAACATGAATAAAAAAGCAGACAGCCTGAACTGCCTGCTTTTATTTATTGTTTTTTTCTTTTTTTACTTATTAAGCAGTCGCTTGTTTTTTAGCGATGAATTTCTTCACCCACTCTGTAGTCATAGACTTAGGACGTTCTATCGGGAAGCCCAAAGCCCTGTCCCAACAAAGGCTTGCCAGTACACCCAATGCACGGCTTACACCAAACAATACAGTGTAAAAATCTTCTTCCACCAAGCCATAATGTTTCAGCAATGCACCGGAGTGTGCATCCACATTAGGCCATGGATTTTTGATTTTACCTGTACCCTCCAGTATCGGCGGTGCTACTTCATACACATTCCATACTGTTTTTACAGTTGGGTCGTCAGGACAATGTGTTTTTGCAAACTCCATTTGTGCTGTAAAGCGCGGGTCAGTTTTACGCAATACAGCGTGTCCGTATCCCGGTACTACTTTACCTGCTGTCAATGTATCTTTTATATACTGTGCTATCTGCTCTTTAGTAGGCTCTAATGTGCCAAGGTTCTCCTGAAGCTCCTCTATCCAACGGATAACTTCCTGATTTGCCAAACCATGCAGCGGTCCTGCAAGCCCTGTCATACCTGCACAGAAAGACAAGTAAGGGTCGCTGAGTGCAGAGCCTACAAGGTGTGTTGCATGTGCAGATACGTTACCACCTTCGTGGTCGGCATGTATTGTCAGATACAAGCGCATCAGTTCTTTGAAGCTCTCGTTATCATAACCCAGCATGTGTGCAAAGTTGGCACTCCAGTCGAGCATACCATCAGGCTGTATATGTTCACCATTCTTGTATTTGCGGCGGTAAATGTATGCTGCAATACGTGGCAGGCGTGCTATCAGCGTCATGGTATCTTCGTACACATAATCCCAATATTCTTTTTTGCTGATACCCTCTTCGTATGCTTTTGCGAATTTAGATTCTGTTTGCAATGCAAGCACCGCTATGCAAAATTGTGTCATAGGGTGTGTAGCAACAGGCAGTGCTTCGATAGAAGCAAATACGTGATTGGGTACAT
>CALESY010000098.1 GCA_937919945.1 uncultured Chitinophagaceae bacterium | reverse complement strand
AGCGAATGAACGGATTACTGTATTTGTAGCAGAAAGGAAAAACAAGCTAGGTGTGGATGTGGTTGTAAAGCAAATAGAAGCCGTTTTGGGCGCTGATCTATTGAAGATATACAAACCTATTCTTTTGGCACCGCTGGCAGATATAATAGCATTACCAAACGTGTATATGAATTGTACCGGCATAACCGGTGTAGTTGAGAGTATAGCAGATGAATAAAAGGCAATACATAATACCGGATACTGCAGCCATGCACGCACATATCTATGCATTTGATTTGCTGATACGTGAAATGGATGCTGATACCCGTGTTGATGTTATACTTATAAACTTCATTGATACCGTTGATGAACAAATATTACCTGTTTTAGCTGAAGAACTGGATATACTAGGTGTAAAAGGATGGTTGTTCGCTGATACCGTTGCTAAACAAAGGGCCTTGGTAAAACATGCAATAAGATTAAAGCGAAAGGCGGGAACAGCTTGGGCAATTGAAGAAGTTTTGAAGATTGCAGGTTTTAGTGATTTCCAGGTAATTGAAAACACAGGTACAGGTGGGTTGTATTTCAAAGTAAGAATAAATATAGGATCACACCCTTACAACGGAACACAAGTAGAAAGTACTGTCGCTTTAATTGACAAATACAAGCGTAAAAGCATACCATTTGAAGGTTTACGCTTTTATGGGTTTAATTTAATTGATAATGTTTATACCGATGATACTCAATTGGGAATAAATGATGATAACAGTTTCAGAGATACGGTAAGAACAAGAAAAACTACTACGCTGGATGGTAGTTGGTTGTTGAACGGTACACAAAACTTAATTAATGAAAGCGATACAATTCGCATAAAAATAATATAGCACATGCATACTGATGGAATTAAAGTAAAGGGCTTTGTTACCATAAAAGTGGTAGATGCAGTAAGCAAACAAGTACTTAACCAATATGAGTACGAAAATCTAGTTGTGAATGGTGGATTGGATAACATCGCGAAGCTACTAGGTGGTGATACAACCAACGGTAAAAAAATTGATACCGGTGGGGTTGGTACATCGGGCACTGCAGCAGCTTTAACAGATACAGCACTAACGGGTGCATTTACCAGGGCTTTGAATGGCACAACAGACTATGCAGCCGTAACCTATCCAGCATTAGGACAGGTAAGGTTTGCATATACTATCCTTTCAACTGAAGCAAACGATACTGCAATAAATGAAGTAGGGTTAATAAATACTGCCGGGGCCTT
>CALESY010000097.1 GCA_937919945.1 uncultured Chitinophagaceae bacterium | reverse complement strand
AGGTAGTGGCCCTGGTGGTTATGTAGCTGCTATCCGTGCTACATAGGTAGTGGCCCTGGTGGTTATGTAGCTGCTATCCGTGCTACACAATTGGGTTATAAAACGTCTATCGTAGAAAAAGAAAGCCTTGGCGGTATATGCCTCAACTGGGGTTGTATTCCTACCAAAGCGCTCATTAAGTCGGCACAGGTGCTGGAGTATCTTTCTCATGCGCAAGACTATGGTATCATAGCGGGTGAATCAAAAGCAGATTTCAATGCAGTCATTAAACGCAGCCGCGGTGTTGCCGATAAAATGAGCAAGGGCATCCAGTTTTTGATGAAGAAGAACAAGATAGATGTGCTGATGGGTATGGGCAAACTGAATGCAAAGAAAGAGGTAGAGGTAACAGGTGCTGACGGTAAGACTACTACTTATGCAGCGAAGCATGTAATACTGGCAACAGGTGGCCGTGCACGCCAACTGCCTAACTTACCAATAGATGGTAAGAAAATCATAGGCTACCGCGAGGCGATGAACCTGCCAACACAACCTAAATCTATGATAGTGGTTGGTAGTGGTGCAATAGGTGTAGAGTTTGCGTATGTATATAACAGCATGGGTACTAAAGTTACGATTGTTGAGTTTATGCCACGCATAGTGCCGGTAGAAGATGAGGATGTATCAAAAGAGTTGGAGAAGATATATAAGAAGAAAGGCATGACCATCATGACTAACGCTTCTGTAGAAAAAGTAGAAGCTAAAGGTACTGGTGTGGTTGCCCATGTTAAAACTGCAGAAGGTATGACTACGCTGGAAGCTGACATGGTGCTGAGTGCAGTGGGTGTTTCTGCCAATATTGAGAACATAGGATTGGAAACTTTAGGTGTAAAAACTGATAAAGGCAAAGTATTAGTTGATAAATACTACAATACTAATGTTGGCGGTATTTATGCCATTGGTGATATTGTACCGGGGCAGGCATTGGCACACGTTGCTATGAAAGAAGCGGTGATATGTATTGAAGCCATAGCTAATAAAGAAGGTAAGTACCATCATGCTCCTGAGGCATTGGATTATAATAACGTTCCAGGCTGTACATACTGTTCTCCTGAAATAGCTTCTGTTGGTATGACAGAAAAGCAAGCTAAAGAAGCGGGCTATGAAGTAAAAGTGGGTAAATTCCCATTCAGTGCATCGGGTAAAGCAAGTGCAGCAGGTGCTAATGAAGGTTTTGTAAAAGTAATATTTGACGCTAAATACGGCGAATGGTTGGGTACGCACATGATAGGCGCTAACGTTACAGAAATTATTGCGCAAACAGTATCTAGCCGCAAGCTGGAAACTACATGGCAGGAGCAGTTAGATACTATCTTCCCGCACCCGACAATGAGCGAAGCTGTAAAAGACGCGATAGAAGTAGCACTTGGTGAGGCGATACACTTATAATAATGGCTTGATTGTGTAATAGCTCAATTGAGTAAAAGATATAACGGCTGCTGAGAGGCAGCCGTTTTTATTTTCAATCAGTGTTTTGCATACATTCGTGTTTTACAATCGTATGTATGCGCTCTATACTTTTTGCCTTTACAGTCTTAGCTTTATCAAGTTGCGGTAACGAACAATCCAAAACTGAAGAAAGCCAAACTGCTGAATTGCCCAATCATACAGCGCTACAAACAATTATAGACAGCATCGCCCAATCCGCTAAAGCTAAGATTGCAATTGCGAGTATTCATATTGAAACTGGTGATACATTTTATTACAATGCTACTGACCGTGTACCTACACAAAGCACTATTAAGTTTCCACTTGCAGTAATGATAATGAAGCAGGTAGATAGCGGCAGACTGTCGCTTGATGAACCGTTTGCGCTTACAAAAGAGGAGTTAGCAACACCAGGTGGTAAGTCGTTGTTAGAGGCACTGAACGGTAAAACGAGCATGAGGGTACATACATTGCTTGAATATATGACACATGTTAGCGATAATATTAGCTGTAGCGGTTTTACGAGGCAGGTAGGCGGAGCAAAGCAAATAGAGGCATCCATAAAAAGTACAGGATTGCAGGGTATTGGAGTGTCGCAAACAGAGGGTAAGCCTTATATAGACTTCAGTAAGCCGTATGGTACATGGTGCACTGCAAAAGATATGGCCAAGTTGCTGGTCAAGTTTTACACGCGCGAGTTGTTGAGCAAAACATCTACCGATACATTACGGAGCATTATGGAAAGAACTACAGGTGGCACTAATCGTATTAAAGGCTTATTGCCTGCCGCCACGATAGTAGCACACAAAACAGGTAGCAGTGCCACTGAAAACAATAAAACAGCTGCAGTTAATGATGTTGGTGTTATTACACTGCCTAATGGTCAACACCTTGCTGTAGCGGTTTATGTGCATGATATTGCAGGCGACATGGCATATGGAGAAAGTATTATTGCCACTGTCGCAAAAGTAATTTATGATGATGCGATAAAGAAATAACTGTTTTACAGATAAACAATAAAGGTGCTGATGTCAGCACCTTTATTGTTTATAAAGTTACGTACTCAATTAATTCACAATTGTCATTCTTCTGGTAGCTTTATTATTACCGTTTGTTAGTGTCATAAAGTATTGCCCGGGAGCAAGGCTGCCACGGTCTATGGTTATCTGGTGACTACCACGGTCGTATTGTTTATTGGTTATTTCGCGCACCATACGTCCTGTAGCATCAAACATCTGTATACGAACATTGCCACCATCAGAATTGAATGTAAATGTAGTGCTGCTGCTGAACGGATTCGGGAAGTTTTGTTGGAGTATCTCAATGCTACCATTTTCTTCAGTGTTCTTTACATTGTTAGCGTTCCTGAAGATTGGTAGTATTGGGAATGTATCCATCAATAGGTTGTTCACGTCATTTATATCTAATTCAAACCAATCTGCAAGTACAGATGCATAAACAGACCTGAAGTCATGCTGCATGGCTACATTGTCATTCACTGTTGTGGTAGGCGGTATTACCGGGTTAGAACCAATAAGCCCCGGATTGACGTGCGGACTGAATACCAT
Organism: uncultured Chitinophagaceae bacterium; assembly: GCA_937919945.1. Classification (GTDB taxonomy): domain Bacteria; phylum Bacteroidota; class Bacteroidia; order Chitinophagales; family Chitinophagaceae; genus Polluticoccus. The sequence continues at coordinate 48,936 of CALESY010000097.1, read as the reverse complement.
CACTGGTGCACCTGTGCCATGGTCTGTACCGCCACTAGCATTTGATTTTACACGACGACCGAATTCGCTGAATGTCATCGCTGCTACACGGCCTTGGAAATCCAAGAGTTTTGCATCATCAAAGAATGCATACACAGCTTCTGACAGTTTTTGCATTAAAGTAGCGTGTGCGCCGATTGTGTGGTCTGCAGCATCTACCTGGTCAGAGTGTGTATCAAATCCTCCAAGGCTAACAATGTAGATAGGTGTTTGTAAACCACCTGCAATGAGGCGTGCAACAATTTTTAACTGATCTGCTAAAGAGTTGCCTGTCGGGTAGAGGGTTGATAAATTATTCGCTTTTGCTGCGGCATCTTTTATTACCTTATTGTATGTTTCGGTTTGCTGTGCAATATATCGTAGGAATGTCAGTTCGTGTCCGGCAGGTGTAGATGGAGCAGGGTCTACATAACTATTAACAAGGTTGTAAAAGTTATTGATGTTAGATATTGCCATGCCAGTGTTGACTTGTGCCCCTTGCAGCACTGTAGAAACACCTGAACCGATTTGTATCGCTAATGGGTCTGGCATTGTTGTGCTTGGATAGCCATTAGGATAACCAGGGTATTTCAAATCAAGATATCTGCCTAACCATCCTGTATCCAAGTATTGGTTAGAGTCTGATGCTGTCAGCCATATATCCGTTGCACGGAAGTGTGAAAAGTTAGGATTAGGGTAACAAACCGCTTGTGTAATATTTACCAAACCATTACTGTACATATCCTGTATCCTTGTCATGGAAGGGTGCAGACCAGTAAGGCTTGTATTACTTAATGCTAATACTTTGTTTTGAGGTATCAGCACATTTCCGCGTGCATTGGACAAATTGCTATACTGGTCAATAGGGATAACCATGTTAAGTCCATCATTGCCCCCGTTTAACTGTATGACAACCAATACTTTTCCTAAAGTGGCAGTTTGTTTTGCCAACATTTCTAATAGCGGGTGGCTGGCATAAGTACTGATTGGCAAGCCATTCATCATAAATGCTAAACTGGCGGCTGCCGGGGTAGCTTTCAGAAAATCTCTGCGTTTCATTGTAGCAGTTTTATTATTCTTCAAAAAAAGTTTAACACAATTGGCTTTCTGGTAAACGGATTATTTCAAAAATGGTGCTTATCAACCTGCTTTTTACAGTGTTAGTATTGGCTGTATTAGGGTTTGATACATAGTTGGTCCATGCTACTGTCCAGTAATAATCTGATGTTTGTCCGGATAGTAATTCACTTTCTTTAATTGCTTTTTTAGTGTTTGTACTAAGCGGTAGGCCAAGGCAATATTTTACTATAAAATCTACTAATGCGTTAGGATCACCAACATTGGGGCATTGTTTAGCAAATTCTATTACATCAATTTTTATGGCTGTGCCAGTACCTGCAGAAAACCCTGAGTTCAGCATCATATCTGCAAACGACATCCGCTTAGGTAACGTATTAGAGTTTATCCACGTTTCATAAAAATCAGGCTCTTGATAATATGCTGGCCATCCTGCCACATTGGGTGGGTCGCCAAGATCTAATGCTAATGTATTGCCATAGCTACGTACATAGTTCCAAATAGCATAAGTTTTATCAACGCTCATACTAGATGGTATATCAATCTTCATGGTACGGAACATACCAATAAGGAAATCTAACGGATTACGAATATAGCAGGCGCGGCTATTGATATCGAAGAAGTGTTCACTCTTAAGCAACTCTGCTAATACAGGCTTAATATCAAAGTTATTATTTACCAACGTTTGTGCCATTGGTACAATGATGTTCGCTTCTGTATTGCTGTCTATAATGTAGTAAACAAAGTACCTGTATAACTTGCGGCATATGTGTAGTGCGGTATCCTGTTTGTTGAAAATCATGTTTATCAGATCATCAACTTCCGTAGCACCGCTTGCACCTGTTTTGCCAACTACAACATAGTAATTATAGTAAGAAGAGAATATCTTGTTAGTCGTATCGTGCCTTGTAGAGTCGAAATAACTGGTAATAGTAGTATTGTTAATTCGCCACCCTGTCAGCACCTTAGCAGCAGCTTTTACATCGTCTTCGTCCCAGATAGGTGTAAAACCTTTGCCTATAGTAAATAATTCCTGTAGCTCACGTGCATAGTTTTCGTCAGGGGCTGTTTTAGTATTCAGGTAGCCATTCAGATATACTAGCATGGATGGATCAAGCGTTACATTTTTTACCAACGTTTTAAAGTTGCCTAATGCATTGGCGCGGAACATTGCATTGAGTTTGTATGACTTACGGGCATCCCCGACAGTTAGCACCTCTGTTGCAAAATGATTGTGCCAAAACAAAACCATCTTTTCTAATATGCTCATGTTTTGGTTTATCATCAAACCAGTCCACCATGATTTGAATGAATAATATCTTTGCCCGGTAGTGGTACTATCATATGGAGCATTTACCCAAGTTTGCCCTAATGGCACAGTAGGGTCGGGTACTACTGCCTGATAATTATTGAGTGGAGGAGTAGGTGCTGTAGTAGGTACGTTTAATAAGGTGTCTACAGCTTGGCTCACACTCATGCCAAGTAGTGTTTGTACATCTGCAGGTTTTACACCAAAGGTTGTTCTGCGTAATAGATGTATTGCTTCATCTTCAGTCCAAGCCCCGGTATAAGGGTTCAGTGTAGATGTGGTTTTTTGAAGCCCTTTAGGTATTTCCTTATTCGCATACTGTTTATAAACAAGGTCTGGAGCGTTATTCAGAGAATTTTCTTCTCTGTTTGCTATTACCTCTTCAAAGAATTCGCGACGGTTTACTTTACCCATAACCGCATTTTTTTATTAATTGACTGAAATAATTGTATTCGGTTTAATGAAAAGTTAAAGTCTTTTAATGATAATACATAATTATTAACCGAATTTTAATGTGGTTGATTTCCATTATGTTAAGTGTTGTATTGTGAAATGCCGATTAGCTTTATTATTTTCAGCTATATATGTATGCGCGTATCATTCTTATACTTTGTTTAATAGCCCCGTCGCATGTTTTCGCACAACTTACACAAAATATCAGGGGGGTAGTGTATGATAAGGAGTCGAAAACACCCTTGATTGGTGTTGCAGTAATACAGAATGACAAGGCTAATAGTGCCGGAACTGTAACTGATGATCAGGGGCAATACATTCTGCAAAATGTGCCGGTTGGCAAAGTTTCAATTACGGTTAGTTATGTAGGGTATCAAAGTATTACACTTTCTAATGTTTTAGTAACATCTGCAAAAGAGGTATTGCTGAATATTGAGATGGAAGAGTCTGCAAACAAGATGCTGGAAGTGGAAGTGAAAGCTAAAAAGGAGCACATCAATGAAATGGCTTTGGTAAGTGCCAAAACCTTTGATGTGCAGGAAACAGAAAGGTATGCAGGTAGCAGGGCTGACCCTGCACGTATGGCATCTAACTTTGCGGGAGTGCAAGGAGCTGATGATTCAAGAAATGATATTATAATACGCGGCAACTCTCCGCAAGGTGTATTATGGCGGCTGGAAGAGGCAGATATACCTAACCCTAACCACTTTTCAATACCCGGCACCACAGGTGGTCCTGTAAGTATGCTGAATAACAAAACATTAGCAAATAGCGATTTCTTTACAGGTGCTTTCCCTGCTGAGTATGGTAACTCTACAGCAGGTGTTTTTGATTTGAAAATGCGTAATGGCAACAACAAGCGCCATGAATTGACAGGCCAGATTGGTTTTTTGGGTACGGAACTTGCGGCAGAGGGGCCGTTATCCAAGAAGGGGGCGGCTTCTTATCTTTTTACTTACAGGTATTCAACGCTCAAATTATTTGAAGGGTTGAATATCAAAATAGGTACTAACTCTGTTCCCAACTATCAGGATGGGGCACTGAAAATAAACCTACCTGTTGGTAAAAAATCTAATATAGCCATATTTGGCATTGGTGGGCTTAGTAAGATAGACCTGATAGTGAGTAAACTAACCGAGCAACCTGAAGAGTTATATGGTGAAAGTGACAGAGACCAATACTTCTATTCGCGCACGGGTGTCGGAGGTGTTTCTTTTCATCATCTGATAGATAAGAATACATACACCAAAGTAGTGATAGTGCAAAGTGTAAATGAAGTAGGCTCAAGACACGATAAAGTATTTCGTGATGTCAATTACAAGGTAGATTCTTTGAAGCATGTATTGGGTTACAATTTCAATATTAAAACCACTACATCTCATTGGTATATCAACAAAAAATTGTCTGCACGTTCAGTCATCAAAGCAGGTATCATCAATAACTACTTCAGGGTAAACATGACGGATAGCAGCAGGCAATTTCCAGTATCAAGGCAAGATTGGCAACACAGGCTCGACTATGAAGGTAGAACAGCATTGTTGCAATTGTATGCACAATATAAATACCGCCCTACTGATGCGCTTACATTCACGGCAGGCTTGCATTGCCAATACCTGACGCATACCAAAGAAGCAGTAGTAGAGCCCCGCATAGGTATGCGTTTGCGTACATCGTATAAGGGCGTAATAACAGCAGGTTATGGCCTGCATAGCCAAATGCAGCCTATGTATCAATATTTCGCGCATTTGCCACAAAACAGGGCTGCTGATATGCACAATTACAATCTTGGTTTTACAAGAAGCCATCACGGTGTAGCAGGTTATGAGCATGTATTTTCAAATGTATTAAGGTTGAGAAGTGAGGTTTATTATCAGTACTTATTCAACGTGCCTATAGAAACCAGAACAGGCTCTTCTTTTTCAGGATTGAATCAGGGGGCTTCTTTTTCCCGTCTGTTCCCAGACACATTGGTAAATAAAGGAACAGGATATAATTACGGAATAGAGTTGACTATAGAGAGGTCATTCCACTGCAATTTCTATATCCTCGCAACAGCTTCTTTGTTTGACTCCAAAGCAAAAGGTAATGATGGTATATATAGAAATACAGACTATAATACCCGATTTGCCAGTAATCTATTAGGAGGTTACGAACCAAAAATTGGTAAGAATAGCGTATTGCTGACGGGTGTTAAAATTACCTATGCAGGCGGCAGGCTATATTCTCCGCCCGATGTGGCAGCATCAAACACGACTGGCGATTTAGTTGTAGTTGAACAACAAAGAAATACCCTGAAATTTCCGCACTATTTCAGGGCAGATGTTCGTTTGGGTATACGCATCAACGCGCGTAGGTTTACACATGAGATTGCTGCAGATATGGTTAACATATTTGGTATTAAAAATGTGCTATCGCTGAGCTACAATGCCGACCTTGCAGCACAAGGTGCATATCCCTTTGTGAAAAATTATCAGTTGGGTTTCCTGCCTTTGTTTTATTATCGTGTAGATTTTGGAAGCGGCAGAAAATAAAGGAGTAACAGGTAGGCTTAATGTACTTACAGCTACACGTGGCATAGCAGCCATGCTGATAGTCATTTTCCACTTCGGGCTGGAGGTGTTTCCGTTCAGTGAAGCACAGCGTTTTTTCTCTAAGGGGAATATGGCAGTCAGTTATTTCTTTACGCTGTCGGGCTTTATTATGTGCTATACCTACTACAATCACCCAATTAGTTTCAAAACATTTATTACTAAAAGGCTGGCAAGGATAGTGCCTGTATATTGGTTGGCTATATTGTTATCACTGTTCACCATTGCAGATAGAACAAATCTTTTTACAGCCTTAGGGTTGAATGTGCTGTTCTTACAATCCTACATTCCAGGCTATGCATTAACTATTAACAGCCCCGGGTGGTCTTTATCTGTCGAGGTGTTTTTTTATCTTTTGTTTCCATTCTTGCTGAAGGTGTATAAACTATACCCTAAGCGGTTTCTGATAGCCTCTATCTTGTTTTACATTGTTTCACAAATTGTCCATCTGTTTTTAGTAAAAGATACATCAGGCAGCAACGCATTGCACGAATTGGTATATTATCATCCCTTAGGCCACCTGAATAGTTTTGTAATAGGGATGGGAGGGTATTATGTATTCAACACCATCAAAACATGGCGTAGTGCTTACACTATACTATTAATAGTTTGTACAATAGCTGTATTGGTGTGGATGCCATATAGTAAACACAACGGCATGTTAGCACCGCTGTTTGTTTTATTAATCATTGGTTTGTCAAAGCAGTCTGCCAGTTTGCTTACATGGAAACCTATAGTATTGCTTGGAGAGATTAGCTATGGTTTGTACATACTGCAGATGCCCGTTTTTATTGTGCTTGCTGATATTAATAATGCCTATCTGCACATCTCTTACAGTTTGTTCTTTTTTTTATATATAGCATTGCTCACAATAGCAGCAGGCATTACGTATTATGTTATTGAACAACCTGCAAGGATGGCATTATCGGCTTATTTTAAAGCACAAAAAAAATAGCACCGTTAAGTGCTATTTTCTGAGAATAGATTTTAATTATTACAGAGAGCAAGAGTAACCTGCAACACTGTAAGTTGTTTTTGCTGCATCACAAGTTTTTGTAGCATCGCTTTTCTTAGCTTTTGAAATAGGAATAACGATGTCAGTTTTGCCAGTTGCTTTACAAGTGCAAGTGTAATCTTTTTTGCAAGATGTCATGCCTGCTACTATAAGCAATGCAACTGCGATTGGGGCGATTTTTTTCATAATTGTATTTTTTTAAGATTTGATGACAAATGTAAAAAGCTATTTTTTAATATTTATATAGTATCATAGTTTTTTATGAAAAAACTTATTGATACAAAAGTATTGTGTATGATTAACGTGTTAAATACCTTTTCATCGGTAATTTATATCCGTACTAGCACGGATGGGTATATGATTTTAGTTATATGATAAGTTGATATGTGAATAATATTTTCATCTTTTTTCATCCTTTCCCTCATTTTTGGAATATTTTTTGCTTAATACCTAAAGCTTATCTATATTTGCACTCCCAATTTTATTGGGAAATCGTACGTGCGTTTATTTATTGATCAATTTATTGTTACAGTTTAAGACCTGTACTGATAGCTAAGGCTATACGGTATGGGGATTTTTTGTTTCGTAAAAAGGAGTTTTTTAACATACTATGGCTATACCGCAAAAACGAACTGCATCCGGCCGCGTTAACTTCGCGAAGATTCATGATGTTGCCGAAACACCTGATCTGCTGGGCATTCAGCTTCAATCGTTCCAGGATTTCTTCCAACTCGAAACCACGCCCGATAAGCGTGATAATGAAGGCTTGTTCCGTGTGTTTCAGGAAAACTTTCCTATTACAGACACGCGCAACATCTTTGTGTTGGAATTTCTCGACTACTTTATTGACCCCCCGCGCTACACCATCGAGGAGTGTATGGAGCGTGGCCTTACGTATTCAGTGCCGCTGAAAGCTAAACTGAAGCTAAGCTGTAACGATGAGGAACACGTTGACTTTGAAACCATCGTACAAGATGTGTTCTTAGGCAACATACCCTATATGACACCCCGTGGTACATTTGTTATCAACGGTGCTGAACGTGTAGTTGTATCTCAACTCCACCGTTCACCAGGTGTGTTCTTCGGGCAAAGTGTTCACCCTAACGGTACTAAAATATACAGTGCCCGTGTGATACCTTTTAAAGGTGCATGGATGGAATTTGCTACGGACATCAACAATGTAATGTATGCATACATCGACCGTAAGAAAAAATTCCCTGTAACAACATTGCTCCGCGCCATAGGCTTCGAAACAGATAAGGACATCCTTGAACTGTTTGGTATGGCAGACGAAGTGAAAACAGATAAGAAAACATTATCTAATCATATAGGACGCCGTTTGGCCGCACGTGTATTACGTACATGGACGGAAGATTTCGTAGATGAAGATACAGGCGAGGTAGTAACCATCGAACGTAACGAGGTGGTGCTGGATCGTGATAATGTGTTGGATGAAGAAAACGCAGCTATGATACAGGAAATGGGTATCCCAACTATCTTCCTGCAAAAAGAAGAAGTAAGCGGCGATTTCTCTATCATCTACAATACGTTGAATAAAGATACTTCTAACTCGGAGTTGGAAGCAGTGCAGCACATCTACCGACAGTTGCGTGGTTCGGATGCACCGGATGATGAAACAGCACGTGGTATCATCGAGAAACTGTTCTTTAGTGACAAGCGTTATGATTTGGGCGAAGTAGGCCGTTATAAAATCAACCGCAAACTTGGTTTAGACATCAACCTCGATACGAAAGTATTGAGCAAAGAAGATATTATCTCTATCATTAAATATCTGGTACGTCTTACAAACGGCAAAGCAGAGATTGATGATATTGACCACCTGAGCAATCGCCGTGTACGTACAGTAGGCGAGCAGTTGTTTGCACAGTTTGGTGTTGGTTTGGCACGTATGGCACGTACCATTCGCGAGCGTATGAATGTTCGTGACAATGAGGTGTTTACACCCATAGACCTGATCAACGCACGTACACTGTCTTCAGTTATCAACTCATTCTTCGGTACATCACAATTATCTCAGTTCCTCGACCAAACTAATCCGCTTTCAGAAATAACGCACAAGCGTCGTATATCTGCACTCGGTCCGGGTGGTCTGAGCCGTGAGCGTGCAGGTTTCGAGGTGCGTGACGTACACTATAGCCACTACGGCCGTTTGTGTACCATAGAAACACCTGAAGGTCCGAACATCGGTCTTATATCTACACTTTGCGTACACGCGAAGATTAATGATATGGGCTTTATCGAAACACCTTACCGCAAAGTGAAAGAAGGTAAAGTGGATCTGAAACACCACCACTACCTGAGTGCTGAAGAAGAAGATGAAGCGAAGATTGCGCAGGCAAACGTACCGCTGGATGAGAAAGGACACTTTGTAGAAGATAAAATTAAATCGCGTCAAACAGGCGACTTCCCGATACTGGAGCGTGAAGAAGTAGAATTCATGGACGTAGCACCTAACCAGATTGTTGGTTTGAGTGCATCACTGATTCCGTTCCTTGAGCATGACGATGCCAACCGCGCCCTGATGGGTTCAAACATGCAACGTCAGGCAGTACCGCTTATCCGCCCGCAAGTGCCAATAGTAGGTACAGGTTTGGAAGCTAAAGCTGCACGCGATGCTCGTATCCAGATACATGCTGAAGGTAATGGCGTGGTTGAGTATGTAGATGCAAACCAGATACATGTGCGCTACGATAGGAGCGAAACAGCACGTCTTGTATCGTTTGAAGACGATCTGAAAGTATATACACTTACTAAGTATAAGAAAACCAACCAAAGCACCAGCATCACATTGAGGCCTAGCGTAAAAGTGGGGCAGAAGGTGAAAGAGGGCGACTTCCTGACAGAAGGCTACGCTACTAAAGATGGTGAATTGGCACTGGGTCGCAACCTGAAAGTAGCATTCATGCCTTGGAAGGGTTACAACTTTGAGGATGCCATCGTTATTAATGAGAAAGTAGTACGCGACGACCTGTTTACATCAATACACATTGATGAATACGAACTGGAAGTACGTGATACAAAACTGGGTGAAGAAGAACTGACACCTGATATACCAAACGTATCTGAAGAAGCTACTAAAGACCTGGATGAGAATGGTATTATTCGTATAGGTGCGCATGTAGGTGAGGGCGATATATTGATAGGTAAAATAACACCTAAAGGTGAAACAGACCCTACACCTGAAGAAAAACTGTTGCGCGCTATATTTGGTGATAAAGCAGGTGATGCAAAAGATGCATCGCTGAAAGCGCCAAGCGGAACAGAAGGTATTGTTATTGATAAGCAATTATTCCAACGTGCCAAGAAGGACAAGAATTCTAAAGTTCGTGAAAAAGCACAACTGGAAAAAATAGACAAAGTACACGAGAAGAACCTTGAAGACCTGAAGACACTGTTGATGGATAAACTGATGACTTTGTTGAAAGACAAAACATCGGCTGGTATCACTAACAACTTTGGCGAACTGGTACTGAGCAAGGGCGGTAAGTTCAATTCAAAAACGCTTGGTTCTATCGACTTCCAAAACGTTAACCCGTTGAATTGGACTGGCGATAAGTCAACCGATGATTTGATAAACCAACTGTTGCACAACTACAATATCAAATTCAACGAAGAACTTGGACGCTATAAGCGCGAGAAGTTCAACCTGAGCATTGGTGATGAATTGCCAGCGGGTGTGTTGAAGCTTGCTAAAGTGTATCTGGCAAGTAAACGTAAGCTGAAAGTGGGTGATAAGATGGCGGGCCGCCACGGTAACAAAGGTATTGTTGCTAAGATAGTACGCGAAGAAGATATGCCATTCTTGGAAGATGGTACACCTGTTGACATAGTGCTGAACCCATTAGGCGTACCTAGCCGTATGAACTTGGGACAGATTTATGAAACTATTCTTGGTTGGGCAGGTGAAAAACTGGGTGTGAAGTTTGCTACGCCAATCTTTGACGGTGCAACAGTAAGCGAAATTGACAGTCTGATTAACAAAGCAGAATTGCCAAGTTTCGGACACACGTACCTGTATGACGGTGAAACTGGCGAACGCTTCCACCAAAAAGCTACAGTGGGTATCATCTATATGATTAAGCTGCACCATATGGTGGATGATAAGATGCACGCACGTTCTATCGGGCCATACAGTCTCATCACGCAACAGCCATTGGGTGGTAAAGCCCAGTTTGGTGGTCAACGTTTTGGTGAGATGGAAGTATGGGCATTGGAAGCATACGGTGCATCGAACATTCTGCAAGAGTTGCTGACGCTGAAGTCGGATGATATTATGGGACGTGCTAAGACCTACGAAGCCATCGTAAAAGGTGACAACGTACCTAAGCCGGGCATACCAGAGTCATTCAACGTATTGGTGAATGAACTTCGCGGATTGGGCCTTGAACTGAAATTTGAATAGTGCTCTTTTGAAGTGAAGAACGGCAAAAGATTAACAACAAAAATTATTTAAAAAATACTTCTTTCTTAATATGGCTATTAAAAAGGATAACCGCCCAAAAGCGGGATTCGGAAAGATCACTATCAGTCTTGCTTCTCCTGATACGATACTTGACCGTTCGTATGGCGAGGTGTTGAAGCCTGAAACCATTAACTACCGTACATACAAACCTGAACGTGATGGTTTGTTTTGCGAAAAAATATTCGGTCCTGTAAAGGATTACGAATGTTATTGCGGTAAGTATAAGCGTATCCGTTATAAGGGTATTGTGTGCGACCGTTGTGGTGTAGAGGTAACTGAAAAGAAAGTGCGCCGTGAGCGTTTGGGCCACATCAAATTGGTGGTACCTATCGTACATATATGGTACTTCAAGAGTCTGCCAAACAAAATTGGTTATCTGTTGGGTAGCAGCTCTAAAAAGCTTGAAAGCATAGTGTACTATGAGCGTTATGTTGTAGTGCAAGCTGGTGAGGCAGAAGACTTGATACGCCAGAAGCTGAATCTGAAAGATTCTGAAAACACGTATCTGCAACTGCTGACAGAAGATGAATATCTGGAGATATTAGATAGTATTTCTAAAGACAATCACCATCTATCTGACGATGACCCTAATAAGTTCATCGCAAAGATGGGTGCTGAAGCTGTACACTCATTGTTGAGCCGTATAGACTTAGACCAGTTGTCTTACGATTTGCGTAATGCTGCTGCCAACGAAACATCTCAGCAACGTAAACAGGAAGCCCTGAAACGCCTGAGTGTTGTAGAAGCTTTCCGCGATGCAAACACAAGGGTAGAGAACAGGCTTGAATGGACTGTAATGCAGTACATACCTGTTATACCACCAGAGTTGCGCCCGTTAGTGCCATTGGATGGCGGACGTTTCGCATCTTCTGATTTGAACGATTTGTATCGTCGTGTTATCATACGTAACAACCGTTTGAAACGATTGATAGAAATTAAAGCACCGGAAGTTATCCTGCGTAACGAAAAACGTATGTTGCAGGAAGCGGTTGACTCACTGTTTGATAACAGCCGTAAGTCGAACGCTGTGAAGGCTGAAGGTGGTCGTGCGTTGAAATCACTTTCAGACGTACTGAAAGGTAAGCAAGGCCGTTTCCGTCAAAACCTTTTGGGTAAACGCGTTGACTATTCAGGTCGTTCAGTTATCGTGGTAGGTCCTGAAATGAAACTGCATGAGTGTGGTTTACCAAAAGATATGGCGGCAGAATTGTTCAAGCCGTTTATCATCCGCAAACTGATAGAAAGAGGTATAGTAAAAACAGTAAAGAGCGCGAAGAAATTAGTAGAGCGTAAAGAAGCTGTGGTTTGGGATATCCTCGAAAACGTACTGAAAGGACACCCTGTATTACTTAACCGTGCCCCAACGCTCCACCGTCTGTCAATACAGGCATTCCAGCCAAAACTGATAGAAGGTAAAGCGATACAGTTGCACCCGTTGGTGTGTTCTGCCTTCAATGCCGACTTTGACGGTGACCAGATGGCGGTACACGTGCCCTTGAGTAGTGCGGCTATATTGGAAGCACAACTACTGATGCTGGCTTCTCATAACATCCTGAACCCGCAAAATGGTACACCAATCACCCTGCCTTCTCAGGACATGGTACTTGGTCTGTACTACATCAGTAAGGGTAAACGCAACCTGCCAAACGATCCTGTAAAAGGCGAAGGCATGGCGTTCTACAGCCCTGAAGAAGTAACTATAGCATACAACGAAGGTCGTGTTGATTTGCACGCGTTCATCAAAGTGAAAGTAGATGTACTGAACAAAGACGGACAATTGCAAAAGCAACTGTTGGAAACAACTGTTGGCCGTGTAATATTCAACCAATTTGTACCTAAAGAATGTGGTTTCGTAAATGCATTGCTGACTAAAAAGTCTCTGCGCGAAATCATTGGCGACATCCTGAAAAATGCAGGTATTCCCAAAACGGTACAATTCCTCGACGATATTAAAACACTTGGTTTCCGTACTGCCTTCCGTGGTGGTCTGTCATTTAATATCAACGACCTGACAGTACCTGATGTGAAAGAAGAACTGGTAGAAGCTGCACAAACAGAAGTGGATGAGGTTTGGGAAAACTACAACATGGGCTTGATTACCAACAACGAACGTTACAACCAGATAATTGACATCTGGTCTCGCGTAGATACCCGTGTTACAGAAACGCTCATCCGCGAGATGGCAAGCGATAAACAAGGTTTCAACTCTGTTTACATGATGCTTGACTCAGGTGCACGTGGTTCTAAACAACAGGTAAAACAGTTGGCCGGTTTGAGGGGGTTGATGGCTAAACCACGTCGTAGTGGTTCTACAGGTTCTGAAATTATCGAAAACCCGATCTTGTCAAACTTCAAAACAGGTTTGTCAGTATTGGAATACTTTATCTCTACGCACGGTGCGCGTAAAGGTCTGGCAGATACCGCCCTAAAAACAGCGGATGCGGGTTACCTGACACGTCGTCTGGTAGACGTAGCACAAGATGTGGTTATCAATGAAGAAGATTGCGGTACACTACGTGGTATTGCAACATCTGCATTGAAAGACAACGAAGAAATAGTAGAACCGTTGTATGACCGTATCCTCGGCCGTACATCATTGCACGATGTGTACGACCCGATAAGTGATGAACTGCTGGTAGCTGCCGGTGAAGAAATAACACAAGACATTGCACAACGTATTGAAGATAGTGCTATTGATACGGTAGAAATACGCTCTGTACTTACCTGCGAAGCCCGCCGTGGTGTATGCTCTAAGTGCTATGGTAAAAACCTCGCAACGGGCTATATGACACAGAAAGGTGATGCGGTAGGTATCATCGCTGCACAGTCTATCGGTGAGCCGGGTACACAGCTTACACTTCGTACATTCCACGTGGGTGGTGTTGCGGGTTCTTCTGCCATCGAGTCTATGCTGGCTGCTAAGTTTGACGGTACGGTACAGTTCGACGGTTTACGTACCACAACGTTTACAGATGCTGAAGGCGAAACTGTAAATGTGGTAATAGGTCGTACGGGTGAGATGCGTATTGTGGACGTTGCTAATGATCGCTTGCTGATAACTAATAACATACCTTACGGTTCTCACCTGAAAGTGAAGAACGGACAGAAAGTAACCAAAGGTGATGTTATCTGTACATGGGATCCGTTCAACGCCGTTATCGTTTCTGAACTGAATGGTAAAATACGCCTAGAGAACGTTATAGAAGGTATTACTTACCGCGAAGAAGCCGACGAACAAACAGGCCACCGCGAAAAAGTGGTTATCGAAACCAAAGACAAAACAAAAATTCCTGCTATCGTTGTTGCGGGTAGCAAGGAAGAAAAATCATACAACTTGCCGGTTGGTTCACACATCATCGTTGCAGATGGTGATGCTGTAAACAGCGGACAGGTAATAGTGAAGATACCACGTGTAATGGGCCGTAGCCGAGATATCACAGGTGGTCTGCCCCGTGTAACGGAACTGTTTGAAGCACGTAACCCGAGCAATCCTGCCATCGTAGCAGAGATAGACGGTGTGGTAACATTCGGTAACGTAAAACGTGGTAACCGTGAAATCATAGTAGAATCTCGCGAAGGTTTGGTGAAGAAATACCTGGTGCCACTTACACGCCACATCATGGTGCAGGATGGCGACTTTGTAAAAGCAGGTACTTCACTGTCTGACGGTGCGGTAACACCAGGCGATATCCTTGCCATCAAAGGTCCGTTTGCAGTACAGGAATACTTGGTGAACGAGATACAAGAAGTATATCGCTTACAGGGTGTGAAGATAAACGACAAACACATTGAGGTGATTGTACGCCAGATGATGCGTAAAGTAACAATCGTTGACCCGGGTGATACTAAATTCCTGGAAGATGATACAGTTGATAAATTCGACTTTATGGTTGAAAACGACTGGATATTTGACAAGAAAGTAGTAACCGAAGCGGGCGACTCAGATAAACTGCATCCTGGTCAAATCGTTACCCTGCGCGAGATACGTGAAGAAAACAGTATGCTGCGTCGTAATGATAAGAAAGTAGTAGAGTATCGCGATGCGAACCCTGCTACCTCTGCACCATTGCTGTTGGGTATCACCAAAGCATCGTTGGGTACACAAAGCTGGATATCTGCCGCTTCATTCCAGGAAACTACGAAAGTACTTTCTCAGGCAGCTATCAACGGTAAGAGTGATAACCTGATGGGCTTGAAAGAAAACGTTATTACAGGTAACCTGATACCAGCAGGTACCGGTATGCGTGACTTTGAAGATATCGTAGTAGGCTCTAAAGAAGAATTCGACCTGCTGATGGCTAACCGTGATGTATTGCAGTTTGACGAAGAAGAATAGTTTTACAGCTATCTTACATCATATACAAAGCCCCTCTTTTTTATGAGGGGCTTTGTTTTTTATAGTCTATTTCTCATTACACAGTAACTGTCATGTTTTTGATTACTCATTACAAGTAATAACAGAGGTTCGGGTTGTAGAACAGTTACAAAAAGAAAAGCCACCCTTCAGGTAGCTTTCAGATTGTATACTCACAGCAAATTACTGTATTACATATCCAGTATTTTTTGCAAAAAAAATTGCATCTCTTCGCGTGTTTTGCCTGTTTTGTCTAGTATATTTTGCAACATCTCTTCGTCTTTCCCAGTGCGTTGTGTTACATCGTTGTTGTTTAGCATTGGAAACTCGCGTTTCAGGTGGCCTTTCATTTTGTTCCAGTTTTTCAATATATCCTGCATCTTCCAAAAATTTAAAGAAATAGAACACCTATCTCTGTTGTGAAGGTAGTCTTTATATTCTTGGAAGCTTTTATTGTTTGCAATATTACCTTCAGCAACCTTTTTGTATTGCAAAAAATTGAGAACTCAACACATAATAGAATTAGGCATCTAGTGAAACTCTACTCTATATGCAAGGTTGGGTATAAACCCTGTTTGGTACACGGTTTTTACTATGCCGCTACGCCTATCAAAGAATGAGTAGAAGTAGTTTTTGCGGTTGAAGATGTTTTGTGCGTCAAATTGTATGCTATGTGTAGCCCGCCTGCGGTTGAACTTGATATATATACTGCCATCTACACGTTGGTAGGGTGTGCCTTGTCTTGTATAGTATTGCCCATTGTAGTACACCGTTTTGCGTTGTGCCATAGAGGCAGGTACGTCAATTACACTTTCTCGTAGTCCACCACTATATAAAAACTTACCGTTTATCCCCAGCAGTGTTTTGCCGGTATTGTTCAGTTTAAATTCTTTACCTCCTAACACGTTTAATTGATAGCCACGGTTGAATAGTGTATTATACTCCTCTCCCTTATAGTTAGTATATAGCGAGCGAAATACAGAGCCTGTTGCAAGTATGTAATACCCGTTATTAAACGGATGTTCTATACTCATATCTATACCATAGTTACGCCCGGTACCATTGCTAACCAATGGCTTGGTGTCCAGCAGAGAATAAATATTTTCTGCATTTATGACGGAGAAGCCACTGGCGCTATCTGCCTCTACGGGTATGCTATATAGGTGTTGATAATATGCCTCTACTTTCAGCCTTGTTTTAAAAGGTAAGGGGCGGTCGTAGCCCAATACTATATGTGCGGCACGCAGCAGGTCGAGGTTTTTGTTTGGGTAGGTTATAGCTGTGCCTTGTGTGGCGTTGCTGTACAAGTAGGTAGAAATATGTTCGGGTTTGCTGTGCAGCCCCATTGCCAGTGTAAACGTATTTTTCTTTGCATTGTAGCTTACAGATGCGCGCGGCTCTATGCTATACTTATTGTTCAGTACATAATAAGATGCATGTACACCACCTGTAGCGATGATGTGTTGGTTCACCCTTGTCTTCCACTGCGCATACGCCTGATAGTATTGTGTGCTGCCATTGCTTCGTATCAGTGTTTTCCAAACCATAGCTCCTCTGTCAAAAAGGTTTTCATCAATATCGAAAGACAAGAACTGGGCTACCACACCTGTTCGGAATGTATTGCGGCTGTTGATTTTGTTATTGTACATTACCGTTGCCCTTAGTGCCGTATTGCTCGATAGTGATTTTTGTGTAGGTATCTCGGAGTAGTTATTAGATGGGTTCAGCGTGTCTACATTGGTCTTACCATCGTCGTACGATGCTGATACAATGGTTTTGATATACGCATGGCTATTCACAAAGTATTGATGCGTAACACCACCCACAGCCAGCATGCCATCTGCACGTAGTTTGAAGTTAGGGTTATCGTCCGTCCATTTGGTGCTGTCTTTGTCGGGGTCTTTGGTTGCGATGTTGTAGCCCCATAGTCCGAATACGGAAAATGTACCCATTTTTTTTGTCGGGAAATTGAGTTTGAATGAAGCATCCTGATAGGCGGGCAGCACACCACCCAAATCGAAATAACCTTGTAGTAATGTAAGGGTTGAGTATCGGTAGTTGACAAGATAAGAAGCTTTGCCCCCTGTTTTGAATGGTCCTTCCGTTGCTACCTCCGCACCCAATGTGCCGAGCTGAATAGTATGTTCCCTTCGAGCTGTATTACCATTACGAAACTGTAAATCGAAAGCACCGGAAAGAGCATTGCCTATTTCTGCTGGGAAAGCACCTGTATAAAAATCGGATGTTCCGAGCATACTGGCATTGAGCATACTCACAGCACCGCCCGATGTGCTGAGGCTGCCAAAGTGATTGGGGTTGGGTATCTCTATACCTTCCAGTCGCCATAGTATTCCTTTAGGAGAATTGCCACGCACTACGATGCCGTTTTCCAGGTCGTCGTTATTCGATACCCCCATGAAGTTTTGCGCCATACGTGCAGGGTCTGATACAGAAGCTGCAAAGCGTTTGGTCTCTTCTACCGAAAAAGAGCGTGCACTGACTGTGGCAAATTCGTTCATGGCTTTATTGCGGTCTTTGTTGGCACTTACATTTACCTCTTGCAGACTAGTATAGTTTTCGGTGAGCAATACGTTCAGTTCCAACTCCTTGCCCGATGTTACCAATACTTCTGCAACTGTGCGTGGCTCATAACCCACAATGCTGAATTGAAAAGTTTGTCGCCCAACAGGTATGTTTTGCAGTATATAGTAGCCATTGCTATCGGTCATGGCGTTTTTTTGTTTGTCTGCCAAGAGCAATACCACCACACCCTCTATCGGTTTTTTAGACTCTGCATCCAGCACCTGTCCGCGTATGTTTTGTGTAAGCGTACCTGTTTGAGCAGCTAATACGAATGGGAAAAGAACAATAAACAGGATAAGTGTATATAAACTTCTGTGCATGAAAACTATGTGTATGCCTTGTTTACCAAAAACTTTGCCAAAAATAAGACATAGCACTATGCTGGAAGTTTAATAATACCTATCTGAGAGTTTTATTTACAATATTAAAAAACGGAATATCCACAGCAATACCGGCATTGAATACACTTAAGGGCATGATGGTTGTAGAAGTCACATTGTTTTTGTAAAACAATTTGGGTGTCATGCGCCAGCCAGCTAGTATGCTGATTGGTAATTTTGGTATTCCAACAGCAAGTTGTGCACCTGGTGCAAGGATACTTTCTAGTCTTATTTGTTGTTGCAGATTATTGGTCGTGCCATTTTCGAGCCTATATGCTACAATGCCGCCAATATCTATTAATGATGCAAATATGCCTACTGCTCCACCATACTTCTTGCTTATGGCAGTATTGAATCCTATGCCTATAGGTGCATATACACCACGCATATAAAGCCCTGTGCTGTTGAAATCCCAATTGTAACCCACATAGGCATTGACAGCTATATTATATGCTGCTTTTTGTTTGATTGAATAGCTGCCTGCCGGTAATGCGGCTGCTTCTATGGCATTCTCAATTTCTTCCGGAGTTTGTGCTTTTGCAGATGTGGCGATAAAATTACCGTATTTCAGTATTGCAGCTAATGCTTTTGCTGTATTGCTTTCTGTTTTAGTATCGCATAGCTTTTGCAGTGCATCGCTTACAGGCTTGCCTTCTGTCCGTAGCCTTGCTGCTTTTAGCTGTGCTAATTGTTGTTGTTTGCCAAGTGCGGCATCGGCTAAGTAGTACATATTTAGTATGGCAGGGTTGTATTTTTTAGTGTAAGTGTTTACGTATAGCTGCATAGCATTGTCTGCTATGGCAAAGTATGGGTAGCTATCTAAACAAGGCAATATTTTTTGTGCAATGCCCATACCATAACGCATCATATCTGCAACTGTTGTAAGGTACGATGCCATAGTGTACGTGCTTTCATCTTTGGTTTGAGATACGCTTTTCAGCAATGCTCCTATATCATGAGCCGTTATCTCCGAGCTGCGCGGTTCGTGCGCAGTAAGTTCATTCTGTAACACATCAGCATTGTTGGCCATCCATACAAAGTTTTCAAACATACCTGCCAGTGCCTGTGCATTGTCTGCATAAGGCTTCATATAATCTGTCATAGATATTGTTTTGCCATTGCATGAAAAGCTGATGCCCTTTGCCTGCTCATACACCAAACCCAAAAACAATCGCAGCGTTACATCGTCCTGCACCATTTTATTCATTTCGCGTACACTTACCCAATGTTCATAATCACCTTTATAAACAGATGAGGCTATGAGGTCTAATACTTTGAATGCCTGATGCAGGTTAGGGTCTGTCTCAGCATTTTGCCCTGCATATACAGCTTCTCTTATTATCTGGTATGGGTTTGTAAGCTGTTTGTTAGTGGCAAGGCTTATGATGTTTGCATAGCGTATGGCACTACGTATCTCAGGTAGTTCTTTAAGCATTGCGTCATATTGCGGCAGGTTGATGGTGTTGTTGAGGTTGAGGAGTAAATTATTTAAATCTGTATTAAAGGCATTTTGTAAAGTCTGCAGCAACTCTGCGTATCGGTATGTTTCTACGGTGTTCAGTACACGGATAGTAGCCGGGAATAATGTACTGCAAATAGGATATTTATTCAATGTCTTCTTCATGTGGCTGAAGAAAGCAACATTCAATTCCTGCTTGCCACGCTTGATTAGGAAACGAGCCATGCCGTCTGCCAAATTGGTGATATTGAGTGATGGCATCATAGGGCCACCTACAACAGGGCCATCATTTGAGGCTGGTATCAGTATCGTGTCGCTTAATGCAGGCAGGAAAGTTGCTAAAAAAGGATTGTCAGCAAATGCACGGATAACCTGATTGGTATTGCTGATTGTTGTTCTCTGCTCCGCAGGTATATATTCCATTAATACCCTTGCAGCAGGTATAAACGCGCTACCAGTAGGAAACATAGCCATGCCCGATTTGTTTTTTGCGGATAGTTTTTGCCGAAGTTCGTATGCATCCTCAAAGCTATTGGCATATAAAGTAGTGTAAGGCAGCAACCATAGGATTGCAAAGACTAACAGATAACGCATACATATTTTTTAGAGTACGCATTAAAATACTGTTTTTAAATAATATACATATGATTATTATAATGTACTGCTATTATTATTTGGGTATTTATATTGGTATTAATGCCTTGCACTTCTAAATACATAATAATGCTTCCACACGTAATTCCCGTTTTTATCGTTATATTTATAACAATAGATTTGTTACATAAATGCAGTTGAAGGTGAAACCCATATTATACTTATCCGTAGGGCTTATAGTTGGTGTAGGTGCGTTCTTTATGCTTTCTTTCCGGGAAACGGGTAAAGATGAGGGAACTGTGAAGGTAAAAGAGGACGGTAAACTGCAATACAAATGGTATCAACCGGAGCTACCAAAGACATTGGCATTTGCACAAGAGCGTGTGCCGCTTGAGCGTTGGGAAGTACGCGAACGGCTGGAGCGTGAATTGATTATCAACTACTACATGCACGGTACCACGTTGTATATATTGAAACTCACCACACGCTACTTTCCTATGATAGAGCAAAAGCTGAAAGCTAACGGTGTACCCGATGATTTTAAGTATCTCTGTGTGGCAGAGAGTGCATTACAAAATCAGGTGTCGGCGGTAGGTGCTTCTGGCTTTTGGCAGTTTATGAAAGAAACAGGTCCGCGCTATGGTTTAGAGATAAACAACGAGGTGGATGAACGCTACCATCCTGCAAAAGCTACCGATGCGGCGTGTGCCTACCTGAAAGAAGCCTATGGCAAGTTTTATAGCTGGACGGCAGCGGCAGCATCTTATAACTGTGGTATGGGTGGCTATACCAAGCAGATAGAGTACCAGCACAAAAGTAATTACTACGACCTTGCTTTTCCTGAAGAAACCAACCGTTACATCTTCCGCATACTGGCATTAAAGATATTGTTAAGCAATGCAGATGCGCATGGTTATATATTACATGGCAATGAGGCATGGAGACCTATCAAAACACGCACTGTATCTGTTGATACGACCGTTAAAGACCTTGCGCAGTTTGCCTTAGATAATGGTAGCAGCTACAAAATGCTGAAACTGCTAAATCCATGGTTACGCGCCCATACACTCACCGTCAAGCCCGGTAAAGTATATCAGATAGAGTTTCCGATGGATGGACAATAGATTTAGAATTTCCCCAAGGTTTTATTAGCTTTAGTTAAAACCATTGGCTATGCGAAAACTAATCGGCGTATTGCCTCTCGTATTCACTGCTGTATTGGTAGCTCTGCTGTCAAGGCCCATAGGTGAATTGCCGGCATTAGGTAAACTGTTGGACCCTGTAACGGGTTGCTGGGCAAATGCTGAGTCTGTTTCAAAAAACTATAATGATAAACTGAATTTTGAGGGTCTGAAAGCGGCCGTTACTGTTATGTTTGATGACAGGCTTGTGCCACATATCACAGCGAATAACGACTACGACCTGTATTTTACACAAGGTTATCTGCATGCATACTTTCGCCTATGGCAAATGGATTTGCAGACACGAGCGGCTGCAGGCAGGGTTAGCGAGGTGTTGGGAGAAAAAGCATTGAAATTTGACCGTACACAACGACGCAAGGGTATGGTGTATGGTGCAGAACAATCGCTGAAAGAAATGGAAGCAGACCCGCGTAGCAAGCAAATGCTGGATGCATATACTGCGGGTATCAATAGCTACATCAATACACTGAATTTTAAAAAGTACCCGCTCGAATATAAATTGGCTGGCTTTGAACCCGAAGCATGGACGAACCTGAAAAGTGCATTGCTACTGAAGTACATGGCTGACGACCTGACGGGTAGTACAGACGATATAGCACTTACCGTACTACGCGATGCATTAAGCCCCGAAGCATTTGCCGCATTATACCCTGAAAGATTGCAGGGTGTTAATGCCGTCATACCACGAGATACAATTATACAAACACCTAGCTTACCTATACCAACACCGCCCACAGATAGCATTGCATTCGCACACTTGAAAGCAACAGACTTCGAAAAAACTGAAGAGGGTAAGGGTAGTAACAACTGGGCATTAAGTGGCAGCCGTACAAAGACTGGTAAGCCTATACTTTGCAACGATCCGCATTTAGGGCTCAACCTGCCATCTTTGTGGTACGAGGTACAGATGACAGCCCCCGGTGTGAATGTGTATGGTGTATCACTGCCCGGTGCTCCTGGTGTTATTATAGGCTTTAACGAAAACATCTCTTGGGGCTTTACCAACAACTATCGAGACGTAAAAGACTTTTATCTCATAAAGGAGGCATCAGCTAGTACCTATTGGTTTGCTGGTAAGGAACAGTCATATATCAATAGAGTAGAGAAAATAAGCATTAAAGGCAAGCCAGATTATTTTGATACGGTAAGATATACCGTACATGGCCCTGTTATATACGACCAAACATTTCATGGCCCCGGCGGATTGAATAAACCACTTGCCGTAACATGGATGGCACATAAACCAAGTAATGAAGTGCTGGCACTGTATCTGCTGAACCGTAGTAACCAGTACGATGAATATGTAACAGCTATTCACTATTTTCTTTGTCCTGCACAGAATATGCTATATGCAGATAAGCATGGAGAAATAGCATTATGGGGGCAAGGGCAATTCATCAACAAATGGAAAGGGCAAGGCAGGTATGTAATGAACGGTGCAGATAGCAGTACACTATGGGGAGATAAAATACCTGTTACAGAAAATCCGCATACACGCAATCCACGGCAGGGTTATATAGCATCTGCCAACCAAACAGTAACTGATACTACCTACCCGTATTGGTACAATGGTACATTCCACGAGTTTAGGGCATGGCGTATAAATGATGTGCTACGCAATACCAAAGCAGCTACGGTTGAAGATATGTTTGCCCTGCAAAATGATGTGTATAGTGTACTGGCTGCCAATGTGCTACCAGTGATGTTGCAAAATATTACACCCACAGCTATATCAGACAAGGAGCGCAACTATCTGGAATTGTTAGGTAACTGGGATTATAAACTAACTGCTGAAAGCAAAGCAGCTACAGTATTTCAGATATGGTGGACTAACCTGTACAACACACTGTGGGCAAAACTATATGAACAAACACCTGAGCCGTTAAGGCCAACACCTGAACGTACCATGCAACTGCTGAAAGAGGGTAGCCCCTACCTTGGCAATATAAGAGATGCAGTAATTGCCAGCTTGCGCAATAGTATAGATAGCCTTGATAAGCTAAAGAAAGCAGACAGGCTGCAATGGTATCGTGCTAAAAACACATCTGTAAGGCACTTAACTAAACTTGCCCCATTCAGTTTTACAAATCTGAAAATGGGAGGATGGGGTAATACCGTAAACGCTGCCAAAACAGACCACGGTCCATCTTGGCGGATGGTGGTGCAGATGGGCGATGAAGTAGAAGCCTATGGTGTGTACCCCGGTGGGCAGTCGGGCAATGTGGGTAGTAAATACTATGCTACGTTTTTAGATAAATGGGTGAAAGGCGCATACTACAGGCTGAACTTTTACACAGCCAACACAAAACCTGCTGCAAAATATACATGGACTATCAACCCCAAAAACAAATAAGTGTATGAAAAAGACAATCATTGTTGCTTGTGTGATGGCATTGTTGGGTGGTATATTTTCGCTATTCATGTCGGGCTTGTGGATAGCAGCTGTGTTGCCATTTATCGTTACTGTTAGTATGCAAGTAAAAGGCAGGCAAGGATTTGGTTTGGGCTTTTTGGGTATAGCACTATTATGGCTTGTGCTAATATTATTGAAAGACGTACCTAACCATCATATACTATCTACCCGTATGGCAGGTTTGCTTAGCTTGCCCAATGCAGCATTGTTTATACTCGTTAATGTACTCTTAGGCGGATTGATTGGTGGCTTATCAGGATGGAGTGGTGCGGTTATGAATAAGGCGTTCAGAAAATCATGATTTTTCTTTTTTAGTTTTTACTTTTGACTTAATAGTGCCAATACGCATCCAACGATACATAGCCATTCTGTCCGTAGTACTCTTTTTGGGTAAGCTATGGGCTTGGTATCTTACTCACTCCGTTACAGTACTGACAGACGCACTGGAAAGTACAGTGAACGTAATAGCTGGCTTCATAGGTTTGTACAGCATCATACTGGCTGCAAAACCACGAGATATAGACCATCCGTATGGGCATGGAAAGGCAGAGTTTATATCCAGCGCAGTAGAGGGGGCGCTGATATTTATTGCGGGGCTGATGATTGTGTACGAAGCTATAGACCAATTAATACACCCCAAAGAATTGTATAAACTGGATGTGGGTATGTATATCATCGGAGCTACGGGTGTGCTTAACTTTTTGATAGGCAGCTATGCGGTAGCACAAGGCAAAAAACAACGTTCGCTGATATTAGAGAGTGCAGGCAAACACCTACGGGTAGATGCGTATTCTACCTTTGCTATAGTAGCAGGGTTGGCTCTCATTATGCTAACTAATATATTGTGGCTGGATAGCGCAGTGGCAATTGTTATTGCAACTATCATCATCTTTACGGGCTATAAATTGGTACGCCGTAGCATTGCGGGTATTATGGACGAGGCAGATATGCAACTGCTGAACGACGTAATAGCTTACCTGCAACAACACCGTAAAGCTCAATGGATAGACCTGCACAATATGCGTGTAATGCAATATGGCGATGTAATGCACCTTGATGCTCATATGACGCTGCCATGGTATTACAGCGTTAAAGATGCGGATGCGGAAATACACTTGCTGGAGGAAATGATAAAACAACACTTTGCCAACAAGGTAGAAGTATTTATACATCTGGATGCCTGCCAGCCATACCAATGCAAGCTGTGCGCCCTTGCCGAATGTCCTCAACGTCAAGCTACCTTTACAGCCCAACACGAGTGGAAGCTTGACAATGTGTGGTACGACTCTAAGCATGGCAAAGAGTAGCGTTGTTAAAATCCTAATATCTAATAGCTAAATCCTACATTTTGTTTCAGTCCGTTTCATGCGTTTCACAGTTGGTGAAATGAAATGGTGAAATGGTATTTAGCTTAACACAAATTCTTACATTTACTTAAGCTATGAAGTGTCTGATATACACAACTGTCTTATTATTACTTTTCACATTTGCAGCTTTAGCAAAAGATAAAGTATTGGCAGTATATGCAGATGGTATTACTAAACTGACTTTGTATTCAGATAGTAGTTTTCTGTTAGAACAAAATGACCCTGTATTCCCATATAGCAATCAATCATTTACTAATAAAGGAAAGTGGGTACAATCGGGCAATAAGGTTATACTAAACCCCGATAAACAGAAAATGCCAGCTATTGTTCATGTGGTTGAGAAGCAAACGAGTGCTGACTCTATACGTATTAAAGTAAACTATCGTGTTGCATGGTATGATAACGGCGTATTTACTAAATATGAAGATTATCCTTATGATATGATTACTGTTTGTGTAAACAATAAGAGAAAGGGGTATCACCATATTGTGCATAAAAAACACATCTCACATTGTTTTTATAAACCTAATATTAATAGACAAATAATTGTTGATTCCAACAATATTATATCATTGACAAAAGAACAGGTACAATACCTGTATGTTAAAACATGGGGTTTTCACGATTTTATTAAATTAACTACTACCAATCCTGAGTCTGATTATTTTGAAATAAATATTACCCATCCAATAGAGATAAATCGTAACCCTGCAAGTAAAGTAGTAATACTAAAGAATAAAGCTGCGTTGTATTACGAGCATAAGGGTAAAGTATCCAGTAATATATTTATCAATCGATTGAACAGACAAAAAAACTAATATCCCGTTTCACTCATTTCACCATTTCAGATATGCAACACTGAAACGTGTGAAACAAAATCGTAACAAACCCCTAAATCCCCTATAGGGGACTTTGTTTCAACCACTAATAGAAATAATCGAAGCCCTAGAGTTTGGCAGCACAGTAGTAATGGAGCCTAATAGATAACCACCATAGACCTTTCTGTCATTGGTCTATGGCAGCTTTTATTCATTAATTGTTTGTCTTTTTTATTGGTATTTATGCTGCTTCGCGGTCTTTGTTTCTTTCTTTTGCTGCCAAAAGAAAGAAAGGAAGCGCAGGTAAGAGGGTGGCAAATACCCCGCATAGAGTAAACACTCATTTCGTGAGGTTGCTTCGTCGTTGCCTCCTCGCAAAGACGGGGTTTGGGCAGGCTTCTTTGTATCATCTGTACCAAGTGTATCATCATTTTATTGAGTGATACAGGTGATACACCTGATACACTCCCGTTTCACTTATTTCACCATTTCAGTTATAGAACACTGAAACGCGTGAAATGAATGAAACAGTGAAATGCATGAAACAGACTGAAACAAAATCCATTAATCCACTAATCTTGATTCTGATTTTCGTAACCAGTATCTACCAACCAATCTCTGCTATCGGCAGCGGCAGTAGCCAGTTCATCGCAGCGGTTATTCATCGGGTTGTTGGCATGGCCTTTTACCCATACAAATTTTATGCGGTGCTTGCTGTGGTGTTTCAGGTATTCCTGCCACAAGTCGGTATTCTTTACATCTTTCCAACCTTTTTTTATCCATCCCCATATCCACCCCTTGTCTATGGCATTCACCACATAGCTGCTGTCGCTGTATATAACCACGTCCAGCCCCTCACGTGTCAGCATTTGCAGTGCCACAATCACCGCCATCAGCTCCATACGGTTGTTGGTCGTCTTACGAAAGCCTTGTGAAAACTCCTTGCGTGTTTGTCCCCATTGCATCACAATACCATAGCCACCGGGGCCTGGGTTGCCACGAGAGGCTCCGTCTGTATAAATTATCAGTTGTTGCGACATGAATTGGCTTGCTTCCGCTATCTTTGCGCCCAAATTTAGTCTGTTGAACGCCAAAATAAAAGTTGCACCTGTCAGTTATTTGAATACCAAGCCATTGCTCTACGGCATAGAGCGTAGCAGCGTGATGGATAGTATTGAAATAGTTGCAGATTATCCTGCCAATGTAGCGGGTGCATTGCAGCGTGGCGGTATAGACCTTGCCCTGCTGCCAGTAGCAGCCATACCAACCATCCCCAATGCCAACATAGTATCAGACTACGGCATAGCTGCAGATGGTAAAGTAGCATCGGTGTGTATCTTCAGCATGGTGCCGATGGAGGAGATAGAAACTGTGTATCTCGACTATCAGAGCCGTACATCTGTAAAGCTGGCACAACTGCTGCTGGAAAAACTATGGAAGAAAACAGTAGTGTATAAACCCGCTACGGAAAATTACATAGACTACATCAACGATACTACAGCAGGTGTTATCATCGGCGATAGGGCATTGAAGCAACTCACTAATTTCGAGTACATCTACGACCTTGCAGATGGCTGGAAGCAGCTAACAGGTTTGCCATTTGTGTTTGCGGCATGGGTGGCCAACAAGCAACTACCCGAAGAGTTCAAGGCTGCCTTTAACGCTGCCAATGCCGAGGGCTTGCTGCATATAGATGAAGTAGTAGCTGCCAATCCATTTCCGTACTACGACCTGCACACCTACTACACCCAAAACATACACTACCTGCTGGATGCGGATAAGAAGAAAGGGATGGAGTTGTTTTTGGAGATGATAGCGGGATAGGTTGTGTTGATAGCATATAGCAAACAGTAATAGTATCTTTGTAAAAGACTCACGCCTCATGACGCAAACCTCACGACTTAGTTTAATAGAATGCCCCCGCGATGCGATGCAGGGTTGGAAGCACCACATACCTACCGAGGTAAAGGTGAAATACCTGAACGCGCTCTTGCAGGTAGGTTTTGATGTGTTGGACTTTGGCTCGTTTGTGTCTGCGAAAGCCATACCCCAACTGGCAGATACTAAAGATGTAATACCCCAACTGCAATTGGACGGGGTAGCTACAAAACTGCTTGCCATCATTGCCAATACACGTGGTGCGGAAGAAGCGGTAGGGTATGAGCAGATACGTTATCTGGGTTTCCCGTTCTCCATATCAGAAACATTTCAGTTAAGAAATACCAATAAAACAATTGCCGAGTCGCTGAAGCAGGTAGAAGAGATACAAAACCTCTGTGTGCAAAACGGTAAAGAACTGGTAGTATATATATCTATGGGTTTTGGCAATCCGTATGGCGATGAGTATAGTGCAGAGGTAGCCATCAAATGGGTAGGGCAGTTGACACAGATGGGTATAAAAACCATTGCGATGTCTGATACTGTTGGCGTAGCCAAGCCCGATAATATTGAGTACATATTCAAGACATTAGTGCCCGAGTTTAAGGATGTACATATTGGTGCACACTTTCATAGCACAGCCGATGCATGGGAAGAAAAAATACAAACCGCTTACGATAATGGTTGCATACGTTTTGACAGTGCTATGAAAGGTATAGGCGGCTGCCCGATGGCAGAAGATGAATTGGTAGGCAACATAGCCACTGAAAATATTGTACAATGGGCAGATAAGAACAATATCATACTCCCCATCAACCGAGAAGCCTTTACCAAAGCATGGCTGATGGCTGCTGAGGTGTTTGTGTAATAAAACTATCTTTGTAACCAATTCTCTGCCCTGTCAAATAAAATAGATAATCATGTCTGTACACAAAGAAATAACGAAAGTTACTACCAACACGCTGCAGGTAATGAAGCAGCAAGGTGAAAAAATATCCATGCTCACTGCCTACGATTTTTCGATGGCGCGTATACTGGATGATGCAGGCATAGATGTATTGCTGGTGGGCGATAGTGCATCCAACGTAATGGCAGGACATGAAACCACACTCCCCATCACGCTCGACCAGATGATATACCATGCACAAAGTGTTGTGCGGGCTATTAATCGTTGCCTGGTGGTGGTTGATTTACCTTTTGGTACCTATCAGGGCAATAGCAAAGAAGCCCTCAACTCTGCCATCCGCATCATGAAAGAAACAGGTGCACACGCCATTAAGTTAGAGGGTGGGGAAGAAGTAATTGAGTCTGTTAAGCGCATTATTAGCGCAGGTGTACCTGTTATGGGGCACTTGGGGCTTACGCCACAGTCTATCTACAAATTCGGTACCTATGTAGTACGTGCCAGAGAAGAAGCAGAGGCAGAGCAGTTGGTTAAAAATGCACACTTGCTGCAAGAGGCAGGTTGTTTCTCTATAGTATTAGAAAAAATACCCGCATCGCTCGGTAAGCGTGTGGCAGACGAGGTGAAAATACCCATCATAGGTATAGGCGCGGGTGGTGGTGTTGACGGACAAGTGCTGGTAATGCACGATATGCTGGGTATCAACAAAGAGTTTTCTCCACGCTTTCTGCGCCGTTACCTCAATATGTACGACCAGATAAAGACGGCCACCGAGCAATACATCAGCGATGTAAAGAGTAAAGATTTCCCCAACGAAAAGGAACAATACTAAGGCAGTATGGTGAATGCAGAAGTTTGGCGATTGCTAACAGAAGAATTAAAGGCTAAGGGTGTAACATTAGTTGCAGTATCTAAAACCAAACCCGCAAGTGATATACTGGCGTTGTACGATTTAGGGCAACGAGATTTTGGCGAAAACTATGTGCAGGAACTGGTAGATAAGCAACCCATTCTGCCGTCAGATATTCGCTGGCATTATATAGGCCACTTGCAAAGCAATAAAGTAAAATACATAGCACCCTTTGTACACCTGATACATGCTGTTGACAGCTTCAAGCTATTACAAGAGATAAATAAGCAAGCAGCCAAACATAATCGTATCATCAATGTATTGCTGCAACTACATATTGCAGACGAAGAAACTAAACACGGACTTGATGAGCGTGGCATTGTTGAGCTGATGGACTATTACGAAGCACAAAAAGATACACTGCAAAATATACAAATATGCGGCCTCATGGGCATGGCTACGTTTACAGATGACGAAACACAAGTACGTGCTGAG
Organism: uncultured Chitinophagaceae bacterium; assembly: GCA_937919945.1. GTDB lineage: Bacteria > Bacteroidota > Bacteroidia > Chitinophagales > Chitinophagaceae > Polluticoccus. The sequence goes on along the minus strand of CALESY010000097.1, from coordinate 18,696 downwards.
TTTGCAAGGCTTTTTAATTTCTATAAACACATCAAGGCTACCTACTTCATAGCCAAGCCCTACTTCAATACCAGTAGTATGGGCATGAGTGGCGACTATAATATAGCCATAGCCGAAGGCAGTACGATGGTACGCATAGGCAGTATGCTGTTCGGGGCAAGGGGATAAATCTATCTTCTAACAATAAACCGCCTCTTTATTTTTTTTGTATTGATAATCAACGGTTTGTGGCTTATTTGTTAACCGTCGGTTAACCGCTTGCTAAGCTGGGGTTAACCAAGCCTGTTTTTTTGGCAATAGGGTGCCTGCCGATGCATCTTTGCATTATCAAACGAACAAAAACAAACTAACAATCAAACTTAAAACAAACAAAAACGAATTAAAATGAAAAAAGTAATCGCAATCATCGCACTGGGTATCACTGGTTTTGCTGCTAAAGCACAAGCTCCATCTTCTACTGCTACTCAAACAGTTAACCTGAACCTGAGCAACGCAATCGAATTGACTTTCACTGGGTCTGGTACTGCAACCGGTGCAGCTGTAAACCTGGCTTTCAATACAGTAAACGACTACGCTAACGGTGTAGCTTCATCTGAACAAACATTACGTGTACGTTCTAACCGTCGTTTCGGTGTAACAGTTCGTACCAACAATGCAAACTTTACTTACACAGGTGCTGTAACACCAGCTCCGGTAATGCCTGTTTCTGGTGTATTGAGCCTGAAAGTAGGTGGTAACACAACCGGCGGAACAGTAGCTAGCCCATTCAGCACAAGTGCTTACAATGGTTTGAGCGCTACGGCAGCTAACCTGATAACAAACGCTGCTAACGGTGGCAACCAAACATTTGGTGTTCTTTACCAAGCTACTCCCGGTTTCGCGTACCCTGCAGGTACTTACACTGTAGATGTAGTTTACACAGCTACTCAACTGTAATCAATTAACTAATAATACATTAAGAGAAAAGCGTCCCAGTAAGGACGCTTTTCTTGTTTTGTACTATTTGCATATTCCTTGCACTATTTGCACCCTGTGCAATAAATGCAAGGATTGGTGCATTCTTTGAAAGCCTTCTGCAGGTTTCTGATGGAATATTGTGTCAAAATTCAACAATTATGAAAAAGGCAATATTACTATGCACACTGTTAGCCGGTCTTGAAGCAAACGCTCAAGTTCCCGGTACTTTAGATTCTACGTTTGGTAGCAATGGTATCATGCGTTGGGCAGCAGTCCCCGGCGTATCAAATGGTGGCAGAGATTTAAAACTGCTGGCAGATGGTAAATTTTTAATGGCTGGCGAGATTGATGGCTCTAATGAAGACATCATACTAGCAAAGTTTAAAGCTAATGGAACTCCGGATAGCAGCCTGCAAGGGCAACACTTCTCTATCTATGATCCTTTTTTGGGTGCAGATGATAATCTGTATTGTATGGAAGTGCTGGCTGATGGTAAAATACTATTAGGTGGCTATCAGCAAGGTCTAAATGACAATGACGTCATTATATACAAAATAAATGCGGATGGCTCGATAGACAATACATGGGGTAACAACGGCAGGGTGATGGTTGATGCGGGTGGATATGAGTCTGCCATGAAGATAAAAGCTATGCCGGACGGTAAAATACTGATTGGCTGCACCAAGTATGGTAACAATAGCAGTAATATGTTCATGGTACGCCTGTTGGCAGACGGAACATTGGATAATACATTCTCTAATGACGGTATATGTCCCGTAATATTTGTAGGGCAAACACAGGGAAACTTTATTGATATGGAAGTGCTGCCCGGTGGTAATATTATTGTATGTGGCACAGTATCTGATGGTGTGCTTGCACAAGTAGGTATGGCTAAGTTGAATAATGCAGGTATGGTGTTACCATCGTTTGGCGTGGGCTCTAAGTTTAAGTTTGCAATGGACGGTAAGTCGTCTCAGCCACATAATATGATACGTACTTCCACTAACAAATTACTATTATGCGGTACATACAAAAAAGCAAACAATGATGAATCGGGCATATTGCTGATGGTAGATACAAATGGAGTGATGGACAATGTATTTGGTGCAGGTAAAGGCGTAATATCTTACGATAAAACTGCCCTTGCAGAAGATGAAGGCTTTGCGGATGTCATGGAATTAAAGAATGGCCACTTTTTCGTATTGACAAACTATACCGATATTGATAATAAAAAGCATATACTGGGTATCATGTTTGGTGAAACAGGTAATCTTCGTTTGGATTTTGGTAATAGTGGTATCGTGCAGTATTCAGCAACTGCAGACTTTACTATTGCAGGCTTGGCGATTATTGTACCGCAACCTGACGGAAAAATACTGATAGGTGGTAATGCAAAAAATGCAATTACAAATAAAACAGAGTTTTTAGTTTACAGAATGAACCTTGAAAACAAAAATACTTCGGGCATACAAGCGTTACGCACGCAACAAGTAACGATTTATCCAAACCCCGCAACTTCATATTTCAATATCCATACTGGCAATAAGGTAGATGGTGTATGGATGTTTGACGCATCGGGTAGGGTAGTAAGTCAGTGGAATAATACAAATACGACTTATTCCATTCCGCAAAACGTATCAAATGGTTTATATTACATAAAAGTAAAAACAACGGATACGTATTCGGTTACACCAATTAATATCAACAGATAGTATTTGTGTTTAAAAGTGTACAGGCATATTTAAAGAAAACGGTCAACCCGGGCGGAACACCACAACGCATGAAGGAATGGATGGGTGCGGTGTTGTTGTTCCACGCATGTGGCAACCTGCTGCCTGGTAAATCAATATTGAATATGAATACGGCAGATAGCATAGTGCTGTCTGCCGTATTTGCTATTGTAATAGTATGCTGGTCTTTACTGAAGGCAAACTGGCAAATGCCTTTATGTTGGGTATTAATGTTGGCGGGCTTATCGCTACACATATATTCTGCCAATTTTCACAATATCAACCGTGCCGATGTTATTACCATTTGTGCATGGGCTATGAGTATGTTGATATGCGAACGGCGAGGCTATATGAATTTTGTGTACCTGATGCTGAGCATCTCACTATGTCTTGGCTCATTGGGAGTCAGCACTATTTACAATTCGGGTAAGGCAGCAGGTATCACGGAGATGGTAGTTCCACTGATCGTAGGCATAGTGGTGGCCGGGTGTAATACATACTTGCTGATAATTGACTTCAAATTCGGAGAGCAGAAAATGAAGTTTTTTGAAAAGCATTTTGATAAAATAGAAGAATTAAGTCAACGCCTTTCAAGGATTCTAATGGAAGAAAAACCCTTACAGGAAGTGCTTTGGAACGTTACAAAAGAGTGCATTCCATTATTAGGGCTTGATGATTTTGTGATATACCTGTTTGACGAACAAAAGAATAAACTGGTACAGGTAGCAGCCTATGGCGGAAAATCTACAAATGCACAGCATATCGTTAACCCAATAGAGATACCACCAGGTAAAGGTATTGTGGGTAAAGTGTACCTGACAAACGAACCTGTAATAATAGAAGATACCACACAAAACAAAGATTATATTGTTGACGATCAATTCAGGATGTCTGAATTGGCAGTGCCTATATCTATTGGTGATGAGGTGTTAGGGGTAATAGATTCTGAACACCCACAAAAAAGATATTATCAACACAACCATCTGCAGGTGTTTCGCCTGATAGCCGCTTTTTGCAGTATTAAAATTGCAAAGCAGCGGGTGGAGCAGAAAATATTGGAGGCAGAAAGGCAAGAATTGGAAGCCAACAAAGTCCGAGAGTTGGAGGCTTTAAAAAGTAAGTTCATCACCAATATTTCGCACGACCTGAAAACGCCATTATCCCTTATACTGGGCCCAGCCACACAAATCAATAACATTGCCAAAGACCCGCACATCAAGCAGCAGACTGCATATATATTGAAGAACACCAGTCACCTGATGACAATGGTAGAACAGCTATTGCAGTTAAACCACGTTGACCAAGGTATTGGTAAGGTAAAACCTGAAAATATAGACCTGTCTGCTATGATAAAAGGCATTTATGAACAATACGAACCACTTGCTATTGAAACAGGTATCACTTTCACGTTGGATGTGCCACAGCAATTAAACATTGTGTCCGACCATTTCAGGCTCTCACAATCTGTACATAACCTCTTACAAAATGCTTTTAAGCATACACCCAAAGATGAATTGATAGGTATCAGGATAACAAATGGGGCAGGATTAGTATCCATCGAGATAAAAGATACCGGTGTTGGCATTCCTGAAGAAGAGCTGGAAAAAATATTTGAAAGGTTCTATAAGATAGATGTCAATAATCATAAAGGCACTGGTATCGGACTTTCTTTGGTAAAGGAATATATTACACAATTAAGCGGCAAGGTTTCTGTAAAGTCCGAGGCTGGCAAGGGTACAATATTCAGTATTGTGATACCTGTTGCAATGCCTGAGGTTAGTATTTCGGATATAGATAATATCGTTGTGAAAACAGAAATGCCAAACGAAGACAAACTACCACTGATGGTGGTTGCAGAAGACCATGCAGAGCTCAATGCATTTGTATCGCAGGCATTTGAAAGCAACGGCTTTAAAGTAATGACAGCTTTTGATGGTAAAAAGGCATTACAACTTATAGAAAATAACCTGCCCGATATTGTTATTACTGACCTGATGATGCCGAATATGAACGGCGAAGACTTGGTAAATGCTATTAAAAACTCTGATACACTGGGACATATACCCGTAATAGTATTAAGTGCCAAAGGACAGTTGAATAGTAAAGTGGATTTGTACCAACTTGGTGCAGACAACTATCTCACCAAACCTTTTCAATTAGAGGAATTATTGGCAATTGCGGATAGTACGCTGAAACAACGCAAACGACTGCGCGATAGTTTTGTGGCTGAATATCTCAATAGGCCAATTGAGGTAATAAATGAAGCTACAGATGAAGTCCAAGCTCAAGACAATCAGGTACAACAATATATAGATTACATATTGGAGCATTTAGATAGCGACGACCTGAATGTAAATACGATGGGTAAGCATTTCAATATGGGGCGCAACAGACTGCAACGTGAAATAAAAGTAGCAACCGGGCTTACTCCTGTTGAGTTTATACGTTCTGTCAGGCTGAACGAAGCACAGAAGATGCTGAAAGCTGGTAAGCACAATATTTCGGAGATAGCCTATATGACAGGCTTTAGCAACCTGTCATATTTCAGTCGTTCATATAAACTACAGTTCGGTATTGCACCATCCGAAGTACAAGTAACTGTACTACGATAAGTACTTACCAACAATAGGTACTCTACGCCCTATACCAAATGCTTTTGGAGATACGCGTATAATTGGGCAAAACTGGTTTCGTTTATATTCATTCATGTTCACCATGCGTAATATGTGGTTTACTAATGCGGCATCGTAGCCCATAGCTATTATCTCTTTTGGCCCTTTGCGGCGTTCTATGTATTGATACAATATGGGGTCTAAAACATCATACTCCGGCAGGCTGTCACTGTCTTTTTGGTCGGGGCGTAGCTCTGCAGATGGAGCCTTGTCTATAATATTTTGCGGTATTATTTCGCCATTGCGATTGATGTATCGTGCAAGGGCATATACTTGTACTTTGTATAAATCGCCAAGCACACCCAGTCCACCTGCCATATCTCCATAGAGCGTACCATAACCTGTAGCCAGCTCGCTTTTGTTAGATGTATTAAGCAATATAGAGCCAAACTTGTTGGAGAGCGCCATCACCAACGCACCCCTTATGCGCGATTGCAGATTTTCTTCCGCTACGTTAAAAGGTAAATTTTTAAAAACAGGGTTCAACGTATGTTCGTAGCTGTTGAAAATATCTTTGATGGGTAGTATGTCGTATTGGTTGTTTAGGTTTTTAGATAGTTGTTCCGCATCGCTCACAGAATGGCCGGTAGAGTATTGAGAAGGCATCAACAAGGCACGCACATTATCTGCCCCCAGGGCCTCACAAGCAAGTGCCAACACCACTGCACTATCTATGCCGCCAGAAGATGCTACAATAGCTTTGTTAAAGCTCATCTTTACAAAGTAGTCGCGGATGCCCATTATTAATGCGGCATGAATTTCATCAATGTCGTAATCGTCATCAAGCGTATCAGGTAGCAATTCTGCAATGGGTATATCGGCTGCCAATTTCAATACAGGTTCAGTAAATATATTGCCGTTGAGGGTTACAGATTGCAGTGCTTCTTCAAAATAGGGTAGCTCTGCTGTCAGGTTCTGGTGTGCGTCCATCACCATCGAGCCACCATCAAATACTATCTCTGTTTGCGAGCCAACCGTATTGCAATAGACCATCGGCAGTTTATATTTGGCCACATTTTGCTTCACCATGCTCATGCGCCCCTCAGCGTGCAAGTAATCAAACGGCGATGCGCTGATGTTTATCATCAGGTCGGGTTGTTGCTCCATCAGCTTGTCCATAGGGCATATCTTGTATAGTGGATTGTTACCCAGGTTCCAAATGTCTTCGCATATTGTAAGGGCTATTCTTCTGCCTTTAAATTCAATCACGTTCCAACTGTCTGCAGGTTCAAAATAGCGATACTCATCAAATATATCGTAGGTTGGCAGCAGGGTTTTATGTGCTACGCCTATCACTTCCTCATTATACAATAAGTAGGCACTGTTGTGTAGGTCTTTACCCTCTGTAATTGTATTACGCGTAGGTGTACCTATTATTACACCTATCACATCCGCCTCTTTGCGTATAGCATCAACAGCTTTGTCGCATTGTTCTATAAAGTCGTTAAACTCCAGAAAATCGCGCGGGGGGTAGCCACAAACAGAAAGCTCCGAAAACACAATCAAATCGCCGCCCTGCATCTTAGCCTGCCTGATAGCATCTATGATTTTTGCCGTATTCGCCTCGAAATTGCCTATATGATAATTCTGCTGTGCAAGAAATATTTTCATTCTATATCAAAAGTAATAATCGTATTGTTAAGAGCGTACAAAAACAAATCCCGCATCAAACAAGACACGGGACTTTTTTCTATGTTTTGGTTAAATAGAAACTTGTTTAGAAGAACATACCTATACGTAAGGCAATATTATTCATACGCACATTGCCATCACTGAATCTGCCTTTGAAATCAAGGTCTAATTCTTTAGGGTTCGTTACATCTGGTGTAAAACCATTGTTGAACAACAGGGCTGCATAGATGCTCATCTTTTCGCTGATAGCATATTCTATCCCACCACCCACATTCATCTGGAAGAGGATAGGCGTTACACCCAATCCTGATATTTTTTCATTTTCTCCGGATGCCCTTTTCTCAACAGTCGCACCAGATACTGTATCGGTAAACACTACATCATACGTAGCTTTTTTACTCAATGTAATGCCTGCAGAAATGCCTATTTGCCCGAATACCCGCACTCCACCCAAATCATCGCTCCGTAGCTTCAGCCCAAAGGGTATTTCAAGATATTGCAGCTTGTAGGTAAAGTCTGCAGTGCGTACCATATTAGTTGTTACGGGTTGAGTAACGGCTGGGTTTTGTGCTACCGATATACCACCACCCATCCTATTGAGTTGAAAGCCAGTAGCAATACCATAGTTCTCTGCAAAATAATAGTCCATCATCAGCCCCCAGGTAAAGCCTATTTGCGAGCTGCCTTTTTCTACCGTATATAGTTTGTCATCGCTCTTATTGGCAGTTGGTTTCATCCAGCCCGAGTTCGGGGCAATAAAAGCACCAAAGCGTACTTTCTTCAATTCTACATTACCGCCACCCTTGTTGCGTTTCTTTCCTTCGTTAATGGGTACGGGTTCGCCATATTCATACCTTTGTGCGGTTGCAGTAGTTGCCAACGCGCATAATAAAACCAAAACGGATATTTTTTTCATATATACCTTGGGTTAGCCTGTTTATCCTTAGTGATGGCAAAAAATAAGCCGTATTTTTGCCGCCGTAAAAATAAAGCGCATTTACCTATGTTCAGTTCGTTATCCACAGGGATGCATGCAAATGTTAATAAAAGGCTTGTTAAATCATTATTTTGGGTTATCCCGATGGTCTTGTTGGCAAGCTGTGGCGGTAATGATAATACTCCTGATGTTTCTGGGGTAAAGATTGAGTTGAATACCAGACGATTGGATAAGGACATAACAGCTATAGATACCAATAACATAGCGGCTGGTTTGCAGCAATTGCAAAACAAATACCCAGACTTTCTCCCTTTCTTCCTGGATACACTCATGGGGCTTGGTATACAGGGTAATTATAATGATACAGTACAAGGCATTCGCCTCGGTATGCGCAGTTTCCTGACGCACCCTGATTATCGTGGTCTGCTAGATACAGTTGCAAAGCATTACCCTGATACCAAAGATGTGGACGAGTGGTTGCAAAAAGGTTTGCAGTACCGTAAGCATTATTTACCAAATGCAGGCGAGCGTAAAGTAGTGTACCTGATTTCATGGCTCAACAATTGGGGGGCGTTTACTTATGATACTACTATACTTGGTATTGGACTGGATATGTTTCTCGGTGCATCTTACCCATACTATAAAGCAGTGGGTGTACCCGAATATTGGAGCGCACAGTTGCAGAAAGAGTACATACCTGTTGCCGCTTTCAAAGCCATGTACCGCGATGAAAAAGCTTTTGAAATGGATGGCAAAACTTTGTTGCACATGATGATACAACGCGGTAAAGAAGCCTACTATCTTGAAAAAGTATTGCCGTTTGTTCCTAAACATGTAAGGTTGGCCTACACCGAAAAACAACTAAAGTGGTGTGAGGAAAACGAAGCAGGTATTTACAATTTCTTCATCGCTCAAAACTTCTTGTATGAAACCAGTCTGCAAAAAGTAGTACGTTATGTAATGGAAGGTCCGTCTGCTGCGGGTATGAGTAATGATAGCCCTGGGGAAGTAGGTACATGGGTTGGGTTGCAGATAGTAAAGGCATACATGGCACAGCACCCCGATATGACAATAGATAAACTGATTGCCCAACCGATTGATGAGCAGCGTTTCTTGCAAGAATCTAAATACAAACCTAAGTAATCAAATAAAACAACATAAAAAGGGATATGAAAAAACAACTACTATTATTAGTATTTGCTGTCTGTGTGTTGCAAGCTAATGCACAATTAAGCAAAACGGAAGACATGAAAAAATCATTGACTTCTCAAAATAAAGACACCGTAGCATGGATGAAAGGCGGCCTCCTGAACGTAGGATTTAATCAAGGCTTCTTACACAATTGGGCAGCGGGTGGTGAGTTGGCATCAATGACTGTTAATGGCATCTTTAACGGTTACGTAACACGCCTTTACCATAGACAGGTATGGACTAATAATCTCGACTTGAACTATGCTTTGTTCTATGCTTACTCTAACAATTTTGTACCACGCAAAATGGATGACCGTATTGACTTCACATCTAAATACGGTGTGCGTCTCGATACGGCTAAAGATTTTTACTTAACAGGTTTGTTTAACTTTAAATCGCAGTTTACCAAAGGATACGATTATAAATCTAACAGTTGGGATACTTTCTCTGTTTCAAATTTTCTATCGCCCGCATACATAACACTTGCAGCAGGTATTGAGTACCGAAGAGGCACTAACCTCAGCTTGTTCTTTTCGCCGGCTGCTGCCCGTATGACATTGGTTGATTTATATTACACACTCCGCGACCCTGCTGGTGCTTATGGTGTAGAAAACGGCAAGACATCCCGCTTTGAATTGGGAGCGTATTTTACAGGACGTTATAATACCAATTTGGATAAGCCATTGGCATACCGCACAAGGCTTGATTTTTACCTGAATTACCTTGCAAAAGACGTGGTAGATGCAGCAGGTAAAGTAGTAAAGAAAGATAACCCGGGCAATGTCGACTGGCTTTGGGACAACCTTCTACTGTATAAAGCCAATAAATTTCTGACTGTATCGTTGGGGCTTACACTGATGTATGATAATGACTTGCCATATACGGGTACTATTGTGGATGCTACAGGTAAAGAGGTGAACAGAGATGAGCCGGGTGAGTTTTTAGGATGGATGCAAACTAAACAGATATTCACATTAGGATTTGCTTACAAGTTTTAATAAGCAATTTTTGCACTGAAAAGATTACATTTGAAGCGCACCGTATGGGTGCGCTTATTTAATTATACACTTAATAAATGTCCACTTCGTATCAGATAAAATTACCCCAGTTTGAAGGCCCGTTCGATCTGTTGCTGTTCTTCATAGAGCGCGATGAACTGGATATATACAATATACCTATCCACAACATCACAAAAGACTTTCTGAAGTATATCCACGAATTGGAGAGTCTTAATATTGAGTTAGCAAGCGAATTTATCTTGTTTATATCCACACTGATGCGCATCAAAGCCAAGATGCTGCTGCCTCGTCGCGAATTGGATGCGCATGGCAATGAGATAGATCCAAGACAAGAGTTGGTTGATAAGATATTGGAGTACAAACGTTTCAAAGAAGCATCAGAACAGATGGTGATAATGGAAGCAGAGCGTTTGTTACAACAAAAGCGTGGTAACATCAGGCAGGAACTGGAAGCCTTGGGTGAAACTTATAGCGAAGGAACAGAGATACAGACTGTAACGATGTTCAAGCTGATGCAGGCATTCGAGAAAGTGATGAAGCGTTTTCAGGATAGGGAAAACAAACCGCAGCACGTTGTAGTAAAATATAATTACAGCCTGGAGGGTCAGCGTATACATCTGCTCGACTATATGAAGACTAATGGACGAGTAGCTTTTGAAACTGTGTTCTCTCAATGCGAAAACAGGATACATGCCATTTTTACATTCCTAGCTTTGTTGGAGTTGGCACAGCAACGCTACCTCGGTTTGTTGATAGGTACCGGTCGCAATAACTTCATCATAGAGTGGAATCAAAACAGGGAAGAAGAAACCGTACAGAATGGTGAAGGTAACCCTGACAAAAACGCTGATTTACAACCAGATGACAATTCCGAAGAGGGTATGGCACAGTAATTGCAATATACTTATTGAAGGCGCGACAATCGCCCCGAGAATTTTCCCCAAATCGCTGTCGGACAGAGGATAGGGGAAATTTTGATTTATGGCAGTTTCTTACCCGTCAGGGTGATTTCAGAAGATGCACTTACTTCATTTGTTTTACCGTCGTTGGTTATTTTACCGTTCAGGTGTTGCGATATTTTACCAATCATTATCAGCCCCGTTTTGATATCCACATCCAAACCGCCCGACTGAATACCGCTGAATACCATCGCGCCTGTACTATCTTCAGGGCTTATTTTTCCCTGTAGTTCTATATGCGCAATGTTGCCGTCAATGCTTTTTAGCGTGTAGGTGTTCTCCAACCGCATATGGATGAACCCGTTAGATGTGTGGAAGCTCCTTTTCCATGTATCATCGGGTTTTATCTTATCAGTAGGGTAGATGCTCAGAAATTGCAACATAGCTTTTCGCAGCGAGCTATCGCCATAGCTAATAGTGCTGTCTTGCAGTTGTTCCTCGTCATACAGGCTTTGAATGCCCGAAATACCGCTTTTAGATACAGAAATATTAAACGTTCGGTTCATCATGGCTCCTATGCTGGCAAACAACTCGTTTGTATTGCTAGTATCGCCGGAGTCATATTCATTACTCGTAATGCCATTGCCCGAACTGATAGTAATGCGGTTGTACGTAACGGCAACATTTTTATCTCCCGCATTGGCCGTCGTTACTTTATAGGTAGATGTTAATTTCATTTGCTGGGTGATACTGAGGGTTTTACCGTTTACCATCGGCTCAAGTGTCATACGGCTGTCTAATACATACTGATAGCTACTGTCTTGTACAAAATTGAATTGCAGGGCAATGGGTGCGTTTTCATTTTGTGATAACCAATTACCATCACAACCGCATACTGCAACGGCAACAAATAACAAGACAAAAACAATATGGTTTTTCAGAAATGGCAATATATGCGCTTGTACGGCAAAAATATGAATCATTCGATGGTCTCAAAGCATTATCCCTGCTGTTTTATACCCGAATGTGGATTATTTGATATTCAGCCGCTGATTAACGATTTTTGCAGCCTGCTATGACTAAGGTAAATATATTGGCTATAGAATCGTCTTGTGATGATACCAGCGCGGCTATAATACAGGATGGGGTAGTGCTGAGCAACTTGATAGCTACCCAGAAAGTACATGAGTTGTACGGTGGTGTAGTGCCTGAGATGGCATCGCGTGCACACATGCAAAAAATAGTGCCTGTTGTAGATGTAGCACTCAAGCAGGCTGGTGTAGATAAAAAAGACATCCACGCAGTTGCCTTTACCCAAGCCCCCGGTTTGATAGGCTCTTTGCTGGTTGGCGCATGTTTTGCCAAGTCTTTTGCACAGGCGTTGAATGTGCCTCTAATATCCGTACATCATATGCAGGCACATGTATTGGCACATTTTATAGAAGAACCAAAACCACAGTTCCCATTTTTATGCCTTACTGTATCGGGTGGACACACGCAGATAGTATTGTGCCGTAGTCATTTGGACATGGAAGTATTAGGTGAAACCATAGATGATGCGGCAGGCGAGGCGTTTGATAAAGTAGCTAAGATGTTAGGGTTGCCATACCCTGGTGGCCCTATGGTAGATAAACTGGCCAAAGAAGGTAATCCAACACGTTTCAGTTTTCCATTGAGCGATATGAAAGCCTACGATTTCAGTTTCAGTGGTTTGAAAACAGCCGTACTTTACTTTCTGCAAAACGAAAAAAAGAAAGACCCGGACTTTATAGCTAACAATCTAAACGATATTTGCGCTTCCGTACAGCATACCATCATCACGATGCTGATGAAGAAACTGGCTAAGGCAGCCAAAGAACTGAAGATAAACCATATAGGCATTGCAGGTGGTGTATCTGCTAATAGCGGATTACGTGCTGCTTTGACTGAAACAGGCGAAAAGCTCGGCTGGCAAGTGTACATACCTAAGTTTGAATACTGTACCGACAACGCTGCTATGATAGGCATTACAGCTTACTATAAATACCTGCAAGGCGAGTTTGCCGATTTAAGCGTCAGTCCCACTGCAAGGGCTGCATGGTCATGAGCAATTCTTGTTTTCAATTCAAGCAATTCACCATTCGTCAGGAAAGGTGTGCTATGAAAGTATCTACCGATGCTTGCATACAAGGGGCGTGGGTGCCTGTAGCAGAAAATGTAAAAACAGTGCTGGATATTGGCACTGGCACAGGGCTACTATCACTAATGCTGGCACAACGATACAGCCATATACAGATAGATGCCATAGAGATAGATGCTGGTGCCGTTGCACAAGCACAAGAAAATATAACTGCCTCTCCATGGGCAGATAGAATAACAGTAATACAAGCAGATGCAACAAATCATACTTTCGGCAAGCAGTATGATATGGTGATATGCAACCCGCCCTTTTTTAATAATAGCTTATTGGGCGACGATGTGCAACGTAACCAGGTACGCCATACACTCACACTTACCTACAATGCGTTATTCAACATCATACAAAAAGTATTGAAGCCTGATGGTTACGCTGCTATTTTGTTGCCTGCCGCAGAGCATGATGTGTGGCTGCAAATATTGTATAGCAATGGATGGGGTATAAGTAAGCAATTGCGGGTGTTTCCTAAAGATGGTAGCAACTATAATCGGGTAGTGAGTATTTGCACTGCTAATGCACAAACAACACATACCGAACACTTACAGATATATGCTGCAGGTGGGGGATATACAGATGCCTTTACAGCCTTGCTGCAACCATTTTACTTAAAGCTCTAAGGCTTTATTTCTTTCGGCTTGCTGATGATGAAGTGCAGGTTGATAACTATCCACCCCAGCCAGAATAAATAAAACCCTAGATGAAAACGCTCGCCTGCTATACGGTGCGAAAAATCAGTACGAAAATCATGGTAGGTATAATACAACCCGGCAATAGCGATGAGCATGCTTACTGTATTGATAACAATGACCCTGCCGCGCCCTTTGTCTTTTGATATGAAATAATGAACAAGATACAGTACTACATATATGCCAAACACCAGCAGCGAACTTTTCCACCAGCTTTTGAATATTTCGTATTCATGATACGCTACATTGATACCCAGTCGCCCGATCCACGATATTTTATGAAACAGGTAGCCGCACAAGACCGATATGGCTGCCAATAACAGAAAAACAGGAATTCGCTTTTTCATATTGCAAATCTATATTGCTGCATTTACTCTGTCGTTATCTTTTTACCCTCTTTGTTCCAGTGTATTTTTATCTTGCCATCCTCGCCGTCTTCAGCTTTAAGGTATAGTATGATGCCCCTTCGGCTGCGTTTTTCTTTTAGCTCTTTGTCTTCTATCAGTTCGTCTTTTTGTGGATTGCGGATGGGTATTTCCATTTCTATATTCGTGCCTGTCGTAAGGCTATATACCCCTTTCAGGAAAATATTCAATACACTACTCTCAATAGCCATCGGCTTAATGTATATTTTGCTGCCCTGCACCTGCAGGTTATTTTCTATCTTCTTAAAGCTGATATTGGATAAGTTTCTACGTCTGAAAACAAATTTGCCTACTCGTTCCAGTGGTTCAAAATTGACCAACGCACCGTTCACAAGATGGAAATCACAATTGCCGTTCAGTGAGTAAGGTGTTAAGCCACCCTTGCTGCTAAGGCTGCCTTTCATATTGATGGCGGCACTCAATATGCCGCGTATGTTATTTTCTTCAATGGCCTTCTGCCCGAAGTTTTCAAATGCATGAAATAGTTGTTGCACATTTACGTGTGCTATATCAGCAGTCATGTTAAAGGGTGTGCCATTGTGGCTCGGGAATAATTCTGCCCTTGCCTGCAACACTCCGTTTGCGTGGTTCAGTTTTATATTGTTGACTAATATATCTGCTTTTTTCAATAGGATATCTGCTTTTACTGCCGATGCCCGAAATTGCCTGAATCCCAACTGTGCAATGTTTACATCCATATGCACGCTGCTCATTTCAAGAAAACGGTTCAGCCTTGATATATAGCGCGTAGTAGTACCTCGCTTTTTGGGCAGACTCATAGCATATTTCGATTTGGTAACAAATGGCAGATAGTCGTTTACATCTACATAGTTGCTCGTAATATGCCAGTCTATCAAAGCTTTATCTGGCGTTGTGTAGAAGAAATTCAGGAAGTCTTTCACGCCACCTTTCATTTTTACTGTACTCTTGTTGCGTGTCAGTTGCAGGTTATTTACAAGCAGGTCATTACCATTAAAGAATAAAGCACCGTTACAATTGGTAAAAGAAATGTTTTTGGGTGTGTAAGCTACTGATGCTTTTTGTAGTACGATGTGCCCATAAATGTAGGGTATAGTCATATCGTTTTCGCTCAGCCCTCCTTTGTATATCAGGTCAACATCTGCTATGCCACCGCTGAAGTTGAATGTATTGCCAGCAGTCAATACATTGATTTTAGGTAGTTCGAATTTACTACGGATATGCCCGCTGAACACAGGACGTTTCAGGTTGGTAACGGCTACAGAGTCGAATCTGAAAGGAATTTCATACATGCTGCCTTTCATGTTATAGACATTAATAGCTGAGTTCTCATCGCCAAATGTTTGTCCGTGTACCACTTGGTTGGTGTACACTCCGTTAAAGCTGGTTTGTGTAACACTGCCTGCCGGTGTATGCAGCGTATTGTTTTTCACCGTCCAGTAAGCACGTACCCAGGGCGTATCGCGGTATTGCATTTTGCCAATGATGATGGCTTTAGCGCTGATAGGCTCATCAAGGTTTACGAGGTTTATTTTGGATGATATGGGTTTGGTAAGCATGGCCGTAGCATCGCGTAGCAATACATTATCGGTACTGATGGTGAGTTGAAAATGCGATGGCTTGGTTGAAAAATCAAACTCGCCAGTTATGGCTACGACTGTTTCATCAATGTACAATGCCTGCTTTTGCAGCGATAGTAGCTGTTTTCCTTTGTCAAAATTGGCTACTATTACGCCTTTGATGTCTTTGCCTTGCAGAAAGCTGCCTCTTGTGGTATTGAAACAAAACTGTTTTACAGACAAATCTGTTTGCATCCGCACTTTCCATCCGTCTAGCTTGTTTTTCCATTTGCCCTGTACCTCATGCAGCTGCAGCGAAAAATATTTGAATTTGGCTTTGTTTTCTATAACTAAACCAACATCTTGCAGCGACAGATTTTCAATTTCCGCACCGCCTTTTTTCTTCTTCTCTTTCTTTTCTTTCAACTGCAATGCCCATGTATTACTATAGCCGTTGCTGTCGGTATATACATGCACTTTACCATCGTTTACACGTAGTTGGCGTATCACGGCATGGCCTTTGACTAGAGATAGTATGCCGAGGTCAACATAAATACGTTCTGCCTGTAGCAGGTCGTGGTGGTGGTGGTGCCACAGGCTGTCGCGGAGCGTAACTCCTTCCAGCGATACAGAAATATCGGGGAAATTGCTGAAAAGCACCAAATCCATTTCTTTGATTTGCAGGTCGCCTTTCAATTGGTTATTTATCTGTTCTGCTACCTTGCCCAGTAGTTCTTTTTTGTTGCTGTTTATATAAATGCTCAACACCAACCATACGCATACAAATACCGCCATTAAAACAGCCACTATCTTCAGGCCAACTTTCAACCAACGGGGGAATGTTTTCTTAGTGCGCATTCATAATAAATATACAAAGGGTACTTGATTAAAAATATAGTTTACTTTGAAAGTAGTGAATAGCATAATTACATAAATTGCATATAATAACTATTGTATGAAGAAGATATACCAACAAATCCTCTTAATTATTGTTGCTATAGTTTCATGTTCTATTGTCTCAAATGCACAAAAACAGTGGTCGCCTTTTGGTATAGCTGGTTTCTCAGCATCAGGCTCTCATTATGTTGATCTTGCTTTAGATACTAAAGATTCGCTCTATATAGCATTTAAGGATTTGAGCACTTTTGGACAAGCTACGGTTATGAAATACACTAGTAATAACTGGGTAACAATAGGTAACCCGACATTTTCATTATCCGTAGCTGATTATACGTCTATTGCAATTGATAAAAGTGGCTCGCCGCATGTAGTATATTGCGATTGGGGAAAGGGACGCAAAGCTACTGTTATGAAGTATAATGGTGTAAATTGGATTCCTTTAGGGGTTGAAGGTTTTTCTGCTGATGTTGCACTTTCCACTATGATAGCAATAGATACAAACGGGGTTCCATATGTAGCATATAAAGACATTGGAAATGGAGGTAAAGCAACGGTTATGAAGTATAATGGGAATGCGTGGGTTACGGTTGGTAATGCAGGTTTTTCTCCAGGCGCAATAAATACACCTTCCTTTGCTCTTGATAAAACTGGTACTCCTTATATCGCATTTGTAGACAGTTCAAAAAATAGTAAGGCAACAGTAATGAAGTACAATGGCACAAACTGGGTCGTTGTTGGCCTTCAAGGTTTCTCGCCAGATAAGATAGAAGAGCCATCTTTAGCTATTGACAAATTTGGAACTCCTTACGTTGCTTACGAAGATTACGCTAACGGCAGAGAAGCAACAGTAATGAAGTATGTTAGTAATAGTTGGGTTGCTGTAGGTGTCCCAGGTTTTTCTTCTGGTGGTAGTATGGATATCGATTATTTATCATTAGCTATTAAAAGCGATTCTACACCTGTTTTGGCATATCGTTTAAATAGCAACTTATACAAGGCTACAGTAATGGAGTATGATGGTAGTGCTTGGAATCATGTTGGGAAAATGGGAATATCAGTTACTTATGCAAACTTTTTGTCATTAATTATCAATAAAAATGATATGATGTACTTAGGTTATTCTGATAATGATAAAAAAAATAAAGCCACAGTTATGACGTTCGATTGTCCTACTCTATCAAATGCAAACATCTGTGTAGCATATACTGATACTATTACGGGTAAAAATATAATTGTATGGGATAATCCACCAGCTCTTCATGCTGATACTTTCAGGTTGCATATTGATAGTGCGGGCGCATATAAATCTATTTCAAATATGGGTGGTATTATTAACCGTTTTATAGATAACAATGCTAAGCCTAATATGCAGAGTTATAAATATAAACTAACACTTTTAGATAGTTGTGGTAGAGAAATGGATATAGACTCATCAATAGCTCATAAAACAATCCTATTAAAGTATGATTCGGTATTTAATAACCAAGTAGCAATTTCATGGAATATTTATGAGGGAATTCCTAATCTCAAATACATTGTAAAAAGAAGCAACAATAGTGGTGTATTTGATTCAATTGCAAATATTACTGTTATAGGTAACGATACTGTTTTTGTTGATAAAACACCACCACCTGGTAGTAATAGGTATAGAATTGATGTTATTATACCTAACCCATGCAATATTGCAGGGGTAGTTTATGATAGAATAACATCGAATATTGTAACAGCACAGAATACGAGTATAAAACAGTTTTCAAAATCTAACCAAGTTATTATATCGCCTAACCCAACTAATAATGAGTTGAGAGTAGTTGCAAATCAGATTATATTAAAAGCTGAGGTTTTTGATGTCACAGGTAAAAAGATGATTTCTCAAACAGGTAGTGGAAACAAGGAGATGGTAATTGTTGTTTCTGATTTGGCTTCAGGGTTTT
>CALESY010000096.1 GCA_937919945.1 uncultured Chitinophagaceae bacterium | reverse complement strand
CCGATGACCAAAAAAACAGGCCTTGTTAACCCCGCATTGACAAGTGGTTAACGAGCCATTAACAAACTAACTGTATGAAGTTTATTCTACGGCAGATGTAGCCGCTTTTGTAGCTTGTGATAAGTCACGAATGAGCATCGGATCGCGCTCTATAGCATTACCTACTACTACGATGTTGGCACCTGCTTTGCAGTTTTCGTACACTTTTTCGGGGGTATGTATACCACCACCAACAAATAGCGGTATTTCTATACGGCTGCTCACCGTATGTATCATTTCCCTGCTGATGGGGTTTTGGGCACCACTGCCGGCATCCATATATATAATATGCTTGCCCTGCAATTCGCCAGCCCATGCTGTACAAAGAGCTATATCGGGCTTGTTGGCAGGTACAGGGGTAGCATGGCTCATATATGATACGGTAGTTGCCGTACCACCATCCACAACTATATAGCCTGTAGATATTACTTCCAGCCCACTGGCTTTAACAGCAGGAGCAGAAACCACATGCTGCCCTATCAGCAATTCAGGGTTGCGACCCGATATCAGTGATAAATAAAGTAAAGCATCTGCGTACGGTGTTACCTGTGCAGGACTTCCGGGGAAAAGGATAACAGGAATATCACTTTCTGCCTTAAAGCGCTGAATACAAGATTCCAGATTATCGGCTACCACAAGGCTGCCACCCATCAGTACATAGTCAACCGCGGCATCATTACATAGCTGTGCAAGGTATTTCATGTCGGCAGGGGCTACTTTGTCGGGGTCTATCAATACGGCAAAGCCACTACGGTTTTGCCGTTTCATAGTAACCAGATCTTGATATATTTTACCTGTAGCCATAAACAAATGCCGAGCTATGACACAAAAATGCGGAATTAATCGCTCTTATGCCACAAAAACTTTCAACAAACAAATACTTATTTCTTTAAAGCATCGCGTATTTCCATCAGCAACTTATCTGTAGATGATGGTTCTGCAGGTGCAGCAGGTGCTTCTTCTTGTTTCTTTTGCATACGAGCCATAGCACGTACTACCAGAAATATACAAAAAGCTATAATGAGGAAATCTACAATAGTTTGTATAAAATGACCGTACGCAAATACGTTAGCACCTGCCTCTTTAGCCTGTGCCAACGATGCATATACATCGCCATCCTTGGCGGCCTTTAGTACCATAAATTTGTCGTCAAATTTTTGACCACCTGTTGCCATACCAATTAATGGCATCAATATATCATCTACCATGGCAGTAACGATTTTGCCGAAAGCCCCGCCAATAACAACACCCACGGCAAGGTCCATTACATTGCCACGCATGGCAAAAGCTTTAAAATCCTGAAAGAACCCCATAATTACAGATTTTTCTTAAAGCTAAAAAATATTAACTAAAACAAAAATATTAGAGGCATACTAGTGCATGTGTTAATAAAACAACCACACTATCTATTTTTTTGATACTAGGTATAGATACAAAATATACTATGGAAACATTTTTTATAAGAAACGTTTCCATAGTTTTGTGCCCGATTATGGAAGCATTAACTAAAATACTCAGTGCGTCCGCGGAATTGTTCAGGCAATATGGCTTTAAAACAATTACCATGGATGATATAGCGAGAAGGGCGGGTATTTCAAAAAAAACCCTCTACCAGCATTTCGCCAATAAAAATGAAGTTGTAAACGAAGCCATCACATGGTTTCAATGCAGCGTATCCGAAAGTTGCATCAGTATACTGGAGCAGTCGGAAAACGCCATCGAGGGTTTTGTCCGTATCATGGGCATGTTCGACCAGGTATTGAGCAATATGAACCCGCTTGGTATGCTGGAACTGGAACGCTACTACCCTGACGCTTTTAAGAAGTTTAAATCCAATATGTTGGAAAAAGACATAGAGGCCATTAAAAACAACATACTCAGGGGTATGGACGAGGGCTTGTATCGTGAGGGGTTGAATGCAGACTTTATGGCACGCTACCGTATGGAAATAAGTATGCTGGTGCTACATCCTAACCTGATGATAAATACCCGTAACGACCTGCAGTTCGTAATGCATGAGGTGAGTGAGCACTTTTTGTATGGCATTATGACCCCGAAAGGAGAAAAACTATACCATAAATACAAAGAACAATACTTAAAGCAAGTTTCTAAATTATGAGACGATTATTATACAGTACCACATTAGCAGTTTGCCTGTTACCACTTACCATATTCGGACAGGAAAATACATCTCAAGAGCCAGTACCTCTGAGCCTTGAAGATGCATTGAGATATGCCGTAAAGCATAATGTAAAAGCCAAGAACGCAAGATTAGACATTAAAAAACAACAGGCAATAAATGCAGAAGTAACAGGTATCGCATTGCCCAATCTACGTACTGAGGGGCAATACAATGATTTCCTCAACCCGCAGAAATCATTCGTTCCTGGTGAGTTTATCGGTATGCCTGGCACTTTTGTACCGGTACAATTCACACCCAAATATGGTATTACGGCGAGTGGTACAGCATCGCAAATACTGTTTGATGGTAGTGTAATGGTTGCATTGCAAGCACGTAACGGATTACTGAAGCTATACCAACAAGCTGCATTGCTAAGTGAAGAAACTGTCCGTTATGAAGTACAGAAATCATATTACGGGTTCGTTATTTCAAAAAAGCAATATGAAATACTTAAAACCAACATGAGCAACCTACGCAGGGTAGCTTACGAGATGGGTGCTATGTACGAAACAGGGTTTATTGAAAAAATTGAGGTTGATAGGATAAACGTACAGGTGAATAATCTTATTACAGACAGTTTGCGTATTGGGGCATTAATTGATGTGACAGAACAATTGTTGAAATATCAAATGGGTATGGATATAGATCAACAAATAATACTAACGGATACAGCTATCGATAATAATATTGCTGAAGCTGCTGCATTAGTTATAAATACAAACGCAGATTACGATGACAGGACTGAGTTTAACCTATTAAACACACAATTGAATCTGCAAAAATACGACCTGAAAAGACATCGCCTTTCAGGGCTACCTACATTAGCCGCTTTCGCAAGCGCAGGTTATAACTATGCCACTAATGATTTTGACGAGGTCTTTAAGTTTTACAATAACTATCAGTTCTATTCTCTTTGGGGGTTACAACTATCAGTCCCTTTATTTGATGGTATGCAGCGTTACAACAGAGTAAAGCAATCAAAAATTAATGTAAAACAAGCGGAAAATAATCTTGATGATTTGAAAAGAGGCATTGACCTGCAAACCGCATCTGCAAAAACTAATTTGAAAAATGCTTTACTAAACCTTAAAAATCAAGAGCAAAATTTAAAACTGGCAGAAAATGTACTTGATATTTCTAACAAAAAATATAAAGCAGGTGTAGGAAGCAATTTAGAAATAGTGGAAGCACAATCAGACTTAGCGCAAACACAAACAAAATATTTCAGTGCTATGATGGATGTTGTAACTGCAAAATCTGATTTACAAAAAGCAACAGGACAATTTAAAAAATAATCAAACAACCATTTAATCATCTTATTATAAAATAAATAGCATGAAACGCTCACTTTATCTAATACTAATATCAACAAGCCTGCTGGCTGCATGTGGCGGAGACAAAAGCGGCAAAGGCGAAGCAGAACTGTCTAAACTGAAGAAAGAACGTGCTGCTTTGGACGAAAAAATTGTAAAGCTTGAAGCAGAAGTAAATAAAAATAAACCCGCAAAAGCTATAGCAGTATCTGTAATGGCAGCTACAACGCAAGCATTCAGCGCGTATGTAGAGGTGCAGGCGAATGTAAACGGTGAACAAAGCGTATTGGCAACGCCACAAGCTGCAGGAATTGTAGAAAGAATACTTGTAAAGCCCGGACAAAGAGTAGGTAAAGGCCAGACATTGGCAATACTTGATGCAGCGGCAGTAGAACAACAGATAAAATCTTTAGATGCACAACTAACGCTCGTTAAAGCATTGTATGAAAAACAACAAAAGCTTTGGGCACAAAATATAGGGTCTGAAGTACAGCTAATGTCTGCAAAAGCACAATACGAAGCTACAGCAAAACAAAAAGCAGCGTTACAGGCTCAAAGAGATATGTATTCTATCAAATCCCCTATTAATGGTACGGTTGATGGAATAAACATTAAAGAAGGTGAAATGGCAGCTATTGGTATGTTAGGTATAAGGGTAGTAAATGCTGAAGCTTTGAAAGTGCAAGCCAATCTTGGTGAAAACTATTTAGGACAAGTTAAAGAAGGAGATCCTGTTAATCTCATCTTTACATCATCAGGTGATACCATAAAATCAAAACTTACTTATGTTTCGAAAGCTGTGGATGCAATATCTCGTGCTTTTCAGGTAGAGGTAAGGTTGGGTAGCAATAACAAATTGCACCCTAACATGAGCTGCAAAATGCAGATTGCTAATTATCAGAACAGCAAAGCAATAGTAGTGCCTGTATCTGTAATACAAAATACAGCAGCAGGCGAAGTATTGTTTGTGGCTGATGGCAATAAGGCAAAATCTGTAACAGTAAAAACAGGGCGCAACTCAAACGGAATGGTAGAAATACTGGACGGACTGAAAGAAGGCGATAGAGTTATTACAGCAGGTTATGCAGATCTCGATAACGGCGACCTTGTAAACGTAGAATAGAACATATTCATCACCAACAGCAAAAAAAGTTCTAATGAAAGATTCATTCAAAGAGTTCAAGCCATCCAGTTGGGCGATAGATAATCGCACAGCCATATATATACTGACGGTTATCATTACCCTTGCAGGCTTAATGACATATCTGAACCTGCCCAAAGAGCAGTTTCCGGAAATAAAAATGCCGCAGATAATCGTTCAAACAGTTTATCCCGGTACTTCTCCGGAAAATATGGAGAACCTGGTAACAAAGCCTATTGAAAAACAGGTAAAAAACATAACAGGTGTAAAGAAAGTTACCAGTAACTCGTTTCAGGATTTCTCGGTTGTGATGATAGAATTCAACACCGATGTAAAGATTAATGAAGCAAAACGAGAAGTAAAAGACGCGGTTGATAAGGCAAAAGTAGATCTGCCCAATAACCTACCGAATGAACCAGAGGTAAACGACATTGACTTCTCCGAATTCCCGATTCTATATGTAAATATATCCGGCAACTATGACCTTAACAGGCTAAAAAAATATGCAGACAAAGTAAAAGATAATATAGAAGACCTGAAGCAAATAAAGCGTGCTGATATGGTTGGTGCACTTGAACGTGAGATACAGATAAATGTGGACATGTATAAGATGGCAGCATCAGGCTTCACATTTGGTGATATTGAAAACGCTGTTGCGTACGAAAATATTACATCTACCCCCGGGCAGGTGTCCATGAACAATCAAAAAAGGATATTGACGGTACGTAATGAATTTAAGAGTGCGGAGCAGATAGGCAACCTGATAGTAAAAAATCAGCACGGTAAGGCACTGTATCTTAAAGACATTGCTGATGTAGTAGATAATTTTGAAGAACAAATAAGCTATGCGCGTCTTGATAATAAGAATGTAATAACACTCAATGTTATTAAAGCGAAAGGACAAAACCTGATTGAAGCATCGGATAATATTCAGGAATTGATAACCAAAATGAAGGCTGATGAATTGCCTAAAGATCTCGATATCGTTATTACAGGTGACCAGTCAGACCAGACACGCCATACGCTTGAAGACCTGATAAATACCATCATCATTGGTTTTATATTGGTTACTATCATTCTTATGTTCTTCATGGGTGTTACTAATGCATTGTTTGTGGCTTTGTCTGTACCACTATCGTGCGCGGTAGCATTTTTGGTGTTGCCGGGTATCGATTTTACGCTCAATATGATTGTGTTGTTCTCGTTCTTGCTGGCATTGGGTATAGTGGTGGATGATGCGATAGTAGTGATAGAAAACACACACCGAATATTTGACAATGGTAAAATGGATATTAAAAAAGCCGCAAAATTAGCAACTGGAGAGGTGTTTTTGCCAGTACTATCAGGTACTGCCACTACATTGATGCCATTTATTCCATTAGCATTCTGGGATGGCCTCATAGGTTCATTCATGTTCTTCTTGCCAGTTACGCTTATTATTACGTTGGTTGCATCATTGTTAGTAGCCTATATCATTAACCCGGTATTTGCGGTTGACTTTATGAAGCCACATAAGCCTAATGATGATGGTAAACGTAAGTGGAGCAAGCGCGATAAAGTGGTTATGATAATATTCTTATCACTTGCAGCACTTTGCTACATAGCACAGGCTTGGGGAATGGCTAACTTTATCATCTTTATATATCTCTTTATACTACTTGAGAAGTTTGTGTTAGAAAAATGGATACACAAATTCCAAAATAAAACATGGCCTGCATTTAAAGAGTGGTATTTGAGATGGTTGAAACGCGCGCTCAACAAACCACATCAAACGTTCTGGGGTTCTATAGGTATTGTTATTGTTTCTTTTGCAGTATTCATTATGTGGGGGCCATCGCCGGTATTCTTCCCGAGTGGTGAACCAAACTTTGCATACGTGTACCTGAATATGCCCGTAGGTACAGATCAGGCATATACTAATACAGTACTAATGAACCTTGAAGATAGGGTTAACAAAGCACTGGATATAGACTTGGCAAAAGGTAAAAAGAACCCGATTGTAAAATCTGTCATTGCAAACGTAACCGTAGGTGCTGTAGACCCTACAAGTGGTGAGGTAGGCAATTTCCCTAATAAAGGGCGTATAACGGTAGCGTTTGTA
>CALESY010000095.1 GCA_937919945.1 uncultured Chitinophagaceae bacterium | reverse complement strand
CGCACAGAAAACCCTGAATTAAATGCTCGTTTCGACGCTATCAGCAGACAGTACAGTTATCGCATTTATGCTAGTAAAAATCCTTTTCTGCTTGAAAAAGCATTGTACTACCCTTTTGCAATAGATATAGACAAGCTGCATCAAACTGCAAGCATACTGAAAGAATATACCGACTTTGAAAGTTTTTCGAAGCGCAATACACAGTCTAAGACTTTCAAGTGCACTATTATACAGTCTTACTGGCAAATGGTGGGTGAAGAGTTGCAGTATATTGTTGAAGCCAACCGTTTCCTAAGGGGCATGGTACGTGGCTTAGTGGCTACACAATTGCAGGTCGCACGTGGTAGAACTACAATAGATGAATTCAAAGCTATAATTAAGGCGCGGGATTGCACAAAAGCCGATTTTAGTGTTGCAGGACATGGCCTCTACCTCGAAAAAATAACTTATCCTGAAAATAGTTTAGTGGCAATAAAAGACAGCAGTCGTTAGCCCAATACTTGCAGGCTTTGTTTGATGATGCCAACGCATTCATCTATCTGCTCTTTGGTAATGATGAGTGGTGGTGCAAAACGTATCTTATCTCCATGAGTAGGTTTTGCCAGTAGCCCATTATCTTTCATAGCCATACACAAATCCCATGCAGCTTCTTTATTTGGATGATTGATGACGATAGCGTTTAGCAACCCCTTACCACGTACAAGACTAATATTGTGATGGTTTAATGCCTTTAGTTGATTGCGCAGATATTCCCCTTGCATTGCTGCATTTTCAGCCATATGCTCATCTTTCAATACCTGTAGTGCTATCATGGCTACTTTACAAGCCAATGGGTTGCCACCATAAGTAGAACCATGCTCACCTGGCTTTATAGTCAACATAATCTCATCGTCTGCCAATACTGCCGATACAGGCATAGTACCACCAGACAATGCCTTACCTAATACCAATATATCGGGGCGTACATTTTCATGATCGCAAGCCAACATTTTACCAGTACGCGCAAGACCTGTTTGTATTTCGTCTGCAATAAACAGCACATTAGCTTCTTTGCACATAGCAGCTACTTTGGCAAGATAGCCCTCATCAGGTACTACCACACCCGCCTCGCCCTGTATAGGTTCTGCCATAAACGCTACAACGTTCTTATCCTGCAATGCATCTTGCAGGGCTTGTACATTATTATATTCAACAACGCGGTAGCCTGGCATATACGGGCCGAAATTAGTTCGAGAAGATGGGTCTGTACTGAAAGAAATAACATTCAATGTGCGCCCATGAAAGTTCTCGCTGCATACCAGTATCACCGCTTTATCTTGCTCTACACCTTTTACTTCATATCCCCATCGGCGGGCAAGTTTCAAAGCAGTTTCAACAGCTTCTACACCCGTATTCATAGGCAGTACTTTATCATACCCGAAGTAGTTGGATATATACTCAGCATACTCACCAAGCAAATCGCTGTGAAAAGCACGTGATGTGAGTGTCAGTTTTTGCGCTTGTTCTATAAACGCACTAACAATCTTGGGATGACAATGCCCTTGATTTACTGCAGAATAACCTGAAAGAAAATCGTAGTAACGCTTATCATCCACATCCCATACATGCACACCCTGCCCTCGAGTCAACATTACAGGTAGCGGATGATAGTTATGTGCACTATACTTTTCCTCTCTTTCTAATAATTTTTGTGTAAGTATTGATAAAGACATTGTTGCAATCATATTGCAAATCTACACATTAACGCTTGAAATAACCATCTCAGGCAGTTCAGCCTTTTCGTATGCGTTAATTTTTGATAAATCGAGTATCGTTGTACTATTATCTTCAGAGCGATGGAACATCGGCACAAATTTAGCCCCGAATACCATTTCATTAAAAGTGTATGATGTACGCTGCTGTACCACATTACTAAAGTGATCGTCAAACCCTTTCATAAAAAATAATATCTCTACATCTGCTTGTTGTATCTCTTCTTCACTCATCATATACAATGGGCTGTTGTCATCTATCATGTGCACCATCGTCCAGCTGAGTGCCAGCGAGTTGATTTTACTTATTTCCAACGGTAACGGATAAAACCTCCTTACACGTTGTCCATTTTCTTCTACATGCATGGCTATGTTCACTAATGCTTCTACATCCGTCAAATGGTTGTTTTTATATGTAGCCACCCTTGCCATCAGTGCCCTACCTCCTTTGTGTGGAGCAATAATAAGATTATGACTAAATAACAAATAAGCCTTAGGTCTGGTAAAACGTCCGTACAGTAACCCCGTAACCAAAGCAAAAGATAGTATACCTACAAATGACTCTAAGGATGCGATAACGTTAGCTGTTAACCCAACCGGACTAATGTGGCCATAACCAACCGTAGTAAGCGTTTGCGAACTAAAGAAGAAGGCTTGCTGAAAATTGGTCATAAGGTCATTGCCGGGTATAATGCCTTGCAGGTTTTCTACACCTGCCAACATATATAGTGAGGCAAATAACACGTTCATTACAGTATAAAAAGAGAAAACAATAAACAAGAATTTCCCCCTCGACATTCGCAATAAACTATGATACAAGCTGATGCGTTCCCAAAACGGCATACCTGTTTTGTGCAGATTTACGCTACCATCTTTATTGGTGAGCCTGCCACCCTCTGTACGGGAATTATTGGTGCTAAACCCCGTGTTAGTTATTGCTTCAAACTTTCGCCTGCGGATTGCCATAGATGCGTTTCATTGCTTTTAGCTCGATTAGAAATGCTATCAGCATCACCACTATGGTAAATGCTATTCCCGAAATTAGTGTAATTTCTTTGCTAATGCTACTGGGTAGCAAATAACGAAAACCTATAAAGACAATACCAAAAACTATCAGTTTTACCAACCAGTTAAGTAAGGGCATCAGTTTTACAACAGAAACTTTTAGCGCTCTTGATGTATGATAAAGATAGTATGCACTTTGTATGTAAGTACTGATAACAAAACTCAATGCTATACCAGGCAAGCCAAGCTTTAAATACAACGGGTATGCCATCCCACCTGCAATAGCCATATCCAGTATTGCGCCTGTATTGATGATACGCCCCATATGCTTGTGTTGCAGTATGGTGGTGAATTTATATGCTCTCAATGGCAGCACCATAATAGACATGAGGAATATAGGTACTGCTTCAAGATACTGTACAGAAAAAGTAAGTTCTATAAACTCGTACCTGAAAAGCAGGAAAAAGAAAAATGCAGGAAATACAATACATGAAAGTATGCGTCCTGTTTTGTTCTGTATCTGTATGGGTGCTTCTTCCCTGTTATCATAAGCCAATTGCATAAGCCCTGAGCTACCAACCGCACCTAATAATAATGGCAAAAAAGGAATATCCACAGAGCCATTGAAATAAACAGCAAATAATCCCGCGCTCAATACAATACTTAACACAAATTTATCTACCCACCTGAATACCATTTGTGAAACATCATAAAACGCCATGTGCGCCCACAAGTTGCGAATGCGCTGCACATTAGTAACCGCCGATATGGGCTGCTTTTTTAGATCCAGATAGTAGGCTATGTAGTACACTATTAATTTGCCAACGGCCAGCAGTAACAAATACAGAAATAAGGTATCCATACCTGTGGTTTCCTGTTGTACAAATACATAATGCAACCAGCAAAAACCAATGCTATACAAAACATTTACCCATATAAGCACCACCCTGTTCTTGAATACCATCAATACACTCTCTATCATGATACTGAGCACATACACTACAAAAAAGCTGAATGGCAATGTAATTAAAGCCATTTCATTACTTACACTTTTTACGGCTTCATTCAATGGTAATGTTTGCAGTATGGCCTGATTTTGCACAATAGCAAATATCAAACCCATCAGGCATATCCAGCTAAGCAAGTATAGCTTATGTTTTGTGGTAAGGGTTTTGATAAGCGATGCTACTACTGATGGCGAGTAGGTAACCAAAAAATTCTGAATACCTAAAGCTGCTATGGTGCTGATAAGGTATAATGCTACCCAAAACTTATTGTATGCACCATATAGCTCGAACGACAGATAATGCGAAAAATATATCATCACCAGCAATGTAGCCAGTGTAGGAAAGAAGCGGGTAAGAAACAGAAATATACTATTACCAATAAATGTATAATTCCGCTTACTACTTCCTTCCTGTGTCATATTTTTAAGCTTATCTTAATAATAGAGCTCCTGTTATTAAGCTGTTTTTTCTTCTTTACTACCAGCTTTTAATAACCTGAATAATGAGAAGCCTGTAATGCCAAACAGCAACAAACAAGATATCAATGCTATCCTGTCGCCTGTATAAAAACTATCCGGGTGGAACTCAAATTTTATCTTATGCTCTCCGGCAGGTACTTTAATAGCACGTAATAGATAATTTGCTTTCAGTATGGGTATTTCTTTGCCATCTATATATGCTTTCCATCCATACGGATAGTAAATGTCTGAGAATACAGCTAAGCCATTCTGGTTGTTTTTAGACATAAATTCCAAATCATTCAATCCGTATTTTGTAAGTGTTACGCTAGCAGTACTATCCTTGCCAAATACATAGCCTTCCAAATCTTTCTTAAATGTATTGCGTACTACTGCGGTTTGTTTGGGGTTAAACGGATTTGCAAAGACAGCCGTATCACCAAGCCTTGCAGCATCCAATGCCCTTATTTCATCATCAGCTGTATTCACCCATTTCACTTCATTTACAAACCAGCCATTACCACATGCCTCTGGGTTAATAGATACTTGTGGAGATTGCGGATTATAAACAATGTATTTGGTATTCAGCATATTCAACACAGCAGTATTAAAATTGCCATTCAAATGAACATCGATCATATCCTGATAAATTTCCATTTTTGCAGGGCTATAACCGCCAATGACTTTGTGGTGATATGCTTGTATAGCGTCATTATAAACATCTCTTGTTAAATCAAGTACACGGTAATACGGATCCTTATCTTGCTTTATTTGCTGATCTACCATTCTTTGTTCAAATATTGCTTCATATTCACTTGCTTCTACATAATTATCATCATTTAAATAATGATTATAGACGCTCATTAAATCAATTGATATTAATGCTACCAAACCAAAAACAACCGCTTTTGCAGACTGTAACTTAGAAGTAATGTAAGCCCAAATAAGACCAGCAGCCAATATTATATATATAGCACTTGTAATTGCACTCTTAGATGCAATAGCTGACCTATCTTCTTTAAGAGCAGGAATTAACTGAGCCTTCATCTCGTCAGGGATTTTGGTATCAACTGCACCTGTAAAATCAAAGAACAATTTACCACCAAGAGCTATTAATATGCAAATCCCTGCAGTAACACCAACAGCAATTTTTAATTTATTTAATAGTGTCTTTTTATCCTCTTTACTATTTATTATGTCGTGTACGCCCCAAATTGCCAACAAGGGGAATGCCATCTGAGCCAAAATTATCCACATTGATGGCACTCTGAACTTGTTTAACATCGGTAACGTGTCAAACAAAAAGTAGTTAACTGTCGGAAAATGTTTACCCCATGATAGTACTATAGATACAATTGTAACGGCTAATATCCACCATTTGTGTTGACTCCTAATAACCATCATACCAAGCACAAATAAGAAACAAATTATAGCTCCAAAATATACCGGACCTAATAAGAAAGGCTGCGGCCCCCAATACATCAACCCTCCTGCCTGCTCACCAATAATTTCTGAAGTTGCGGGTGCTACATCAGCAGGCTCAGAAGAAGAGCCACCATATAAATATGGGATCATCAAGCCCAATGTTTCGCCAATACCATTACTCCACCTAAATGCATACTCCTTATCTAATCCTCCGCTTTTTTTATCTTGATCATGCTTAACAAATGTCAATTCACTCTGTCCGCCACGCATAGTAGTTTTATTATACTCCATCGTACTCATAACAAACTGCATGCTTGGGCCGACAGCAATCATTGCAACAACCATTGCAATAATAGACGATACGAAAAATTGCTTTATCATGCCATTTTTTATTGCAATTGCAAAAAAACCTACAACTGCAATAAAAACCATTATTATAGAGTAATACACTACTTGATAGTGTCCTGTTGTAATCATTAATGATAGACTCAAACCTAGCAATGGCGTACCACGCCACCAATCGCTTCGATATATGTATATCAAACCAGCCAACATAGCAGGCATATAACTTAGTGCCAGCATTTTAGTTTCATGCCCTCCAGCTATTAACCCTGCGTTATAAGTGCTGAATGCATAAGCTATAGCACCGGCAACACCTAACCATCTATCAATTTTCAAACAGGACATGAGTATATAAAAGCAAAGCATCGCCAAAAACAGAAAACCTGCTGGTTTCCCTATGAAGCCCATTATAGCACCTTGTATGTAGTATACATAATTACTGTTTTTAGGTACATAATAGGTATAGGTAGGCATACCACCAAACATACTATTGCTCCACAATACGTTTTCGCCCGTTTTTTCAAAATGTTCCCTACCCTCCTGCGACATAGCTTTCCAACTCAACACATCGTGCTGATTTAACACTTTACCCTGTAGTTGCGGATAAGAAAATATTAATGCCAGTACCGCGAATACGCCTATTACTATCAGGTGCGGTATAAACTTCTTAAAGTCGAATTGCATATTGTGTATTTATTCGGAAAAACAAAAATAGGTGTTCTATTCACTTATTGAAATGAAGACTGATAAAAAATGGATGATGCCATACAGATTAACGTTTTGTTTATCCACAATCATATATCAACTACTATTACATCCTCTGTATTAATGGTTTTTTAGGCTACATTTGCGCCTTAGCTCTTACAGGGCATATTTATTTTAAAATATGTTATCAAAAGAATTACTGCTCAAAGCATATCGCCTGATGATGACGGCGAAGGCTATGGCTGAAACATATGATGCCAACAGGCAAATCTGCAAATACGTTCACAGCACTTCTCGCGGACATGAGGCTATTCAATTAGCTACCGGTTTTTTATTGAAACCATGCGATTATGTGAGTCCTTACTATCGGGATGAAAGCCTGATGTTGGGTATGGGTTACCGCCCTTACGAGCTGATGTTACAATTATTAGCAAAAGCAGACGACCCTTTTACAGGCGGACGTGAATACTATAATCACCCGAACATACGCCGCGAAAACTACCCCAAAATAATACATCAAAGCAGTGCAACTGGAATGCAGGTAGTACCTACTACTGGCATAGCACAAGGCATACAATACATAGAAGACCAAAAACTGATAGACTACACTACCTCACCTGTAGTAATATGCTCATTGGGAGATGGTAGTGTAACAGAGGGTGAGGTAGCAGAGGCATTTCAATTTGCTTGTTTACATCAACTACCTATTATCTATTTAGTACAAGATAATGATTGGGGTATATCTGTTAGCAGCGACGAAGCCCGTACAATGGATGCTTATGAATATGCTGCAGGCTTTAAGGGCCTGGAGCGTGTACGTGTAAATGGTAGTGATTTTGAAGACTCATATAAAACAATGGAATATACCATTGACTGGGTGCGAAAAGAACGAAAACCTATCTTGGTACATGCAAAAGTACCACTGTTAGGACATCATACTTCCGGTGTACGAAAAGAATGGTACCGCACGGAAGAAGACCTATTCAAGCATGGGCTAAACGATCCTGGTCCTAAACTCCGTAAAAAGCTACTGGAAATTAAGGGCATTACAGAAGAAATGCTCGACAAAATAGAAGCAGATGAATTGGCTTATGTGCAGCAAGAGTTTGACAATGCCGTTAATGCAACAGAACCAGACCCTACAACTGTAGCCGACCATGTATTTGCCCCAACCAAAATAACGGAAGAAAAAGGCACAAGAACGCCTGTTGGCAGAGACAAGGTAGTAATGGTGGATGCTGCCCTGCACGCTGTAGAAGAAATTCTACGCGACCATCCCGAAGCTTTATTTTACGGACAGGATGTAGGTCGCCGCTTAGGTGGTGTATTTCGCGAGGCTGCAACGCTGGCAGATAAATTTGGTGATAGTCGTGTTTTCAATACTGCCATACAGGAAGCATACATCATTGGCTCAACAGTAGGCATGAGTGCATTAGGATTAAAACCTATTGTAGAAGTTCAATTTGCAGACTATATATATCCGGGAATCAACCAGTTAGTAACAGAAATAAGCAAGTCTTGCTATTTAAGTTGTGGTAAATATCCGGTTAGCT
The DNA here is from genome assembly GCA_937919945.1 of uncultured Chitinophagaceae bacterium. Classification (GTDB taxonomy): domain Bacteria; phylum Bacteroidota; class Bacteroidia; order Chitinophagales; family Chitinophagaceae; genus Polluticoccus. The sequence continues at coordinate 10,883 of CALESY010000095.1, read as the reverse complement.
GTGTGATACGTGTACCTATAGGTGCGTATGGCGGTGGTGGCCCATACCATAGTGGTAGTGTAGAGAGTACGCTTGCAGCCATTAAGGGTATTAAAATAGCCTATCCAAGCAATGCAGCCGATATGAAGGGGCTGATGAAAGCTGCTTTTTACGACCCCAACCCTGTAATAATGTTAGAACATAAGGGCTTGTATTGGAGCAAAGTACCCGGTACAGACGAAGCCAAAACCGTAGAGCCCGAAAAAGATTATATCCTACCATTGGGTAAAGGAGCTGTAGTATTAGAAGCGTCTGCCGAGGCAATAGACAATGGCGAAAGTATGTGCATCATCACCTACGGTATGGGTGTGTATTGGGCAAAGAATGCCGCTAAACAATTCAACGGACAGGTAGAGGTTATTGACCTACGCACTATTTACCCATTAGACGAAGAACTTGTGTACAATACTGTACGCAAACATGGCAAATGTCTTGTGTTGACAGAAGAACAACTACGCAACTCTTTTTGTGAAGCATTGGCAGGTCGTATAGCCCAAAACTGTTTCAGGAGCTTAGATGCTCCAGTACAAACTATGGGTGCTATGGACTTACCTGCCGTACCAATGAATATGGCTTTGGAAGCTGCTATGCTGCCAAATGCCGATAAAGTTGCTGCCAAGATTGCGGAGATATTGGTAAGTTAAAACTAAAGTAAATCATGAGGTAAGAAAACCATAATACACCATAATTACTATTAGTTTCGTAGTTTAGAGATTACCTTTGTACTTATCTTATTTCATAGCTACCGATTATGCTGCAAGAAGCTACATCAACACAAACAGAAAGATTATCGTTCGACGAGTTTAAACTGGGCGTACTGGAAGATTATCATCTTGCAGTTGCCAGCCGAGAAGCAAGCCTCATAGGCCGTCGTGAGGTATTAACCGGGAAAGCCAAATTCGGCATTTTCGGAGATGGTAAAGAACTGGCACAAATAGCGGTATCTAAATGCATGCAGCCGGGCGATATACGCAGTGGTTACTATCGAGACCAAACCCTGATGTTTGCTACCGGCATGAGCGATATTGAAAAATTCTTTGCTCAACTATATGCCAACCCAGACCTTGAAAATGAACCATCTACTGCAGGCCGTATGATGAACGGGCACTACGGTACACGTTGGCTTGATGCCAATGGCGATTGGATAGACCTCACACAAGATATTCATTCTTCAAGCGATATATCGCCCACTGCGGGTCAAATGGTACGTGCATTGGGGCTAGCTTTTGCATCAAAATGCTACCGCAACATACAAGAATTACAAACGGGCTTTGAGAAGTTTACACGCAATGGTAATGAAGTAATATTCTGTACAATTGGTGATGCTTCTACATCTGAGGGGTTGTTTTGGGAAACAGTAAATGCGGCAGGTGTATTGCGCGTTCCTATGGCTATATTCGTTTGGGATGATGGTTATGGTATTTCAGTGCCTCGTAAATATCAGACAACAAAAAATTCCATATCAGAAGCATTGGCGGGCATGCAGTGGGATGAGGCTACAGGTGGCTTAAATATATACCGCGTAAAAGGTTGGGACTATGCAGGCATGTTGGACACCATACAGAAAGGTATAGCCCGTGTGCGTGAAACACATATACCTGCCATCTTCCATGTACAAGAAGTAACACAGCCTCAAGGGCACTCCACATCAGGCAGCCATGAGCGATACAAAAGCAAAGAAAGGCTTGAATGGGAAAAAGAATGGGATTGCATAATAAAACTTCGCGATTTCATACTTGAAAATGAAATTGCTGCAGAAGAAGAAATACTACGTATCGAAGAAGATGCTAAGCAACAGGCACGCGATGCTAAACAACGGGCTTGGGATAATTTTATAAACCCTATAAAAGAACAAATACAACAAGCTACTCATCTTTGCAATCAGGTAGTATATGAAGGTGGTCCTACAGCCGCGATGATAGCTGAGATGGTAACAAAGCTAAACAGCATTCGTGAACCTATTCGCAAAGATGTGATGCAAACTGTTCGCCGTGTGTTGACACTATGCAGCGGCAATAGTGAAGCAATACGTGGCTTACGTAATTTTTACGATTACTTGCTGCAAGATAATAGAGATAAATTCTCATCGCATCTGCATAGTGAGAGCCGTCATAGTGCCATGAAGGTAACAGAAGTACCTGCAGTATATATGCCTGACACACCTCAACTAAATGGTTACGAAATACTCAACAAATTCTTTGACCATACATTTGCAACTAATCCTGCTGTTGTAGCTTTTGGTGAAGATTTAGGTAAAATAGGTGACGTTAATCAGGGCTTTGCAGGCTTGCAGGAAAAATATGGCGAAGGCAGAATATTTGACGTAGGTATTCGCGAGGCTACTATTATAGGACAAGGTTTAGGTATGGCTATGCGTGGTTTGCGCCCTATTGCAGAAATACAATATCTCGATTATTTATTATACGGTCTGCAACCACTTAGCGACGACGTGGCAACTATGCTATACCGCACCAAAGGTGGGCAGAAATGCCCGTTAATTGTACGCACACGCGGACACAGATTAGAAGGTATTTGGCACAGCGGTTCACCAATAGGCATGATATTAAACAGCATTCGTGGTATGTACCTCTGCGTACCTCGCAATATGACACAAGCAGCAGGCATGTACAATACGCTACTGCAAAGCGACGAACCTGGAATAGTAATAGAATGCCTGAATGGCTACCGACTTAAAGAAAATGTACCTGCTAATCTTTCTACCTATACAGTACCATTCGGTGTGCCGGAGGTTATACGCTATGGTACAGATATTACTATCGTGTCGTATGGTTCTACATTGCGCATAATTGAAGAGGCTATTGTAAACTATTTAGAGCCAGCAGGTATTAGTTGCGAGGTGGTAGATGTGCGTACATTGCTGCCTTTTGACGTTAACAATATGATACTGGAATCGTTAAAGAAAACAAATCGTATTGTGTTTGTAGATGAAGACGTACCTGGTGGTGCAAGTGCCTATATGTTCCAACAAGTAATGGAAAAGCAAGGTGGCTACCGTTGGTTGGATGTCGCGCCGCGTACCATTACGGCGCAGGCACACCGCCCTGCATATGCTACCGACGGCGACTACTTCTCTAAACCAAATGCAGAAGACATAGCAGCTATCATAGAAGAAATGATGGCAGAATAATTTGGCAACCTATAATTTCAATAAGTAAGAAATTGCACCTCTTTATGAGGTGCTTTTTTATGGCTTACTTACAAAACGATTACCAGTAATATAAAACCTGTAAGGTAATAATGCATCTTCTTTTGCATAGCCAACACCTATGCGTGTCGTAGTAGTAATATCAGCTACATCAATACAATCATCATGTAGTGTAATTGTTCCTTTATTAAGTAATATGCCTGTATGTATTGTTTGTATTCCTAAAGCCATACTCAATGCACCTGGGCCAGCTGTTAGTTGTGGTTGTAATGTATTTTTCTTACGGCGTTGCAGCATAACGTTAATTCCTTTTAATGGTTCTATTGCACGTATCAACACGGCATGTGGTATACCAGCCACATTCGTTACTACATTAAATAAATGATGAATACCATAACAAAGATACACATAAGCTATCCCACCCTTTGCGAACATCACTTCAGTACGATTGGTACGCCTGCCACCATAAGCATGAGAAGCCTTATCTGTAACGCCTGCATAAGCCTCTGTTTCTGTTATGATGCCCGATGTGGTGACACCATCTATCTTTGTAACAATCACCTTGCCAAGCAAGTCTTTCGCTACTTGTACTACATTTTCGCGTGTATAAAATGATGACGGGAGTATCATAATCAATATTATTCAATACCCACATATGGCATTTCAATCCACTACCTAATATATCCTAACAACTTCAGCATACTTTGTGCAGATTGTTCTTTGGCGTATAACCAGTCTTCCATTTCACCGTTTTTACCACGTTCTACAACTACGTGCTTGGGCGATGGTATCATGCAGTGTTTGATACCGCCATAGCCAGCTAGTTGGTCTTGATACGCGCCTGTATGAAAGAAACCTATATACAAAGGTTCAGCACCTTTTTCCTTATCTATTTTTGGTAGAAAAACAGCATTAATGTGTTCTTCAGATGTATAGAAGTCATGGCTGTCGCATGTAAGTCCGCCAAGATGCACCTCTTGGTATTCTTTATCCCATTTATTGATAGGCAGCATCAGAAATTTTTCTCCAATACCCCATGTATCGGGTAATGTGGTAATAAAAGAGCTATCTATCATATACCATGTTTCACGATCGTTTTGTTGTTTATCATCCAGCACGCTGTATATCACTGCGCCGCTTTCACCAACTGTAAATGAGCCAAACTCGGTATAAATGTTCGGTACGTCTACTTTGTTCTTCTTACATACTTTTTTGATGTTCGATATTATCTCGCTCACCATATAGTTGTAGTCGTAATCAAAACCTAATGAGTGCTTTATAGGGAAGCCACCACCTATATTCAGCCCATCCAGTTCTGGACATATTTTCTTTAGCTGGCAGTACAAGTTTACTACTTTGTTCAGTTCGCTCCAGTAATAAATATCATCTTTTATACCTTTGTTCATGAAGAAGTGCAGCATCTTTAGCTGAAACTTATCATTCCCCTTTATTTTGTCTACGTAAAACTCCAATACATCTCTGCTTCGGATACCGAGGCGAGATGTATAGAAATCGAATGTAGGCTCTTCTTCACTAGCAATTCGCAATCCAATGTTTACAGGGTCTTTAGAGCGTATCAAGCGTTTATAGTCTTCAAACTCCGTTTTATTATCCAGTATGGGTATTACGTTTTTAAAACCATCGTTAATAAGACGGGCAATATTGCGGGTATAAGCTTTAGTTTTAAACCCATTGCAGATGATATAGGTTTCTTTATTGATTTTGCGGCGTTTGTATAACTGCTTTACAATCTCTAAATCGTAGGCAAAAGATGTTTCTAAATGTACACCGTGTTTCAGGGTTTCTTCAACAATAAAAGAGAAATGAGAGCTCTTGGTACAGTAACAGTAAAAATAACTACCATCATAACGATGTTTTTTGATGGCATCATTAAACATCTTTTTAGCCTTATTGATCTGCATACCTATTTTGGGCAGATAAGTAAGTTTGAACGGCGTACCGTATTTATCAATAAGCTTTTTGATGTCAAGACCGTTAAAGTGCAGGTAGTTATCTTTTACATCAAAACCTTCCTGCGGAAAGTCGAATGTCTGATGGACGAGGTCCGTGTAAGTATTATTCATTTATCTTACTGAAAAAAGCGGTTGCCGGATTAAATACTGCGTTTTGTTTCGGATAACAAAAGTAATTAATTGCTAAAATGTTACGCCATATTTTTTAGCCGTTTCTCTCAGAAATAACAATAGCGGTTGAAAAGCCAATTATGTATGTTTATAGCCAGAATAGACAGATGAAGAAAGCACTAATACAAATACATCTTGCGGTACTATTATGGGGCTTTACTGGCGTTCTTGGCAGAGCTATAGAACTTAGTGCTCCTGTACTGGTATGGTATAGGATGTTGCTAACAGCTGCTTTTATGGCTGCTATTCTGTACTATCGCAAACAATGGATGCCGATACCTCGCAAAGATATGCGTCAACTGGCACTGATTGGCTGCTTAATGGGACTGCATTGGGTTGGATTTTATGGTTCTATCAAATTTTCCAACGCGTCTATTGCCTTAGTTTGCCTATCTACAGCTAGCATTTTTACGTCTGTTTTAGATCCGTTTGTAAATAAAAGCAAGCACGACTATAAAGAATTGCTTATTGGAGCGTTAGCATTGGCAGGCGTTTACCTCATCTATCAGTTTCAGCAATTCTACGGTTTAGGAATATTATTTGGCGTAATAGCTGCTATACTAAGTTCGGTATTTACGGTACTAAATAAGCGTATTGCTGGTAAATACCCTGCTCGTACCATGGTATTTTACGAAATGGGGACAGGCTGGTTGTTTATTACACTCCTAATGCCTCTACAATTTATTTATGAAAGAGACACACAATTTCTGCCTTCTTCTATAGATTGGCTATGGTTGGTAATACTAAGCCTTTGCTGCACTGTATGGGCACAATCGCTTGCATTAAACGCCTTAAAAGTTATAAGCAGTTTTACCGCAACATTAAGTGTAAACTTAGAGCCTGTTTATGGCATATTACTCGCATTCCTTTTTTTTAACGAAAATAAAGAGCTGGGTGCTGGATTTTACGGCGGAATGGGCTTAATTTTATTGTCAGTTATTTTACAAACAATACGTTTACTGAAGCCGGGACTTACCGCAAGCGGATATGTTGCTGAAAAAGGTGGAATAGATTAGCGGATTTTTATAAATCAAAAAATCTGTTATGATATGAACAAATATCTGGAGCAATTGCTGGAAATAGAAGTAATAGCAAAAAGTGAGCCTGCGTCTATGCTGCACGCAGATAATAAACGTTGTAACGGCAGATTAATATTAAGTGGTAAAAGGTTGCTATTCATATGCAATAACAATGATAATCCCGAAATAGATATCGATCTCGACACTATTAATGCATTGGCACAAGAAAGCCAGTTTGTTGACCATAATATTCTTACCATAAACTATCTGCAATACGAAACAGCACGGTTTACTGTAATAGATTATGACAGCTGGGAAAAAGCCATTGAACAGCAACGAATGACACCTCATGTTATGGCATCATTACAGAATTCGTTGAATTAACACCAAATAATAAAGTATTTACAATGTAGATAAGTAATATATCTTATCATACAATACACTCACATTTCTTTTTACCCACTCGCTTTCGTAATTTTCCGCCATATGGAAAAGAAGGAGCGTCCACCAGTATATTATAGCGAATACCTGCAACTCGATAAGATACTAAATGCACAACTGCCTGAAAGCAGCAAGGAAGGTATTAAGGCCGATGATGAGATGTTATTTGTCATTATTCACCAAACGTACGAGTTATGGTTCAAACAGATACTGTTTGAACTGAATGTTATTCGAGATGTTTTTAAACAAACCAATATCCCAAACAATTCGCCAGACATATATAATTGCGTCCACCGGATCAAACGCATATCTAAAATATTGGAAGTAGCCGTTATGCAGATGAGCATTATGGAAACCATGACACCACTCGACTTCCTTGATTTCCGCGATTTATTGCGCCCAGCATCGGGTTTTCAGAGCATACAATTTAAAATGATTGAAGCTACACTAGGGCTTGGTTATAGACAACGTCATGGGCAGAACTATTACATATCTCAATTGAACCAGAAAGATATTGACCGTGTAAAAGAAGCCGAAGCACAAGAATCGTTACTGGTACTCATTAACAAATGGCTGGAGCGTATGCCCTACGCTACCGCGCCTTATGTGAGTGCCGATTTCTGGCAACAATACCGTAATGCCTACGAGGGAACACTACAAGAGGCAGAAAAAACAAATCTTGTTACTTTCGATAAGCTATTTTTAGACGAAACAAACTACCCTACAGACCGCCAATTCAGCATTATTGCCAACCGAAATGCTTTATTCATTATGCTGTATCGGGATTACCCTTTGCTGCATCTGCCTTATGAGTTGGTAAGCAGCTTATTGGAAATAGACGAAGGTTTATCTATGTGGCGACACAGGCATATACATATGGTGCAGCGCACTATTGGTAAGCGTGTAGGTACAGGTGGTAGTACAGGAGCAGAATACTTGCGTGCTGCAGCTGATACACACATCATTTTCAAAGAAATGGCAGAGCTTACGTCTTTCTTGCTGCCTAGACATGCGCTACCCATACTACCCGCACAATTAGTGAAAAACCTAGGTTACAACTAAGCTATGGCATACGCAATAGAGATTGCCAATCTGCACAAAACCTATAAAGGTGGTTGGACTCCAGCCCTTGATGGATTAAGTGTACATGTGCATGAAGGACAAATTATGGGGTTGCTCGGGCCCAATGGTGCTGGTAAAAGCACTACCATTAATATACTATGTGGTTTAGTTGCACCTGATAGCGGACATGCCACCATATTCGGTAAAGATTGTAGCAAACATACATTGGAGCTACGCAAAACAATCGGCGTGGTGCCGCAACAGATTGCTATGTTCGGCAACCTGACGGCTTGGGAAAACCTCCGATATATTGGCAGCCTATACGGACTAAGCAGTAAGCAGGTAAAAGAGCGTGCTAATGATTTACTGGCACGCCTAGGGCTTGATAAACATGCTGATAAACGCATCAACCGATATAGTGGTGGTATGAAGCGTAGGGCTAATATAATTGCATCGTTGCTACACCAGCCATCACTGATAATATTGGACGAACCTACTGCGGGTGTAGATGTGCAGAGCCGTGCTATGATACTCGACTTTTTGAAAGAGTATAACCAGCAAGGTAAAACAATCGTTTACACATCTCACCTCATGGAAGAAGCAGAGCAGATCTGCGACGAGGTAGTAATAATCGACGAAGGTAAATTTGTAATAAGCGGTGCACCATTACAATTAATAAAAAACACCACAGATTGTAAACGCCTTGAAGATGTATTCTTGCACTACACAGGGCATAGCGTGCGGGATTAAATTAAGTAACACAAAATAGTTAAATAGTGTTTTTGTGCTTTTGAATTTTAAATTTTGACTTTGAACAAGATACTTGCTACCATACAGAAAGAGTGGATACTGCTGCGCAGAGATGTAGCAGGAGCGATGCTGTTATTCCTGATGCCTGCTGTGCTGATAGTAGTAATGGCAATGGTACAGGATGCGCCTTTCAAAGATTATCAGGAGCTTCGTTTCGATCTGTTGATAGCGGATAACGACCACGGTAGGCTCGCTAACGAAATAAAGAACGGTCTAAGGCAAAGCCAGAATTTCCATGTAGTAGATAGTATTGACGGCAAACCCATTACTGAAAGCCAACTACAGACATTACTGAAAGCCGGTAAATACCGAGTAGGTATCGTAATACCAAAAGGTGCAACTGCAGAGGTAGTAAATGCAGCCAATATGGTAGCCAACCGACTGAGTGAAAAACTTGGTATGGGCAAACTACCTGCAAGAGAGTTACGCGACAGTATGTACGTCCGTATGTACTTCGACCCTGTAAGCAAGCCAACCTTTCGTATGTCTATCAGCTTTGCACTTGACAAATATATTACCTATAGTTGCAGTAATTTATTAGTTGGGAGGCTAAGTAAACTTGGCTTGTCGCAGACAGATATGGTATTAGCTGACAGTACAGGTTCGGACGATTTCAAACGCATCTTTCAAGGTATTGGCATTAAGGAAGAAGCTCTGAACGATAAAGGCAGTATGAAGTTGTTTATCAACTCCGTTCAGCATAACGTACCTGCATGGGCTATTTTTGGGATGTACTTTATTGTTATTCCCATAGCAGGCAATATGCTCCGCGAACGAGAAGAGCGCAGCTCACTCCGCATACAACTCATACCCTATGCACACAATTTTGAGGCACTAGGAAAGATTTTTTTCTACACCTTAATATGTACTGCCCAATTTGCTGTTATGTGCGGTATTGGCTTGTGGCTACTGCCACATATGGGCTTACCAGCTCTGTATCTTGGTCAACACCCTACAGCTATAATACCCATAGCTATTTGTATTGCATTATCGGCAACCGCTTTTGGTTACCTGGTAGGTGTAGTATTTAAAACGGCTACACAGGCCACACCATTCGGTGCAATATCAGTTGTTATCATGAGTGCGATGGGGGGTATATGGGTGCCCGTAGATTTGCTACCAGGCATCATGCAGCAATTGGCAAATGTATCACCATTGCATTGGGGTCTTGATGCTATCAATCACATCATATTGCGCAACGGCAACATCAACAATGTGCTACCTCACTTAGGTATGTTGATTGTGTTTAGTACAGTATTGTTTTTAATTAGCCTGTATGTAAACCGAAGCAGGATACACTCTGTACAATAAAGCAGCTCTAATGCATTCTATCTCCACGTGGTGCTAATTGTTGTAGCACATTTGCTTCTATATGCAACCACACATGCCACGCATCTCGCACAGGCTCGTGCCCGTAATATCGCTCTGCCAGTTCTATAAACATACGGTAGTGTCCTGCTTCGCTGACCATAAACTTGTAATAAAATTTGCGCAATGCCTCATCTGCAAGTCCTTCACTTAGCAATCTAAAACGCTCGCAGCTACGCGCTTCTATCAATGCGCATATCATCAGTTTATGCAATAGTTTATCATCAGCAGGTATGGCTTTAGGTTCGTTTTGCATCAGCAGGTTTACATAGTCATCTTTACGTTGTTTGCCTAATTCGAAGCCACGTTTTTTCATCTCAGCCCAAACCATACGGAAATGCCCCCACTCCTCAGTTACTACAGGCGATAGTGCATTTACCAATTCTACTTTATCGGGGTATCGTTGTATCAACGATATACATTGTGTTGCAGCTTTCTGTTCGCAAAAAGCATGGTCTGTCAGTATTTCCTCCAGCGATATGGATGCGAGGTCTACCCAACGAGGGTCTGTCGGCATTTTCAATCCCAATATGCTATTATCAGCAGTACTCATTTTCTATTTGTATTCGATCTGCAAAAATACAGGCATCATGGCATAAAAAAAGGCTGATTTAGTATCAGCCATTTTATTTTCAATACATTTTACCTTTATGCTATTTTACGAACGTTTACAGCGTTCATACCTTTTTTCCCTTCTTGTTGCTCAAATTCTACGTGGTCGCCCTCTTTCACTTGCTCTTTTAATCCCGTGACGTGTACGAAAGTTTCCTGATTAGAGTTATCGTGTTTAATGAAGCCAAAGCCTTTGGTTTCATTGAAGAACTTTACAGTTCC
>CALESY010000094.1 GCA_937919945.1 uncultured Chitinophagaceae bacterium | reverse complement strand
TGTTGAGACACAAATGTCGCAGCAACACCGGCGTGTATTTTATCGGAGAAGCTTTGCGCATAGCCTAGTTGAAAATTGAAAAACTGTGGCCTATATGAACCAATCTGCCCTTCCGGATTGTCATAGTTAGTAATGGTAATTTCGCCGTAATTCATAGCCATTACGTTTATACCCATAACACCTGCAGCGCCAACTCTTTGTGCAAAGCCCAAATTGTTTACGCCAATATTTGAGCCGCGAAGAAGCATAGTGTAAGATGCCCCAACTTCTGTTTTATTGACATGAGCTAACCCTGCTATGTTTGTTTTCAAAGCATCTACACCTTTTACATGAGATGTATTCAAGCCAAATACGCCTGTACTTTGCCCCCAAGGGTTTATCATCAATTCTGCAGCACCTGCCTGCCCTGTACGGTCTTTATTGCCTGCAAAGGCATTAAAAGACATACCTGCTGCAATCATGCTTAGTGTAGCTGCTTTATATATTCTTTTCATACTAAAATTGTCGTTATATAATTAACAGTAGGATGAACCTGTGCTAAATTCTTTTTATCGATTAATAACTGATGATATCTACAGGGCGCATAGCACCAAACCATTTAAGGACTGTTTCACCTACACCTTCTACATTTACGTGCATCAGATACATACCACTAGCTATCGGCAAACCTTTAGCGTTTCTAATATCCCAATCAATAAACGAAACATTAGGATTATCTTTTTCAAGCTTGCGCACCAATGTACCATCAACAGTATAAATACTGATTGTAGCTCGTTTAGGCAGATTGATAATCCTTACACGGGTATCAAGCCTGTTTTGCTCATAACCAGTATAGCCGTAATATGGATTAGGAACAGCATGTATCCTTTCAAGTAATTTGTCTTTTGCTACACCATCGTTTTTATCCAGTGGTGTAGGTACTAGGTTATCTGTGCTGAAAGAATACAATGGGTTACCGTTATTTTTAAGACTTGTAGTTGGTAGGCCAGGTGCTATGTACCTAGTATATGGCCTATCTACTCGGAAACGTATCGTAACATCTGTAGGAATAATACCCTGCTCAATTGAGTTGAGTTGGAAGCCTCTATTCAACAAAGGTAAACCTACCCATGCACAATTCCTCATCGCATTATTAATATTTATAACATTACCAAGTAGCCCTGTTTTCATTGCTTTGCAAGAGTCATACATTGTGTTTAGTACGTATATATAATGTTTACCTCCATTAATAACATTACCTAATTGAGAGATGTTCTCAACGGTTGGGTTCCATATCATATCAGTACCATTATACTGTTTCAACCAAGAATCTTCGCCGAACATAATATTCAAGCGCTGACCTGTTTCTTGATTAATTGCATAACCAGGGAACCAAGACATACCACTGTCTGCAGAAGCAGAACTGTATATTGGCCTTCCATTGGCATCTACCTCCATATTCCAACCGCGAGCAGCTCTTGGTTTGAATTTGTCAACATTACCAATAGACAAATTAACATCGTCCTGCATTTCAAGAACCAAACAACGTGTCCATTTTGACTTGTCTGAAGTCAGCACGATATCTACGCTAGGTAATGAATATATACCTGAAGCAGATGATTTCCTAATCACACCAAAACCGCATTGCCCCTTATCCTCATCAGCACCTAACGCATAAGGTGCCCACGTTCCTTTGTTCAGTGTATTTAAAGGTAGTAGACTTTCATATACCTGTGCAGCTGTATCATAACCTAAACCAGTCCTGTCATTAAAGTCGCAGAAAGTAAATGTATCAGATGTATGCCCGCTGCGTATCCAGTTATTCAGAGACCTTGCCTCCTGATCTGCTACACCGACCATCCAAGGACGAGAAGGATCTGCAAAAGTAATATCTGAAGTAATAAGGCCATTTCCTCCTGCCTGATTATCACCAGGGCGTTCTACTTGCTGAATAGTGATGGCAATACCATATTTCTCAATGATCTGCTCATCCGGTTCGCTAATGCCATATTTTCCTTCACTTAAGATAGTATCATTATTTACTGTGTTTACCATGAACCATCCACTATATGGATCTAAGCCTTTACTCTCGACAGACTGCATGTTTCCTTTAATATACAGTTCGAAATTACCTGGCTTCACTCTTACTGGGTCAACAACTTTTACATTAATAGGACCATAACCTGCCTTATAGGTAGGATAGAGAGATTGGTTAGTACCTCCAGTAAGTATTTCATTAACAGATTCATCAGTGAGCCTCAATTCGTTGTGACCATTACCACTACCTTCAAGCCTTTTAATAATAACACCTGAACCATAATCTGCATTCAATACAGTACCCATGTCGCCATTTGATGGATTTGGCATTGCTGCTACAACCCTTAATGGTGTACCACCTGCACCTTTAGAACTTTCTAAGTAGGCTACATCCTGTGTAGAGTCAGCATTATTTGGGTCGAAACCACCAGTTCTTGTTACAGGATTGTATGAGAAGTCGTTGTACGCATAAGCAATTGCGAGGAAATAATAATTCCTGTAGTTTACCAGTCTTTTTTCCTGATCTGTTGAGAACTGATCAATCGTTACCTCAAAACTATGTCTGATACCACTATCCCTACCAATAACTTTTACTATTGGTATGTAAGTACTATCACTTATGTCCGTGTTTTTTTCGTAATTTATAATACGTGTAATGCCATTTTTAATATCACACTGGAATATCTCTTGTGCTAAGTCGCCGTTTACACTACCATCGCTATTGTATATCTGGGCAGGTTGTACTAAACTATTTTTTAACTGGAATACACGATAGCCTTCAAACTTATATAAAGAGTCAGGGCTTTTTACATATTTAGCCGCTTTTATAGATGATACCCTGTATTGGCTATCCGGATGACGACCGTAGCGCTCACGGAAGTTATTACTTCCAAAATCATTAATGAGGTAGAATACTACTTTCCTATCCATCTCTCTTGCTACCAGCCTTGGAGCTTCAGGCCCTTCGATAGTTTCGAAGTTATTATCAAACAGACCTTGTGCCAAATCGTCAGCAACACGTATTTTCTTATAGCTGGTTGTAGGGCAACCTCCTGCATCTGATACCCAAACTGCACCAATTGTAATGTCATTAACTACACCAGGTAACAATTTAAAAGGTCCTGAAGAGTGTACAAAGCGCCTGTCACCAACAGGATTTAAGCAAGTACATTCAGACCACTCACTCTTCTCACCCGGGTCTCCATAAAATACAAAACGTGTAGTTGGCCCTGTACCATATGCTTTAGAATTAGTGTTAGGTCCTGTGAAGTCATTACTGAAACGCTGACCATTACGGATAGAACCAGTCATGTAGTAATATATCTGCACACCATTGTTAGGGTTACCAATGATAGTAGCGTCATTGTTATAATAAGTGAATGACTCCATACCCAACTGCTTGAAATAAGTTTTGCCAGCAGAATCGTATGGTTTTTGAGGACCTTTAAAGAAGTCTATACCTACCATAGGTATTTTAGTGCCATAGCTATTTATTTGACCATTACCATCTTGAGTAGAACCATTATAAAGGATACCTAAACCACGCACGGTATCACAACCTATATAGTCATCCCTGTAAAAACCAAGGTCAGCATCTGTCCATGTAGCAATATAAGTACTATCAAGAGTAATATTACTACGGTTAACTAACCTGTAATTATAGAAAGTGGCGTCATTCAAGAAGTCTTTAGTTGCATATGCGAACGCACTAGCCTGCACTTCAATACCTATACCTTCTGTTTGAGATTGTTGTTTAGTATTGCCTTTATCGTTAAATACCCACCATACAAATTGGTCTCCATCAATATCCGGATAGTCTCCGTTTTCCGGTTCATATTTTTGGTTATTATCTACGTCCACAAAAGGAGCGTAATCTTTCGTGGTGCTATTTAAACCCAAGGGGTTGCCTCGGTTACCCTTAGCATTTGGGTTGCCTTTAGCCGGCCATTGGTAAATAGATTCAAACTCTGCAGAAGCAAGCAATTGAGTACGTGCACCAGGGTCGCTAAGTGATCTCAATGCAAGAATGTCAGATTTATTTACTTTCCAAAACCTATCCCACTCAGCACAATCACTTTCAGTAACATTTGCCTGATCGTCAAGCGGGCCAGGCCAGTAGTCATTACCATCTTGCCTGTATGTTTGTGCGGCTACTTTCAACTGACCTTGTGCGTCAATACCACCTATCCAAACAGAGCCGGCAAAGAGTGAATTTTTACGGCTACCCTTTGGCACTTCATAGCGCGCTTCGGCAGTACCATTATCCCACCACATATCACCACCTGTCATTAAACGTGCACGCACGTTGTTAATGTCCAAGTCTATTTTAGCCTCTGCCGGCTTACAAGTACTTGCCGTAGTTTTTAACTGCCCACCTGTGGTTTTCAGTTGCGGGTTGTTATTTATATTAGGGCGGGCATTTGTAACGATTGACCCTGCTGAGAGTGCCAACACGGCTACTGCGGTTATTATTTTTTTATCCTTAAACATCATAACTCAATTTAAAGTTATATATCAAACAAATAGTTTATTAAAAATTCAGTTGTAAGCCTACGTTAATACGCCTTGGGAAATTGATATTATTATGATTCCACAATGTCATATTATAGTAATCAACAAAAGACTGAGGATTTACCTGCGTTTGTATATCTAACTGACCTTGTGGAGATGCCATATAACCATCATCGTCCGGACGTCCAGTAAAGCCGTCAACAGCCAATATATCTTTGATATTCAACAGGTTTTGAATCAATACAAAAGCGTTCAGCATTACAGGGCGTTTAGCTTCACTTATTGATTTACCACTGAATAATTTGTTCATATCTATATCCCTATCCAACCTCATGTCTAAGCCAAAGTGCCAACCAAGACGAGACCCATTGATACCACCATCAATCAGGTTATTTGTACGTGTTGGCTGCCTGAATTTTGTATATGGTTCACCACTTCGTGCACGGAATATGAAGTTAACGCCTGTATTTTCTAATATCGGCTTACCATTTATACGACCTTCACCTTTACCATACCTGTAATCTAAGCTGGTAACTATGTTGTGCCTTGAATCATAATCTAACACATTGCTGATACGCATATTTGGTATACCAGCCGCAATGAAGTTGCCTAAGATACCACTGCTGAAGTTACCACCACGTGCAGTAGTGCTTGCATTTGAACCTGTACCTTCTGCAAACTGCAAGGTATAAGCGATATTCATACGCAGGTTACCAACCCTTCTCATATCATAGTTTAGTATCAAACCTTTTGTAGTAGAGAAGTCACGATTGCCATAGGTAAAATATGTAACAGGCCATGCAAACAAGTAAGGGCGAACCTGTATCATATCTTTACGCTCTTTATAGAAAGCAGTGATTGTAATAGCAGATTCATTTGTTATTTTTTGTTTGAAGCCTACTTCATAGTCAAATAGTTTTTCAGGTTTCAGATTAGGGTTGTTTAGTATATCCTGTGTATTTGCAGTGAGGTAGTAGTAGGACAACGGCGAAGTGAATACATTGCTTTGCGGACGTTGCACAATTACATCGTAGTGTGCATAGAACAAGGCATCATCAGATATAGGGAAGTTGAAAGCAATACGAGGCATTACATTTACCTGTGGCTTATAATCTGTAAAAGACTGCTCTGGGTCAAAATTTGTATTTTGAATATTGTCATTAGGGTTTTTCAGCAACGGTTGAGGATCACGGCCACCACTATAGTTTTTCAACACATTAGGATCTTCAATCAATTTACCAGCATAGTCATACCAATCATCACCATTACGGTAACCTATAATATTGGCAGATGCTGCCTGATTGTTATTTACATAAACTACATAGTCGTCGCCAATATTGTTTGGTCTTACACCGCCATTCAATGTATTAGTAATAGTACGAGGCTGATTGTTCACCGAGCCTATTGAATTGTTAGCAACATCTCGCGCTGTATGTACTGCGTACAAAGAATATGGATCTCTCAATACTTTAGTATTGGCATCGAAACGATCTATACGAATACCAATATTGAAGTTCATGTCTTTGTAAGTAAACTTATCGAGTATATAACCAGCTATATAGTTTGGACGATATGCACCTATCTCGCGTGTATAATTACCATTAGCATCTTTCTTAGTAAAGAAGTCATTGAAGTTTACTTGCCCTCTCAACCTGTTACCTTTATAATCGTAGCCGCTATAACCTACAAATTGGTTACCACTATTCAGCAACTCATCAGCTGAGAACATATCCAATGAAAAAGTAGAAGGGTCATAATTATCAACATCTACATAATCTGTTGCGCTTAAACCCAACTTGTTACGCAGATTTTGTGCAAATACAGATATACTGTCAGACCTTCTGTTATATATAATTGTATCGTAAGGAGAAGGTGTTACTACGCCCGCTTTTACTTGATCTTTAGTGTAACGATTGCCACCAACTATGAATATCGGATTAGCATAGTCAAGCGAGATGTGATTATTACTTAATTGGCGAGCATATTGCCAAATATTTGACGACCCAGCAAAAGCCGATGCAGCATAAGACCTGTGCACTTGTTGTTGGTAATATAAGCCAAACTCTATTTGGTGGCGTATTTTACCAGGCTTAAAGTCGAAAGACGCATCCACGTTAACACCAATCTGATCTACGGATGCCTGACTGTAGCTACCTACACCTACACCTACGTTTGAATATCTGCCATATACACTTTGCGGGAAGAAGCCATTAGTTAGATTGTGCTGAGCAACAATATCTGTCAGAGAGTTTGGCCTTGTCCCCCTTTCATTGAAGAACTGTGTAGTATAATTTGCAAGTTCAGGGTTTAAGTCCGACCTTTCATATCTTACACCGTTGGATACACGATCTAAAACCAAACGCACACCACTGATACCGCTACTGTCGTCTACACCCGGAGCATATATGTTTAAATAATCTGTGTAAAATTTACCTACATATGCATATTTAAAAAGGTCCTTACCGAAGTTAGGATGGTCTTGTGATTGTGCGTCTTTTTGATAATCTGCTTGTAATGAGTAGAATGCATTAGATATAACAGGTGTTTTTTGTCCCGGCTCTAGTTTTGCAGTACCAAATTTTTGCGTTAGGCGCACATAACCCCTACCAGTATAATTGTGTACTGTTGGTATAGCGTCTAATGCGAAAAGTGACGCACCTCTGCCGTATGATTTAGCTCTGCTATACGAAAAAGTACCACCTGCTTGCAAATTCAGATTGTCAGCTAACTGATAGTCAACCCTACCATTCAACCTGCCCTCCAGAACGTCTGCATTAGGGCGAGCTTTAACGGTATGAAAATCATCAATGCGAAGATATTCGGTAGCATAGTTAAATACAGGAATACCATTTTGATTTGGCACACTTACTAAGGGCTTGTCAGCTACACGCTCACGAACACCATCATTGGGTTGATAGTGCTGTGTCCACCATGGACTACGATCTTTATCATATATAAGATCACCATCAAGCCTGAAACCAACAACCGGCTTTTTACCACCTTGCAGTGTACTATCTTTCTTGCTAAAGAGCGGTCCTGATAAGTTGAAGTTGAACAAATTATGACCATAGCCATCTACTGACCTCTCTAACAACACACCACCTGTAAGGTTTTTTGAAACACCTTTAGTTGTGATATTTACCACACCACCGATAGCATCACCATATTTTGCTGAAAGGCCTGATTGCAATACCTCTACCTGATCTATAGCATTTTGTGCAATGTTAGTGCCTCGGCTGCCATATACGCGGATACCATCCACTATATATGCAGTACCGTCACCACGGGCACCACCTAAACTAAGGCCTGCACCCTCGCGCGATTGATAAACACCCGCTTGTGTAGATACCATCGATGAGGTATTACGAGTAGGCATTTTTTCAAGGTCCTCAGCGCCTATTGCCCTGGTACCACCTTGTGTAATCAGAGGTTGTTTGTATGCTTTAACAACTACTACATCCAGTTCTCTGTCGTTCACCTCCATATCTATGTTCAAAGTCGTATTCCTATCAGGACTAACAACAACTCCTTCTGTTTTACTCGTTTTGAATGTAGCGAACTTAACCACAACATCATAACGACCGGCACTCAAGGCTCTGATATTATAATTACCATCTTCATCGGTAACATCACCGGCCTTTTTAACACCGCCCTGGCTTACTTCTACAACAGCCCCCATGATAGGCTCTTTTTTATTATCTAATACTTTACCCACTATACCACCCACCTGGGCCATAGCTGTACCGGCAAAGCCTATAAACAATAAAAGGAATAAATAACGTAGTGTACGTGTCATATCCTGCATTAATAAAAAATTAACCAAATGAACGGTAAAGATAAAAACTTCTGTTAAAAGTACGCCCGCAGTTTAGATTTTTTGTCAGATTTATGTTTGTTTTCCTTACATTAACCATATATGACATACATCTTACTGATGTGTGACAATTTTATCTAACAAAATTTTGCTCATTTTAAATAAAGCTTCGTGGCTGTAACCCGCTATATGTGGCGTCAGCACTGCGTTTGAGAGGGATGCAATATTATTTAAAATTGTTTTTTGTCTCTCACTCATCACACTTATGGGTTCTTCTTCCCATACGTCTATACACACCCCACAAATTTTATTTTGTTGTATACCATGCCATAAAACTTCATTATCTACCACTACACCTCTTGAAGTATTTATTAATATGAATGGCTTTTTAACTTTTTCAAGAAAAGTATGGTTGAAATAATGTGTGGTATCTGCTTGCAAGGGTACATGAAAACTGATAATATCTGCGTGATTGTATATCGGCTCTAAGGTTTTGCAGCGGGCTACGTATTGCGGCACACTATCTCTGCTATACTTATCGTAAGCAAGTATCTGCATATCAAAGCCCATCAGCTTTCTGGCAAATGCCCTGCCTGTATGCCCGAAACCTATCAGCCCTATGGTTTTACCCTCCAACTCAGTACCTCTGTTTTCTTCGCGAAGCCACTCACCTTGTTTTATTTCGTTATGAGCCTGAATGATACGCTTATTCAAGCTCAAAAGCATACCCAAAGCGTGTTCTGCAACCGCATTAGCATTACCATCAGGGCTACCAAAGCAGTTGATGCCTTTACTTTCTGCATAAGGTACTTCTATCACTTCCATACCGCTACCCATACGTCCTATCCACTGCAGGTTGGGTGCTGCATCTATCAGGGTTTTATCCAATTGCAGGCGGGTAGATGTGATAATACCCATGACATCTTTTACCAGCTCATACGCTTGCTGCTGGGTTATTTTTTCATGTACAATATACTCGTAGCCTGCCTTTTGCAGACCCTCCCTCAAGACAGGATGCACTGGCGCTGCTATTAATACCTTTTTCATTACTGTACTCATGCCTGCTGATATTGTTTGTGCATGGCAACAAAATCAATCACTGATAGTTGCTCAGCGCGTTTGTCAAATACTTTATCAGTCAGTGCTTCGGGGGGTAATGTACCTTTCAAACCGTTTCGCAGCGTTTTGCGACGTTGGTTGAAGGCGGCTTTAATGAGTTGTATAAACTTCTTCTTATCTGTTATACCGTGTGGGTTGTGGAGATTGGTAAAGCGAATAACACCACTTTTCACTTTAGGCGGTGGTGTAAAGCAGTTTTCGTGCACGTCAAACAAGTATTCTACCTTAAAGAAAGCCTGCATTAATACACTTAATATACCATAGGTTTTGCTACCCTCTTTGCAAGCCACACGCTGTGCCACCTCTTTCTGAAACATGCCAATGACTTCCGACACTTGTGGCTCCCATTCCAGCACTTTAAATAGGATGGGTGATGATATATTGTAGGGGAAATTGCCAATAACACTGAAAATCCCCTCAAAAGGTACATCTGCTTTTAGTATATCCTTATGTATAATTTTATCCATCAGTATCGGATAGGTCTTTTTCAGGTATTCTACCTTTTCATCATCTATCTCTATGGCCTTGTATTGTACATCTGGTAGTCCTATCAGGTATTTGGTGATAGCACCACCGCCGGGGCCTACCTCTGCCAGTTGCATATCGGGCGACAGGTGTAATTGCTCTACTATCTTACGGCACATATTCTCGTCGTGCAGAAAGTGCTGGCCCAGGCTTTTCTTTAATGTATATGGTTGCGACAATGTATTACGATTCGCGTTATATTAAACTGACGATGCAAAGTTAGCTGTAAACTTATCAAACTATCGCACCGAAGTATAACTTTGCAGCCTAATCTGTTTTAGTTTTCATGGAATTCAAGATACTGCAAAAGCCATCGGGCAAAAACCACCTGTATATTATTGATGACGCAAAAGCCTTAAAAAACATTACGGCGCTCAGCGATAAAGAAAAGAAATACATAACACAGGCTATTGCCGATGAGCAAACGTCTATCACCATCAACCAATATGGCACACTTGTTTTTATTTATGTGTTGAAAGCCAAAAAAACAGACTGGCAAACCACAGAAACTCTACGCAAAGCAGGTGCTGAGTGGCAAGCCGTTTGCAATAAGCATAAGTTAGCAGACATCACCATTACCAACCTGACAGCACATGAAAATGCCGCCTATGTATTGGCAGAGGGCATGGCACTGGCTGCTTATCAGTTTCTGAAATACCGTAGCGATGCGAAGAAAATAACACAAACGCTTAAAACCATATCATTTACTAAAGATAGCATCACACTAAAATTAGTAAACCAGCTAAGCGTTATTAAAGAGGCTGTTTACCGTGCACGCACTTTAGTAAATGAACCTCTGAACTACCTTACTGCAGAGCAGCTTGCAAAAGAAATACAGCAACTGGGTAAAGAAGCAGGCTTCAGCGTGCAGGTACTCAACAAAGCACAAATAACTAAAGAAAAAATGGGCGGCATTCTCGCAGTGAACCGTGGTAGCATATTGCCACCAACGTTCAGCATCATGGAATACAAACCCAAAAAAGCTATTAACAAAAAACCCATTGTGCTGGTGGGTAAAGGTATTGTATATGATACAGGTGGTTTAAGTTTAAAACCTACACCTGCCTCTATGGACCGCATGAAAAGCGACATGAGTGGCGCAGCTTTGGTAAGTGCGTCTATGTATGCCATCAGCAAATTGCAATTACCACTGCACGTAATAGCATTGGTACCTGCTACGGAAAACCGCCCAGGCGAGAATGCCTACACGCCAGGAGATGTTATTACCATGTATAGCGGCACTACAGTAGAAGTATTGAATACAGATGCAGAAGGCAGGCTGATACTGGCCGATGCGCTGCATTGGGCTAAACGATATAAACCTGAATTGGTGATGGACTTTGCAACACTGACAGGTGCTGCATCTGTAGCAGTTGGCGAACATGGCATAGTGTGTATGGGCACAGCAGAAGAAAACACTAAACAATCACTGCGCGAAAGTGGCTATCGTCAATACGAAAGACTGGTAGAATACCCTTTGTGGGACGAATATGGCGATATGATAAAAACAGATATTGCAGATTTGAAAAACATCGGCGGCCCGTCTGGAGGCGCTATTACAGCTGGTAAATTTCTGGAGCATTTTACAGACTATCCGTGGATGCACTTTGACATTGCAGGCGTATCGCACAGCATTACAAAACGCAGCTACATGCCCGCAGGCGGCACAGGTTACGGCATACGCATGTTGCTCGATTTTTTGATGCACTACGGAAAAGCATAAATTTGATATTAACTAACAAGAAGCTGTTTGCCCATGCAACCTAATAATATTGAAAAACCGATAATCGGGATTACCATTGGAGACCTCAACGGCATTGGGCCGGAAGTGGTCATCAAAGCATTATCGGACAACAGGATACTGGATTTGTGCACACCTGTAGTATTTTCCTCAAACAAGGTTATCAATTTTTACAGAAAGATTGTTACCACAGAACACCCTATAAACTTCAACAGTACAAAAGACCTGACTAAGCTGCACCCTAAACAGATAAATATCTTCAACTGCTGGGAAGAAGAAGTGCCTCTACAACCGGGGCAATTAACCGAAGCTGCGGGCAAATATGCTATACGTTCGCTACTGGTAGCTACCCAATGTCTGAAAGACGGTGAACTGGATGCAATGGTAACAGCTCCCATACATAAAAACAATACACAAATAAACGACTTCCCATTTACCGGGCATACACCTTTTCTGAAAGATAAGTTTGGCGCGAAAGATGTAGTGATGATACTCTACAGCCACAACCTGCGTGTGGCATTGGCTACAGAACATATACCCGTGGCCAAAGTAGCACAAACCATTACCAAAGAACTATTGCAAAGCAAACTGAGCATACTACGCGACAGCCTTGTAAGAGACTTTGGAATAGACAAACCTAAGATTGCTGTACTGGGGCTGAATCCTCATGCCGGCGATGGCGGACAAATAGGTAATGAGGATCAGAGTATTATAAAACCTGCCGTAGATGCCATGCAGCAAAACGGACAATTAGTGTACGGACCTTATAGCGCTGATGCATTCTTTGCACGCAGCAGTTATGCAAACTTCGATGCGGTGCTGGCTATGTACCACGACCAGGGCTTGATACCATTTAAAACATTAGCGCATGGCGAGGGTGTTAACTATACGGCGGGCTTGCCGGTAGTGCGCACATCGCCCGACCACGGTACAGCTTTTGATATTGCAGGGCAGGGCATTGCAGACCCATCTTCTTTTCAGGAAGCACTGTTTCAGGCTATAGATTTAGTAAGGCAACGCGCCAACTATGCAACCAACACCGCCAACCCTATGCGCAGAGGGCGTATAGAGAAAGAAAAAGAAAACAGCACATCGCTCAAACTGGAAGAATAAGAAATACCAATGCACACTTCAACGTGTGCATTTTTTAACTGTACACAAACGGCTTAACTTAGCCGCACACACAGAGCAATAGATATGTTAGACTTTGAAAGATTTACGTTAGACAACGGATTGAAGGTAATAGTACATAAAGACACCACCACGCCCATGGTGGCAGTAAACGTGCTGTATGATGTAGGTGCACGCGATGAAAACCCTGAACGCACTGGCTTTGCTCATTTGTTTGAACACCTGATGTTTGGTGGCAGCGAAAACATACCATCGTACGACGAACCGCTGCAAATGGCCGGTGGCGAAAACAATGCCTACACCACCAACGACATTACCAATTACTACATACAACTACCGTTGCAAAATATTGAAACAGCGTTTTGGTTGGAAAGCGACCGTATGAACGCGCTGGCATTCAGCGAAAAAAGCCTGGACGTGCAACGCAAAGTAGTAAGTGAAGAATTTAAAGAGCACTACATCAATAAACCATACGGCAATGCGTGGGAAAGCCTTCGCAAGCTGGCGTATAAGCATCATCCTTATCAATGGATGACTATTGGTAAAGAACTGAAACATATTGAAGAAGCACAGTTGCAGGATGTGCAGTCTTTCTTCTACAAACACTACCGACCTGTAAATGCAATACTCTCTGTAGCAGGCAATGTTACCACAGAGCAGGTGAGGCAATTGGCTGAAAAATGGTTTGGCAACATACCTGCAGGCGATAAATACAACCGGAACCTACCACAGGAACCTGCACAAACAGAAGCACGCTCGGCTACTATTGAAGCCAACGTACCACTGGATGCATTGTATAAAGCATGGCACATCGGTGGTCGCCTATCACCAACGTATTATGCTGCCGATTTAATAACAGAGATAATGGGTAACGGCTTCGCATCTCGTTTATATCAGCGATTGGTAAAAGAGCAACAATTATTCAGCAACATCAGTTGCTACCATACAGGCAGTACCGACCCTGGCTTGTTGGTAATTGAGGGCAAGATTGTAGAAAGCAAAAACATAACAGATGCTAATGCTGCTGTGGAAGCGGAAATTGAAAAACTGGTAGCAGAGGGCGTAACGGAAGTAGAGTTGCAGAAAGCTAAAAATAAAATAGAGGCAATGATAACGTTTGAGGATATGACTATCCTCTCGCGTGCTAATAACCTTGCTTTTTATGAGCTATTGGGCGATGCTGCACTCATCAACAAAGAATGGGATAACTACAATGCAGTGACTACTACCTTGTTGCAGCAAACAGCACAAGAAATATTCAGGCCGGCAAATAGCAACACATTATTTTATAAAAGAAAAGCGCAATAAACACCATGCTTTTTGAAGGAACAATAACAGATAGCGGCTTTGACAACCGCATTACACAACTATTCAGCATACAGTACCCTATTATACAAGCGGGTATGATATGGGCTTCCGGCTGGCGGCTGGCATCGGCGGTAAGCAATGCGGGTGGACTGGGTTTGATAGGCGCCGGCAGTATGTACCCTGATGTACTACGCGAACACATACAGAAATGCAAAGCAGCTACTGATAAGCCTTTCGGTGTTAATTTGCCACTCCTCTATCCGGATATTGATAAGCATATTGCAATAATAACTGAAGAAAAAGTGCCTATCGTATTTACCTCTGCCGGCAACCCAAAAACATGGACAGCCCAACTGAAGCAAAACGGCATAACTGTGGTACATGTAGTATCCAGCGCCAAGTTTGCAAAGAAGTGCGAAGATGCGGGCGTAGATGCAGTAGTAGCAGAGGGCTTTGAAGCAGGTGGCCATAACGGACGAGAAGAAACCACTACACTCTGCCTGATACCCCATGTACGCCAAAACATCAGCATACCGTTGATAGCAGCAGGTGGCATAGCCACAGGGCGTGCCATGTATGCTATTATGGCTTTAGGCGCGGAGGGTGTACAAATAGGAAGCCGATTTGTTTGTACTCCGGAGGCATCCAGCCATCAATCTTTTAAGGACGCAGTAGTTGCTGCTAATGAAGGTGATACAGTGCTGACATTAAAAGAACTGACACCTGTACGGCTCATCAAAAACGAATTTTATCAACAGGTGGCAGCAGCAGAAGAAAATTGCGCAAGCAAAGAACAAATGGAAGAACTGCTAGGCAGAGCAAGAGCTAAGAAAGGCATGTTTGAAGGAGACATGGTTCAGGGTGAACTTGAAATAGGGCAAATCAGCAGTATTATTAAGGATATTAAACCAGCAGCTAATATTGTGGCTGAAATATGGAAGGAATTCACTGAAACGGCAAAAAATCCATTTCGTTTCTGAAAATATTGCTTATATTACAATTTCTAAAATCAGGTAAAATATGAAAAAAGCCTACTTAACTTTTTTATTAGGTTTATCATCTTTAATAGGCTATTCGCAGATAAGTGCACCCGATACGGTGTGTCTGAACGGCAATGTTACATTTTCAACACCTTATGAAGCTAATACCTATGCATGGTCTATTGGCGACATTAACACTGATCCAACAAGCATTGGCGGCAGTATTGTAGTAAAAATGAACCACCCTACATCCGGCATTTCAATGCAGTATGATAATGGTAATTATTATGGATTTGTTACCAATAGAAACGGTGGCTTAATAAGGTTAGATTTTGGTACAAGCCCTTATAACATTCCACCAACATCCGTTGATTTAGGTGATTTCAGTGGTGCATTAGGGGACAGTACTATCAGTTTAGATATTGTTAAAGACAATGCTGGCGTATGGCGCGGTTTTACGGTTGACGGAAAAAATCTCGTAACATTAAACTTCGGCACAAGTTTAGCAAATACTCCTACCGCAACTACTACACGTTTCTCTAATTTTTTCTATCCATACTTCATTACTATTAGAAAATTTAACAATGAGTGGGTAGGTTTTGTCATTAACAGAGGAACAAGTTCTATCACACGTTTAGACTACGGCACTTCATTAGCTAATACACCATCTGCAACTGATTTAAGTATTACATTCGGCACACTGGCTGCACCGGTTAATCTGGCTATTACTCAAAACAGTGCAGGTGAGTATTTTATGCTAGTTACCAACTTAGGTACTGGTGGCGGCCCTGGCGGTGGTGATAGACTGGTACGTATAGCGTTCGGGCTGAACCTCAAAAACAATTCACCAACAGCAGTTAACTTAAATAATCCTAACAATAGATTGAGTAATCCAAGGGCTATTGCTATTATAACAGAATGTGATTCTGTACACGCATTAGTTGCTAATGAAAATAACAACAGGCTGGTAAAATTTGAATTTGCCGGCAATGTTATATCCGGCAATCCATCAGGAGTAGACATAGGAACTGTTGGCATCCCTAACAGCGAAACAAATTCATTTTCATCTTTCTGGTTTAACAATGTTTTGCACTTATTGGGTAGTAGCTTCGATTCGACAATTTACATGTACACGAATGTAGCATCTGTTGGTACAAACGGTGCTGCCATGTATGAAACGCCTACGTTTAACAAAACCATCTCTGTTGGTGGCACTTATGATGTTACTGTTCATTGCAATCAAGGCAGCCCATCTGGCAGCAGGGCTTTTTGTAGAAAAATAGTAGTATTGGGCAACATAAAAGTTGCACTAAAACAGGACGTTGATACACTTATTGCTTCCGGCACATTATGCGATAACTATGTATGGAAATTTAATGGTGTAATTATCCCTGGTGTAAATACTCAAAAATATGTACCTGTAGAAGGATATGGTGTTTATACAGTAACTGGCTCTACAGCGGGTTGTTCTGCAACTTCGAGCTATATGTTCTGGCCAACAAGTATTAGCAATGTGTTTACCGCCAAAAATGTCTTGATAAGCCCTAACCCTAGTAATGGTATCTTTAACATAGGCATTAACGGTTACAACGGCAAAGTAGTAGTACAATGTTACAATGTAATGGGGGCAATGGTAGCAACAAAGCAAGTTGACATCAACAACAGTGCAAACTTCCCTATTGACATCAGCAATATGCCAAAAGGAGTATATCAAGTAAAAATCCATACTGACAACGGAGATAACATCATCAAACAAGTTTTATTGCAGTAAGAATAGCCTATTGTTATAAAAAACGGGAGCCATATATGTAAAGTGGCTCCCGTTTTTTTATAAGCTATTACAGACTTACTCCAGCAAATAACTATCGCCGCTTTCCAGATTAAGGTCAACGTTATCACCTGCTATACCTTCTATAGAGCCTTTGATATGTGCAGCATTCAGCAATACTTTTTCTAATTGTTTTTCGCGGGCTTTCCATAGTTTTTCCATCTGCTCACGCTCTTTTTGTATTGATATGCGCATACTCATAAAGCCCTCGCGTATGGCTTTCCATTGTTCAGAAAACTCACTGCTGATAAGATAGTTATATAACAATGTCATTTTATCGCCCTTGTTTTCCTGACTTTTGGCAGCGTTATATACTTTTATCACCACGTCTCTAAGTATAGCACTTACCGAACGTACCTCTGTGAAGTTGCAAATCCATACACCATCTTTCTCACCAAAGCCTTCCATGTCTTTGGGCATGGCTTGCGTTACTATTACAGCAATATCAGCGCCCAGGTTACGCATGTCTGCTTTCAGCTTTTCTATCCAGTCATTGCTGAAATCTTTAGTGCGCTTGCTTTCATAAATGATTTTACCACATTCTTGACCGTAATTATTTCTTACTGTTTGTATGCAGTCTGCCCCACGCACACCTTTGCCAACTTCTGCTACCACGTCAAACGGAAAGGTATTGCGTAGCAATTCTTCCAACGCTAGCTCCTGTACTTCGCCTTGTAGCTGCATAGAGCCTTGCTCTTGCTTGCGTTTCATTTCTTCTGTCAGCAGCTTTTGGTCTTCCAATTGCTTTTCCAGTTCTTTTACTTTGAGAAAATGCTCATGCTCACGCAGTTTATTCATTTCATCTACTTCGCGTTGCAATACAGTTTTCAGTTGCTCACGCTCGTTTAGTAGTTTTTGCTGTACTTCTATCTCAAGTTGTTCTTCACGGGTTTTCAGTTCCTGTTGTTTTTTCAGGTATTCCAGTTCTTTGTTACGTGCTTCTTTCAGTTTGGCTTCATTTTCTGCATTAGCTTGTTGCAGCAATTTCATCTGCACCTCATAGTCGCCCACCAGTTGCCTGCGTATTTGTTGTTCTTGTTGTGCCAAAGCATCCGCTTCTTTGCGTCTGAACTCTTCTTCCTTTGTCTTTTGCCAATCTACCATTTTTGCACGCAACTCCTTTTGTACCTCATCGCGTATCGCATCTGTAGGCTCAAACTCGTGTGCACAGTTGGGGCATGTAATTATTGTATTCATATATAAACTACTCGTTCGGGAAAATACAAAGTTCGGTGTTATTGCGGGTACGAAAGCAGTTATTATTTTTATGTACTTTTCCGTTCAATGCGTTTGCTATACCTGATATTAGTATTGGTGCTGTTAGCTGATATACCTGTTTTAGCACAGGCAGATGCTGGCAAGGCTTATATCAAAGCCATGGAATACATGGCTAAAAAGAACAAGCCTGAAGCCTATAAAACCATGCAGCAAGCCATCCGCGAAAACCCTGCATCGCCCGATGCATATAGCGCATTGGGCGAATGGTATTTTAAAGCCCATCTTTTTAAAGAAGCAGCAGAGATATTTTTACAGGCATCGCGCAACTGCCCGAATGGTAATAAAGCCTTTGCTCTGCCCCTTGCCAAAAGCCTGCTGCATAGTTACAGCCCAGAACAGGCATTGCAACTTGTGGCGGCATACGGTACGCTGAAAGAAAAAAGCCAATGGGTGCTGCTACGCGAGCAGGCATACTACATGAAGCAGGCATTGTACAACAAAGTGGTTGATACGGTATATAACATGGGTTTGCGCATCAATTCTCCACAGGCAGATATGTTTCCGTTTATAACCGCCGATACCCAAAACCTGTTTTTCACGCGCCAATACAATGGGGTGGATGAAGATTTTTATACCGCGCATACCGATAGCTGTGGCGGATGGTTCAAGGCAAAAAATATGGGTAGTCCACCCAATTCAAAACACTCGGAATTGGCACAAAGCATTTCGGGCGACGGGCATTACCTGTTTTTTATGAAGTGCGATAACCGAAGCGAAACAGGTTGGGACCAAGGTGGGTGCGATTTGTTTATGGCATATACGGCAGATAGTGTATGGAGTGTACCTGAAAATTTTGGCGGCACAATCAACACACCTGGCTACGAGGGTATGCCCAGTTTATCGTCAGACAATAGAGAGCTTTATTTTGTCAGCAACCGAGAAGGTGGTTATGGTGGACTGGATATCTGGATGACTGAATTTAAAAACGGACTGTGGCAAGCCCCCCGTAACCTCGGACCTCAAATAAATACACCCGGCAATGAAACTGCGCCTTTTATACATGTAGATAATAACACCCTGTATTTTGTTAGTGATGCACTTGCCGGTATGGGCGGGCAAGATATATACCTGTCGAGAAGAATAAATGATACAACCTGGGGCAAAGCGCAAAACCTTGGCTACCCCATTAATACATGCTACGATGAAAATAGTTTTAACCTGACGATAGATGGTACACGCGGATTCTTTGCATCAGACAGGGATAGTGCAGCAGGCAATTTTGACATTTATGAAGTTAAAATGCCTCCAAACATAAGCCCCGTACCAGTGGTGCTTATCAAAGGTTTTGTGTACGACAGTTTATCTGCTGAGAAACTGACGATTGCCAGCATTTATATCAATGACCCCAAAACGGGCGAGCCTGCTTATCATTATACGTCAAACCGGGGTGATGGAAGCTATATGATAACGCTGCCGGCCGGCTATAGCTATACATATATAGCAGATAGAATAGGTTATATGGCTAATGCTGGTACCATAGACTTGTCTGGTAAAAAGAACATAGAAAAAATAAATTACAATATACCACTGCTACCTAACGGCTATCAGAAACCCATTAAGGACAGCCTGATTGCTACTATACTTTTCCCTATCAACAGTAAGAAATTAACCGATAGTGGTAAGGCTGTTTTACAAACTGCTATGGAACCCTGGTTGCAAGAAACAAACTACACCGTCATCATCAGTGGTTATACCGACAATTCGGGTAACCCTATGCTAAACGAAGAACTGTCTTACCTGCGTGCCAATCTGGTGCTGAACGAGATAAGTGCTATGGGTGTAGAACCCGGCACAATGGATGCCAAAGGCTGGGGCGAAGCCAATCCCGTTGCCCCTAATGACACCGAAGAAAACCGTAACATGAACCGCAGGGTGGAAGTAGTTATCAGGCGGTGATATATTTGCTGCAACGCTTATTAACATAATTTATATACTGCCATTGCTTGGCAGTTTTTTTCTACTTTTACCATTAATAAAAGCATATACTACTAATGGCAAACCAACTGCTGAAAGGAAAAAAGGGAATCATATTCGGTGCACTTGATGAGCGTTCAATAGCTTGGAAGACCGCTTTGCGTGCTGTGGAAGAAGGAGCAGAAATAGTATTGACAAATGCACCCATTGCACTGCGTATGGGCAAAATCAACGAATTAGCTTCACTTTGTAATAATGCACCGGTTATACCTGCTGACGCAACCAATGTTGCCGATTTAGAAAACCTGCTGCAAAAAAGCATGGAACACTTCGGCGGCAAACTGGATTTCATACTACACTCTATAGGTATGTCGCCCAATGTGCGTAAGGCAATACCTTATACAGAAACGAATTATGATAACTTCCTGAAAACATTGGATATATCAGCCTTATCGCTGCACAAAGTGTTGCAAGCCAGCATGAAGCTGGATGCGCTGAAAGAATGGTCGTCTGTTGTTGCGCTAACTTATATTGCCGCACAGCGTACTTTCCCAGGCTATAACGATATGGCAGAAGCCAAAGCACTGATGGAAAGCATAGCTCGTAGCTTTGGTTATCATTACGGATTTGCTAAAAAAGTACGTGTTAATACGGTTTCTCAATCTCCTACCATTACAACAGCGGGCTCAGGGGTATCAGGTTTCGATGCATTCTTTACGTATGCAGATAAAATGTCGCCATTAGGTAATGCTACGGCTGAACAATGTGCCGACTACTGCCTGACACTGTTCAGCGATTATACCAAAATGGTAACCATGCAAAACCTCTTCCACGATGGTGGCTTCTCTAATACTGGTGTAAGCCAAGGTATTATAGAAGAAATGGAAAAAGCGGCAAAAGCAAACGGATAATATACAACGATTGTAAACGGCAATAAATCCTGTCATGAAACGTTTAAAGCATATGCAATGGACTAAATGGAGCGGCTTGTTGCTGTTTACCCTATCTGTTTTTTCAACCCGTGCACAAGTAGCAGGCGGTAGGTATGCAATGGAGTTTCTTCGCTTGCCCAATGCACCGCACATCACCGCTTTGGGTGGAATAAATGTAGCCAACCCAGATAAGGACATCAGCTTTGCGGGCCAAAACCCTTCGTTGATGCGCCCGGGTTTGCACAATCAATTAGGCATTAATCAAAACTTCTACTACTCGGGTATTAGTGTCAGCAATCTGTTGTATGGGTATCATGTAAAAGACATTAATACCTCTTTCGCATTTGGTGTACAATATATCAACTACGGTACTTTTACACAGACAGATAATATTGGTAACGAATACGGAACATTTCGGGCTACAGACTACAATATCAACCTGACAGCCAGCCGTTCTTACCGCGAACATTGGCGATATGGTGCTACACTGAAATGGGCAAACTCATCTTTGTTCGACAAAAATGCTTCTGCCATACTTGCTGATATAGGTGTTAACTATTATGATACTGCCAGCCTTTGGAACATTGGCATAGTTGCTAAAAACATAGGCTTCATGGTAAACAAGTACAGCAATACTAACCCTGCTGAACCATTACCCTTAGATGTACAGATCGGTATTTCAAAACGCTTCAAACACCTGCCATTACGCCTGATTACCACAGTGCATAATTTGTACCAGTGGGATATACGATACAACAACCCCGCCGATGTAGAAGCAGGTAATTTATTTGGTAGCGTAGATACGACGGACAATAAAACATACTTTGGCGACAAGCTGATGCGCCATTTTATTTTCGGGGCAGAAATAACATTAGCTAAAAGATTGACCATAACCGCTGCTTATAATTACCAACGCCGCGCCGAAATGCTGATAAAAGATAAACCCGCATTGGCAGGTTTTTCATTTGGTGCTGGTCTGTATCTCAATAAGTTTCAGATACACTACGCACGTTCCAACTTCAGCATAGCCGGTGCGTACAACGAGATTGGCATTAATATGCAATTGAACCGCTTCTTCAATATCAATAAATTAAGCGGCTGGAAAGATACTTATCAGGATTGGGAGTAAGTTTATTTCTCCGTTTTATGCCTCGGGAAGTTAAACAGTATTGAGCCCAACACAGGCAATAAAAAGATGGCAATACTGGTTACCGATGTAATGATGTCGCCCCAAATAACAGGGTGCTCACCTAATGGCAAGTGCTTCCCTTGTGATTCCAAACAGGATTGCGGACCCTCTAAAAATTGCGCAAACGGTGAACATGGATCGAAATGCGCTACCAGTGATAATGTAAGCTTTGTGCCCAACAGCAATATCACTATATAAGCACAGGTATCAAGAAAGGGGTATTTTTCCATCAGCCTCACAAAAGCCTGCGCTACAAAACGCATTGCCAATATGCCTATAAATACCCCCAGCCATATTAATACTATGTTTTTGGTGTATGCATTGGCTGCAATTACATTGTCTATAGAGAAGGCAAGATCCATCAGCTCTACCAATATCACAGTTGCCCAGAATGTACCAAACAGCCCAAGGGTTTTTCTGTATAGCCAGCTCTTATGTGCAAGCTCCAGTTCTTGCTGCAATGTTTCTTCTTCGTCTTTTTTAGGTTTCTTTTTAGTAAGAAAATGTTTGATAGCTAATATCAACAAATAAATTCCGCCAACTGGTTTGAACCACCACACCTGTATCAGCAGCGATGCGAACAATAAACAAATACCACGAAATACATACGCGCCTATGATACCGTATTTTAAAGCCTTTTTGCGTTGGTCTTTCGGAAGGTCTAATACCATTGTTGCCAATACTGCTGCATTGTCAACAGAAAGCAAGCTTTCTATTACTATCAGATTGAGCACAACAATAAGTGATGGTACTGGCTTGTCAATTATCTGCTGCAGCAGTTCAATAATATTATCCATCTACTAAAAAGGAATAAAATACGGATGCAAATGTACCACCTTGCAATGGCAAATAACCATTTAACAGATATTAATATTTTACAAGCCTGATATGTTTTTCTATACCTCTACCTGTTTCCAGTGTCAGTATATATACACCGCTTGGCATATTGGTAGCAGGTATAGCAATATTATCTGAAGCCCTATCTTTCCAGAGCACCCTACCGTTCATATCTTTCAAGCTACATTTTGTGTTGCGAGGCAGGTTGTTCACGTACCAAGTATTCTGCGAAGGGTTGGGGCTTACTGCTACATCTTTGAACACTATTTCAGGTATCTGCAATACAGATGCATCTTTTTGTATTTGTCCTGTATTGTTGATGATATGGTCGTTAGGGTCTATTTGTATGCCGATAACCTCATCATTACTGCCAAATACAAACGTTTCGGAATTGGCACTATTGAAGATTTTAATAATTCTGTCGCCGTTAGCAGTTAGTAGTTTTATTTCTACAGGCATTTTAAAGCAAGGCACAGATGCCGGTTTTGATGTTGTTTGCCTGAATTGTATTACAAACAGGTTATTCTGCCAGTACCATTTTGCGCTATAAGTCGGGAAACCCTCTTTAAATATCCATTGCGAAAAGAAGGTATCTAAAGATGTTCCGTAAGCTGTCTGCATATGCTGTTGCAAGTCTGCAGTAAAGGCAATACCCTTAGCGTATTGCTCTTGATAAGCTCGCATCCCTTTGAAGAACAGACTATCATCAGGAGCAATATAACGTAGCATATGTGTTACGGCTGCTCCTTTTTTATACGTTAGTTGTCCGTTAAATATTCTGTTTACATCGGTAGTATCATCTACATAAATCGTACCGCTTGGTGCTTTGGCACTGTTTATCACGTTAGTTCTATACGCCTTTGCTGCAGCATCACCTCTGAATTTTTCTACAAATAATTGTTCGCAATAAGTAGTGATTCCCTCGCTCAACCATATATCTCGCCAAGTACCGTAGGTAACATTATTACCCCACCATTGATGACCTAATTCATGTGCTATCAGTGTTACATCGTTATAGCCACTTGTTCCCAGTGTTGTCATAGTCTGGTGTTCCATACCACCACCCAGTGCCGACATGCAATGCCCGTACTTCTCTTTATCAAAAGGGTATCTGCCAAATAGTTTTGAGAAATGGTCAACAATCATACCCGTACTATCCAATGCTGCTTTAGCTGTTGGTGTAAAATGTCCTGCAGTGTTGTACACATAATTCTGTATCAGCATAGAGTCATTACTGCCATCGGTATATTTCATGTAGTAGCTGTATTCGTTATAGGGCGCAACAGCTACTGATATGAGGTAATAATCTATCGGGTACGTGGTCTTCCATTCATACCTCAATCTGTTACCCGATAATGGTGTTGTGTTTTTCAGCAAACCATTGCTGCCCACTTTCAAGGTATCGGCAACTGTTACCCACATGTCAACACTATCAATTTTGTCAACCAACGATTGTTTACAAGGCCACCAATCATCTGCAAACAGGTTATCGCTGATAGAGTACATCATATTAAATCCGCCAACACTTACAGGATGTAAGCCACCTGTGAAAAATTGTCCGTTACCTGGCATACTGCTACCTTTATAAAATACCTGTGCAGTGAAGACCGTATTAAGTGGTAGTGATGCAATATTTACGGTACGTACAGAACCTGTTGTAATAACAGGCATTATCGTATTATTCAGCTTAAAGGAATCAATGGTTAGCAGCGGGTTAAGTTCAAACGCATATACATTCATAGACGGCACTACTACTTTCGCCGTCGTTATAACATCACCACTTACGTAGGTAGATGTATTATTCAATGCAATATTGAACCTTACATGCTGCACGTCGTAATAATTTTCCTCAGGTGTAGCAATAGTTGTTTTTGCTTCTGCACCACTTGTTATCCTAGCTGCCGCACAAATACCTGCTGCATCTTGTTTATGAGCCTGTCCTTGTAGAGATGTGCAAACAGCAATCAGTATCAATATATATCTGTTAAGCATTTTATTGTTTTATTAATTTTACTGTAGTCTCTTCTTTATTTATTACATGTAATAAATAAACTCCTGACGACAAACCGCCTGTTTCAATTATCATTCCCTTGTTACCACCTGTATTGCCACTTCTCACTACCCTGCCTGTATTATCAGTTATATGCCAGTCTGCATTGATATCTGTACCTGCTATCACCCATCTGTCAGCTGTGGGATTTGGTATTACCAAAACCTCATTTGAAGTTACATTATTTATAGCTAATCCTGTATTGATGAAAACACCTCTATTAATATTCAGTATGTAGTTATTCGGGTCCAGCATCACAGCCTTTACTTTATGCTTACTAGTAAAGATATAATCTTGCAGGTTCCTGTCATTCTCAACGCGTATGGTAGTATCGCCATCATCATATTGCATGCGTATGTCTATTGGTGTTTTATAGCATGCTACCGATTGCGGATGTGTGGTTTGTTGCAACAACCTCACAAATACTTTATCCTGCACCTGCACCCATTCTGTACTGTATATCGGCAACCCCTCTTTATAAATCCATTGCGTGAAGAATGTACTGAGGTCTAGTTTCGTCAGCAGTTGCGTAGTTTGTATAAAATCTTCTGTAGTAGCTGTAGCATGAGCATGTTGTTGCAAAAAAGTTTTCAAAACTGTAAAAAACAGGCTATCATTATTTATCACATAGCGTAGTGTATGCAACACAGCTGATGGTTTATTATAACTCAACCGTCCATCGAATATGCGCCATATATTAGTTGTGTCATCAACATAAATACTACCTGCTGCGGTGCGTGGTGGTAGTAATTGTGCATGTACACTATCCATCAGTGTTCTTGCAGCAACTTTACCTCTGAACTTTTCCAGAAACAAATACTCTGTATAGGAAGCAAAGCCTTCATTTATCCATATATCTTTCCATGTAGCACAGGTAACCCAGTTTCCGAACCATTGATGCGCTAACTCGTGTGCTACTAATCTTGGCCCGGCATTACCGTTTGTGCTCATGGTCTGGTGTTCCATACCGCCTGATAACGGAGCTAGGCAGTGCCCGTATTTTTCTTTATAAAAGGGATACGAACCGAATAATTCAGAAAAATATTGAAGCATTGGTGCTGTACTATCCAGCCCGTTTTTATAAAAATCAAAAGCTCCGTTTCTGTCATATACGTAATGCTGTAACAATATGCTATCTGATAGGTTGGGGATAGCTATTTTATATTTATAATCGATATAGCGTCCTACACAAGCGCTAATGAGATAATACGCTATAGGATATTTTGTGTGCCATTCATACCGCAGTTTGTTACCCGGCATAGGGGTAACCTTTTTCAATAAACCATTACTTCCCGCTTTCAGGCTATCGGGTACTGTTATCCATATTGCAGCACTATCTATCTTGTCTTGCAAAGATTGTTTGCATGGCCACCAGTCTTTACTCATATATGGTTCACTAAGCGTATAAGTGATTCTTGCCCCCCACTGGTCTGTAACGCTGTTATTCATTCCACCCCTGTCGAAAAAACCATTGCCAGTTTTGGGTGTGCCATGATAATATACCTGTGCTGTAAAATAATTGCCACGCATCAATATTTGCGGCATCGTTGCAAAATGAATTCCTTTTTGAGATTGTACATTAACTTTTATGTCGTCTATTAACACAGAGTCTATTGATAACAATGTGTCTAATTCAAATACATAGGTATCTGACTGCTCAGCTACTATCATTGCCAAAGTTTGTACATACCCGCTTATAGATACATTTTTGTTTGAAAGAGATATATCCAGTTTTACAAACTTTACATCGTAGTCATTCTCTTGTGGCGATGCAATAGTATTTTTTGCTTGCGTGACATATAGGCTCTGCTTCAGATGGCTACATACATTTTCTTGTTGTGCCATAGCAATAGTACACACGAGTAATATTAATATTGTATTGATTAGTCTTAACGCGTTCATCAGCCACTATAAAGTTAATGCATTTAGTGGGGGTAAATCCCCCATAATGGGTGAAATGACATAGCTAATACATTAGGTATATTTAAAGTATAAATTGCAGGATATGAAAATAAACAGATACAGCCGCGTGCGTTTTGCAGGACAATCCTTGTTGTGGTCTTTATTATTATATACAGCAATCGTTTTGGCGATGGATTGGGAAGATTTTAAACGCAGGCTGAACAATGAACCTTATGTAGTAAAGGTAATACCTGCCACAATCCATAAAAATGATAAACGTATCAGCACATACACCGTAAGTGCTATCAAAGCAATATGGCTGCACATAACGCGCAGCCATAGCTAAAACACCTTAAAAAGTTTATACATTAAGCTGCAGTTTCTGCGTGCTCTACTAAATGTTTATGTTCGTCGCTTACAATTTGTAATGCAAGATTTTTGATAGAAGGAAAGAGCATTTCATATACATCTTTTCTGCTATTGGGTACGTCAGTATCCTGCATACCTAATATGTAGATAATTGACTCTGGCACATCCAATACTTCACATACTTTCTTTATGGTACGGGTGCTGGGGCGTTTAACGCCGTTTTCAATCTGAGACAATGATGTCTGTGATATATTACACTTATCAGCCAGTTCATACTGTGTAATATCTAATTGCCTTCTAATAGACCTGATAGCTAATCCTATGTTCATTGGGTTCGTTTTTATCGTTTTCTGCTTATATAGACGATAATCATTAGTAAAAGGTTGGAGTGTTTCTAAAATTTTTAACTAATAGAAAAAGATTATATACATAATAATACTGAGCAATAATAACCCTGCAAACAACAATAGATGCGCTATTTTTGGCTCATGGCCGTCAATTTTACCAGCAGGATAGTATATAAAGGGAATCCGATGTTAGCCGTCATCATTCCGCAGCGTAGAAAAAACGGGCTGTATTACGAAGTAAACATCCCGGGCTATCCACGCTTCTTTATGTCAAAAACTGCGCTCGATAGATACGATATTATTGGCGCGGAACAAGCCACAATACCTTATGAAATGGTGTTAGCTGTAAATGACACTATCGAAGCATTCGAAAAAAAAATATAACCTGCATTTAATAAGCAATTTTATATCTGTGCGATTAATAACAACATATATTTCATAAACCATTTATATTTTTTTATGAATGTTTAAAGATTGTTGGCAGCATTTCTTTCAACACAATTATGCAAATGAAAAGTCTTCTTGCCAAGACTAAACATTTGTATTATGAGAAAATCATTATTTTTTAAAAAAGGACTAACATGTATAGCTACAGTATTAGCTATGCAATCTGCACAAGCACAATGGGTGAAAAAAGCAGACAATTTACAATTTCAGGTAGGCCGTTGGGGCGGTATGAGTGCCGTGGTTGGAAATAAAATTTATTTGACAGGAGGCTATGCTAATAATCAGTGGTTGAATGACCTGCAAGAGTATGATCCCGCAACTGGCAGTTGGAAAAACCTAACTACAACACCAGTTGGGCCTCTAAACCGTTCGGCAGGTGTTGCATTCACTATCAATGGTAAGATGTATGTAGGCTTAGGTGCTGAGAATTTCTTAAGCACTACAGGTACACAAAAAAATCTGAAAGATTTATGGGAGTTTACTCCATCAACAGGGGCCTGGGTTCAAAAAGCAAGCCTGCCAGATTCTCCAAGGACTGAATCAAGCGTTTTCGTAGTAAATAATAAAGCTTATATAGTTGGTGGAAATGGAGGGTTCGGTGTTGGTGTAAACAATACTAATCAGGTATGGGAGTATGATCCGGCTGGTAATAAATGGACTAAAAAAGCAAACTACCCTGAAACAAGTATCGCAACTGCAGGCGCTTTCGCTATTAATGGTAAGGGTTATGTATCGAACGGACGTGCCGGTACTGATTATCTGAAAAAAACATATGAGTATAATCCAACATCGAATGTATGGACCCCTAAAGCCGACTTCCCTGATTCCGGACGCTATGGTGTAGTATCGTTTGTTGTTGATAATAAAGGTTTTATAGGATTAGGCGGGATAGGATATTATAATTATAAATCAACATTCTATTATTATGACCCTGCTACTGATAAATGGAGCTATTTATCAGGTAACTGGACGGCAACACCTAGATTGTTTAGTGTTTCGGCAGCGGTTGGCAACAAAGCTTATGTAGGTTGCGGTTGGCGTTTGGATGGTACAAGTACTCAAACCTATTTCCGCGATTGGTATGAAATGGATGTTATGGCAAAGCTGGGTGTAGAAACTACACCTACTATAAACAAGTTGAATGTATATCCAAATCCATCAACAGGTGTGGTGCATGTTGATGTTGAAAATGGCAAGTATAATTATACAGTATACAGTATAACAGGTCAAAAAGCTGCTACAGGACTGTTAGGTGCTGATAAGATAATCAACCTATCAGATTTATCACAAGGACAATACATTCTGGAGTTAGTATCTGAAAAACAGACTTACCGTTCTATCATTTCTCTAAGCAAGTAATATAGTTTACGCAGGTAGGTTGCTGCCCCGCTTGCAGCGGGGCAGTTTTTTCTCAAGCATATCTACTTATCAATAAATACAAAACCATATGAAAAATTACATAAAGCCAATTAGCTATTTTGCATTTTTATGTATAGCAATGTTACTTACTGCTACTACAAAAGCAACACACTTTGCAGCAGCCGATATCTATGCAAAATACGTAGGCATTGGCGTTGATCCCTGCTCTGGCCTCAGGGATTATAAATATGAAGTGACGCTAGATGTATACAAAGCCTGCGAACCAGGTAATGCAAACCTCGGTGCTACCGAAAATATACGTATACGTAGTGCAAGTGCAGCATTCGATAATACAATAAACGTACCGGTCAGCAGTATAGATACGTTGGATGAGCTATGTGATGCATTTAAAAGTCAAAATTCTTGTAGAGTACCAGCAAATTCAAATTTGCCCGGTTTTGTAAGGCACAGGTATATTCTTACTATCACCTTGACATCAGCACAAAAAGATTGGATTTTCAGTTGGCGAAACGGCAACAGAAATAGCAATATTATCAACCTGGTAGGAGCAAACGCTGCACAAATGTATGTAGAAGCAGGCCTTGATAACAGCACTAAAAACAATAGTACCCCGAGGTATCTTGTATCTCCTATCCCCTATATATGCACAAACCAACCTGCCGTTTTTCTGAATGGTCCTTATGATGTAGATGGTGATTCACTAAATACTACTAACGTACAACCTTTAGATAATATAGGTGTACCTATAGCATACCAAACAAACTATTCACTTACCGACCCTGTTGGCTCTGCAGGTAGCAATCCATACACTGTAAATAAGAATACAGGTAC
Organism: uncultured Chitinophagaceae bacterium; assembly: GCA_937919945.1. Classification (GTDB taxonomy): domain Bacteria; phylum Bacteroidota; class Bacteroidia; order Chitinophagales; family Chitinophagaceae; genus Polluticoccus. Next base: position 1,775 of record CALESY010000094.1, on the reverse strand, counting down.
TGCTACATTTACACCAACCGGCCAAGGCTATTTTGTAGTAGCTTTTCTGTGTGAGGAATATGACAAAGCAACTGGCGCAAGAATCGGCTACACAACCCGCGATGCACAAATTAGTGTTTTGAATTGCAATGCACCTCCCCCATCAGTTGATAGTATTCCATTACAAATTAAAGATGCTACTTTCGTAAATAATGCATTACTTGTATGCCCCGGTAGTAATCTCAATTTCTCTGTTGAAAGCAAATCTACCAACCCAGCCAACCAGTTATATATGGAGGCGAATACGTCAATTATCCCGGGCTCATCTTTCACCACAACAGGTAGCGGTACTGCAAGTATTTCAGGCACATTCAACTGGACACCTACCACAGCAGACATAGGTGAGCACACACTAATAATAATTGCAAAAGATTCTACCTGTTCGGGTACAAGCGGTATATCTATAGTACTGAAAAACTATTCAGTTATTCTGATACGTGTATTGCAGGGTTTAGATGCAGGCAAGGATTTACCGTTCTGTGCGTTAAACCCAACCCCAAAACAATTATACGTAAGGGGAGCAGAAATGCTCAACACAATAAAGTGGACAGACATTAGTGGTGGAACCGCAAAAAACCTCTCGGCAGATAATATCATCAACCCTGTTGCGACACCTACGACAACAACAGAATATGTTGTATCAACACCAGATTTGGCAGGGAGTTGTAAGAATCAGGATACTATATCTGTATATGTAGACAATAGCAGCAATGTGGATATATTTCCTAATACTGACAATTTTGTAATGTGCAGACCAGACTATTTACAGCTTGACTTAACCCTAACTGGTAAAGAACCAAAAATAAATATGCCGTGTGGGCCGTCGACTAATATCAATACACCATTGGATTCATTTACAACATATGGCTCGTCTGTTTTTGGTACAGGTTTTAGTTACGATACACTTGGTAGTAGCACACCTGTATTATATAATAATGTACGCACCGCTAAAATGGAATTTCTAATACTCAAAAGCGAATTAGAAGAGTATGGCATACGTTCATCTACGCTTCGTTCTTTAGCTTTTGAAACAGCTAAATCAACCACACCCAACACTTTTGAGTATAAAGACTTTACAATATCGGTTAAGTGTACAGACATAAAACAATTAGATAAAGCAAATGGTTTTCAAACGGGCACTGTTGTAGTATATAAAGCACCTGGAAACATTACATTCCCGGATGGTTGGCACAAATTCAACTTCGATGTTGCTTATGATATTGACATGAACAAAAATCTGATAGTGCAGATTTGCTACAGTAACAATCCTGACACAGTTGCTGCATGCACATCACTCAACGGTACGCCGCCTGTTATTAAGTTTAATCCAACAACGTACTCTGCAGGTTTGGTTTATAAACCATCAAATGGTACTGTTGCAGATGTCTGTAGCGTAACAACTGCTCCAAATATATCTGAAATTGAAAGCAGGCCTATGTTCAAGTTTGATTACAACGAGGCACCAGGCAAACCGTTCCAGTTCATATGGAATACTGAGGCATACATTTCAGATTCTACAAGCAAACAGCCATTAGCCTATGTATCGAAAAGTACAAACTTTGTAATTAAAACATATGGCAGCAGCGGTTGTCAACTACAGGATACATTAAAGGTATTTATTCCAAACCACAATTTTCAAGTACTGCCAAAAGATACATCTATCTGCTTTGGAGAAACAGCTCCATTGTCTGTTAAAAACGGTACTTACTTCGAGTGGTTTGAGTATGAAAACGGAC
>CALESY010000093.1 GCA_937919945.1 uncultured Chitinophagaceae bacterium | reverse complement strand
ACAGACCATTTGAAGTCAATGACGGAGGCGATAAGCCAATCAAGAAACAAGAAGCGACCATCATTGCTCATGCTGTAGAAGCAAGGCCGCTCTAGAAAACACACAAATAATCTTTTTAACGGACGCAGCAATGCGTCCGTATTTTTTTTCACCAGGGCTTCGCCCTCCGCGCTTTCAATCCGTATCCCCATCTTCCGCACTTCGTTTGTGCAGACAGGGAGACCCTCGGATATGACAGCGCTACACCCATTCTCGCCGAAGGGCAACGGGTTACATACGCAACCCCTTATTTAATTAGAGGAAAAGTAAATGAAACCAGAAAGTCAAACATCCAATCAGGATATTTATCAAAGCGTAACCACAAGCATCATTGAATTGCTGGAGCAGGTGAGTGTTGAGGACTATCAAGCACCCTTTGCCAGCCTTGCCGCGCAAGGACTCCCATACAACCCAGTCACCAAAAAACATTATCAAGGAATCAATATTCCCTACCTTTGGATAACCCAACAAAAAAGAGGTTATTTATCCAACCAGTTTGCATCCTTTAAACAGTGGCAGGAGATGGGCGCTAAAGTGAAGAAAGGCGAAAGAGGTAGCCGTATCATATTCTATAAAACACTCATCAAATCAGACACCAATGAACAGGGCGAAGAAGCCACCAGCAAAATACCCATGCTGCGTCTGTACACCGTATTTAACGCCGCCCAAGTAGAAGGCTATGAACATAGAGAAAGCCCAAGCCCCAATCATACAGACCTTGTAGAAAGGCTGGAACAGGTTGACCAATATTGTACCCATACAAAAGCAACCATCCGTCATGGCAATAGCTCAATGGCGTATTACAACCACAACGGAGATTACATCCATATGCCGGACACCATGGAATTCATCCCGACGAAAGACACGACAGCTACTGAAGGCTACTACGCAACACTTCTGCATGAACTCGTCCATTGGACAGGTGCTAAACACAGATTAGACAGGTTCAAAGAAAACAACCACCCTGAAAAAATAGCCTATGCCAAAGAAGAACTCGTCGCTGAACTCGGTTCAGCCTTTTTATGCGCTCAACTCAATATCAGCCAAACCACACGACAAGACCATGCACGATATATCAAAAGCTGGTTACAGGCATTCAAGAATGACAATAAATACGTATTCCGCGCTTCGGCAGAAGCATCGAGAGCCGTTGAATATTTGAACCAATTACAATTTAAGATATAGATGGGGTGCAGCTATGAAAGAAATACCATTGATTGAAATTAAAAAAGCGAGAGATAAATGTGCCATCATTGTAACAAAGCACGGAAAGCAATACTTACCCAAATTTTAACGACTGGAACGTGAAATAGAAAACAGAGAAGCGAATGAAAAATTGTATTAAAAAGCGTTGCAAATTAGCGCAAAAAATTCGACTCAAAACAATACACAGATTTGTGCACAAAATGGACACAATGAATAATGGTAATGTTTGAAATTGAAGTATTTCAATGGCTTGTAGGATTGGGGGGGTGAGCAAAAATCCTCGTTACCTTGATTCACTGTTTTACGCTTATTCCTGTTAATCAGTTGGTTTCAGGTTCAAGTCCTGAAAGGGGAGCAAGACAGTTGCTGTTTTCATACGATGAGGTTGAAGTCCGTTTTTTCATTTGCATGTAAAATTTTATGCGATTTTTTTCTTGCTAAGGAAATTTTTTTTTCGTTGCCCTGAGATATAGACATGACTTGCATTATAAAAGCATTTTTATAACTTTAGAATATATGGAAGCAAAAGAGACTTTAAAAGTGTGGGTTGAAGAGCATAGCCAAACGCTCTATAATTTTGCAGTTTCAAAAATTGATGATACTGAAATAGCCAAGGATTTAGTACAAGATAGTTTTATTGCCGCCTATGCAGGATTTGAAAATTATAAGGAGAACAGCAGTCCACGAACCTGGCTGATCGGTATTCTCAAACATAAAATAGCTGACCACTACCGTAGTCTTTACAAGAATGAACACATATCAATTACACAGGAGGGCACATCTGCATTCTTTGATAATGTCGGCATGTGGGATAGCAAACATATACCCAAAGATTTTAGCACTGATGTTAACCTACTAGACGATACAGAATTTTTATATGTACTGAATGCCTGCATTGGCAAATTGCCTAAAAAACTCAACTCAGCCATTCAACTTAAATATTATTCTGACATTTCAAGCAGTCAGATATGTAAGGATTTAAGTATTACGGCGACTAATTTCTGGCAAATGCTGCATCGTGCTAAGCTACGATTGCGCGAGTGCCTTGAAATTAATTGGTTTAAAGTCTGAAATTTATGCGTTTTATCATGTCGTGGCTGATGCTTTCATGTAACAAGGCAACAGAACTGGTAGAGAAAAAAATCTACTTTGGATTATCAATTTCTGAACGGATAAAATTGCTGTTTCATAATAGAAATTGTGCTGTTTGCGAACATTATCAAAAACAGAGCGTATGGCTTCATGATATTCTCAAGGTTTTTTTGGCAAAAAATGGCAATAAACCCGTTTCAATTCTGCCTGCTGATTTCAAATCTCGAATTATCCGGAAAATCGAAGAAATTTGATTTTTCACAAAAATGTAAGGATTCTGTTGGTTTTACGACTAAGCTGTTGATGCGAACACTATTTCTTAACCAACATTAATACTCATGAGAAAACAAACGTATGTTTTGACTTTATTTATTGCAGCTTTTGTATTGAGCATTATACAAGCTTGTAAAAAAGACCCTGAAACCCCGGTTACCCCTGCTCCAACTGAATTTGTTGCAGACAACAATACTTTCAAAGCTTTTCAAAATTGGCATCTCCATGCTACCAAAAACGGTGTTGATCCTGCGATGTTGAAAACCGCGCATGGCGGTGATGATTCCACATCTGTTCGTAAAATTTACTTCCCGACAAGCAAT
>CALESY010000092.1 GCA_937919945.1 uncultured Chitinophagaceae bacterium | reverse complement strand
ATATAAGATGGTGGATGCTGCAACGCAGTTTGAAACGAAAATGGTTGATATCAGGAAACAGATTTCAGCGCTTGACGATCCCAAAGAGTTGCGTTTGATGGAAAAACAGATAATGCAACTAGGGAAACAGCTACCAATACCTATTGATCAAATACAGGATTTGATTGCTGCAGGTGCACGTATGGATATACCACGTGAACAGTTAATACAGTACACGAAGGATGTAACCAAAATGAGTATTGCATTTGATATTACAGCCGGGGATATAGGTGAAAGCATGGGTAAGATTGCGAAGGTGTTTAATCAGCCTGTTAACGCTGTAAACAAGATGGCCGATGCAATAAATTACCTGGATGATAATGCAATAAGTAAAGGTGGCGACATTATAGATGTAATGCAGCGTATTGGTGGTACGGCAAGGTACCTGAAGTTTGAGCAAGCGGCCGCGCTTACATCAACATTCTTATCATTAGGTGAAAGCCCGGAACGCGCTGCCAGTGGTATCAATGAATTGATTGTAACACTAAGTGCTGCCAGTGCACAAAGTAAGAAGGCCCAAGGTGCGTTTGCTGCCATTGGATTAAACCCTAAAGCAGTTCAAAAAGGTTTTGTAACCAATGCACAAGGTACTATACTGGATGTATTACAGCGTATCAATAAGGTAAAGCCTGAGCAACAAAACACAATACTTGCACAACTATTTGGCCAGGAACACATAGGCAAGATTGCGAAGCTAGCAAACAGTTACAAAGAATATGATCGCCAATTAAAGTTGGTGAACGGCCAGCAAAAGGGCAGCATGGATAGGGAATACCAAAAACGTATTCAGAGTACAGCTGCAAAAATGCAGATTGCTAAAAACAATATGCAAACCACATCAATTTTAATTGGAACTCTAGTACTGCCTCATTTTAATAAACTATTAGAAAAATTATCTGCTTTAGCTGATAGAGTAAGTGCATTTACTCAAAAACACCCTACCATGGTTAAATGGCTTGTATATGCTGCTGCTGCTTTTAGTGGTTTAGCATTGGCCGGTGGATACCTGAGTTTTGTTGTTGGTGGTATATCGCGCGGTTTCAGCATATTCATGGGTGTATTCAAGATTGTACCTAAAGCAATAAAAGCTGTACAATTTGCCTTGTTTGCATTACGTTATGCTATGGCATTTAACCCGCTGACATTCTGGATAGCTGCAGGTGTAGCACTTGCGGCCGTGGTGTATCTGATCATAAGGAACTGGGATAAGATAAAGCGGTTTTTCTCAATGGTTTGGGATAACGTAAAGAAAGCATTTTGGACCGGTGTTAAATGGATTGGTAAGATATTAGGGAACTTCACCCCTGTTGGGTTGATATATACACACTGGGATAAGATAACGGCTTTTTTTAGCAAGCTATGGGGCAAAGTGAAGGGAATATTTATAGGTTATGTAAACTGGGTGTTTGGGCTTGGCAAAATGTTTTTCAATGCCGGTGCAAACATAGTAGATAGCATTTGGAAAGGTATAAAACGCATGGCTAACAAGCCGGTTGAAGCAATTAAGAGTATTGCTAAAAAAATGCGTGATTTTCTTCCATTTAGCCCGGCAAAGGTTGGCCCGTTGAAAGATATACACCGTATTAAATTGGTTGAAACCATTGCAGCAAGCATAAGGCCCAATGCAATGATCAAAGCAATGAATGGAACGATAAGCCGTTTTGTATCAGACATAAGGCAACCTAGCGCGGTACCGGCGGCGGCAATGGCCGGTGGTGGTATTACATTCCACTATGCACCAAATATTACAATATCCGGTAGTGCTACACGTGAGGATGCACATACAATTGCTCAGGATGGTTACAACCATTTTAAACGAATGATGGAAAAATACATTGCAGATCAGAAACGTAAATCATTTGGCGGTTAATGTACGCACAATACAACAATATCATTTTTGAGCCCTTAACCAGCTTTGATGCTGTAAATGACGATGAAGAAGCCATTTGGGTGGAACATGCACCGTTAACAGGGAAACCCATTTTACAGGCAACCGGTTTAGGTGCCCGTGAAATGAATATCAGCATTAGGTTACGCCAAGAATTTACAGATATCAAAGAAACTGTTGCGGACCTTAGAACCATATTAAGAAACCACACAGTAGGTAAACTAATTTGGGGTAATGGTGATGTGGAAGGAAGTTTTGTAATGACACGTA
>CALESY010000091.1 GCA_937919945.1 uncultured Chitinophagaceae bacterium | reverse complement strand
CATCTACATCATGCTGTCCCCAAGGTATTTGTGCGGGGTCTTTCTGCGCATATATTTTGATGGTGTTGCCATTCACAACGATAGCATCGTCTGTGTGTTTTACTTCTACGTCAAAACGGCCCTGTGCAGTATCATACTTCAGCAGGTGAGCCAGTACGTTTGGCTGTGTGAGGTCGTTGATAGCAACAACATCAATACCGTCCATGTTGTAAATCTGGCGGAAAGCCAGGCGGCCTATGCGGCCGAAACCATTAATGGCAACTTTTACTTTACTCATTTCTATGTTTTAAAACAGATTAATTAAAATTCGGGTGCAAAGGTACGTGCTTGGCAGGATAATGTGAAATGAAAATATATAAACATGGATATTTATTAAATATATGTTATCCCCTTCGTAAATACATATATAGGTAATAAACTTGCACTATGCCACATACACACCACAAGCACCACCAGCGCAGCATACACGTATCGCCCACCTTCAGGTGGATAGAGAACGCGCATATATTACTATGGCTGATAAAAGATACCTGCTGGGCTATGGAGTGGAAAACGGGCGGTGTGGTGATGATTTTCCCTACGGTGAGTGTTGCCTTCTACCTGCTGTGGAAAGCCAGAAAAGTACGTGCCGAACTGTATCATAACCTTGCCGTATGTTTTTGGATATTGGCAAACAGTACATGGATGATTGGCGAGTTTAACGATACAGACCTGCGCATTGTAGCTGCTGGTTTGTTTGGCTGCGGGCTCACGGTACTGGCCATTTACTACGCGCTGTACTTTAAAAAAGACAGGCAGACGTATAGCGTGAAGTAGCCCCTCCCGTCCTACCCCGTTGGGAGATGATATAAAATACAACACGGGTACGGGTCATGGCGAAGTATAAAGCCATCTCACGAAATGCAGGCTTTACACAATACGAGTTGCGTTGCGGTTGAAAAAATACTTGCGCTGTGTAATATCCTACAAGAGTTATTTGCCACGCTCTTACCTGCGCTTCCTTTCTTTCTTTTGGCAGCAAAAGAAAGAAACAAAGACCGCGAAGCAGCATAAATACCAATAAAAAAGACAAACAATTAATGAATAAAAGCTGCCATAGACCAATGACAGAAAGGTCTATGGTGGCTATCAATTAAGCTTCATTACTACTGTGCTGCCTAGCTGTAGGGCTTTGATGGTTTATATTGCTACGCGTCTGTACAGTTGAAAAAGACTCACGCCTCACTACTATTTATCCCCCTAGTGTTAATAACAATTCTACATCAGTAATCAGATATTTATTGTACATTTGTACAAATTACATTCTAAACCTTTTAAACATTTATTGTTATGATTAATTCACCGAATGAAAATGCCCAACCCACCGTCGAAGACCTGATGTTTGACTACTACGAACAGAAACACAGCGGCCTCTTTATTATGAAAACAGCCAACGAATGGCTGCAACAAGCCAGCCTGCGCCCCGTACCCAAGATGCTCTTCAGCGAGCTATGGCACGAGGGAGAACTCTGCATACTGTTTGCAGATACCAACACGGGCAAAAGCATACTGGCTGTGCAGATAGCCGACAGCATCAGCCGTGGCACACCTATTGAGGGCTTTAAGATGACAGCCAAAGAACAGCCCGTAGTGTATTTTGATTTTGAATTGTTCGACAAGCAGTTTGAAGCGCGGTATAGTATAGACTATGCACAGCACTACAGCTTTAGCCCCAACCTGCGTAGGGCAGAGATGAACCCCGATGATGAGATACCCGACAAGTACACCCATTTTGACGATTACCTGTACGACAGCATAGAAGCAGCCGTTACCAAAACAGGTGCCAGGATATTGGTGATAGACAACATTACCTACCTGCGACAGGAAACCGAAAAAGCCAAAGACGCCCTACCGCTGATGAAGCACCTGAAAGCCCTGAAACAGCAGTACGGACTGAGCATACTGGCACTTGCCCACACGCCCAAGCGCGATATGAGCAAACCCCTGAACCGCAACGACCTGCAAGGCAGCAAGATGCTGATGAACTTTTGCGACAGCAGCTTTTGTATTGGCGAAAGCGGCACACAGGCGGGTATGCGCTACATAAAGCAGATAAAAGCACGCAATACCGAAATCATCTACCACGAAAAGAATGTAGCCCACTGCCGCATAGAGAAGCCTCACAACTTTCTGCAATTTACCCTGACAGGCTACGGCACCGAACAAGAACACTTGAAAACCAGTGAGGAAAGAGATAGAGAGTGGTTGGTAGAAGAAGTAAAACGTGTAGCGGACGATTGCCCTGATTGTACCCAAAGGGATATAGCAGCGCATTTGAATATAAGTGCATCAACTGTCAATAGAATAT
>CALESY010000090.1 GCA_937919945.1 uncultured Chitinophagaceae bacterium | reverse complement strand
AAATATTTTGCCATAGTTTTTTTCTTTTTGAGTACTACTGCTATCGCCCAACCCAAAGGGTATAGCTTGGTGAAGAATACTGCTGCCTTACAACAAGCTATTAATGCCAATAACACGCGTATTCAAACCATCACCAGCGATTTTATACAAGTGAAGAATATGGCACTGCTCGAAGAAAAGATAAAATCGAAAGGCAGGTTTTATTATAAGAAAGAAAACAAAGTAAGGATAGAATACACCAACCCCTTTACTTACCTGCTGGTTATGAATGGTAACCAGATAATGGTAAAAGATGAACAGAAAACTAGCAAGATAAATACTAAGAATAGCAAAGCTATGCAATCTGTCAACCGCATAATGGTTGACTGTATGAGTGGTGCTGTTTTTCAGAATAAAGACTTTAATGTAATAGCATACGAAAGTAATAACGGTTACATTTTATCAATGCAGCCTGCAACAGACGCTATGAAGAAAATGTTCAAGCAGATAGATGTGTACATGAACAAGAAAACAATGGATGTTGAAAGGCTTAGTATGACAGAGCTTGGCGGGGATTATACAGATATGCATTTCACCAATACCAAACACAATGCCCCGCTCGATGAGGTTTTATTTAAAGCTAAGTAGTGTGTTGTTAATACTTGCAGCCTCATGCGCCAACCCTTACAAGGGCTTGAAACAACTGCCCTATAAAGATAAAACAGCCATGGTTTACAAACCTTCATTTCAGAAAGAAGTGTACAGATGTGTTGTAAACGGACGTTTTTTGTTAAAAAAGTTCCACCTCTCAGGCATCCTTTTCTTTAAGGAAATGAAAAATGGCACGGTACATGCTATATTCCAGAATGAGATGGGCTTTAGCTTCTTTGATTTTGAGTGGAACAAAGAGGGTGAATTCAAAGTTAACAGTGTCATCCCGCAATTGGACAAACCTGCAATTATCAAGACATTGAAAAAAGATTTCAATTTATTGATAATGAATGAGTTGGAAAAAAAAAAAAAAAAAATATATAAAATGAATAGGGGTACAGCCATCTATTACTGTTTTAGTTTAGGGGATGGTGTGGCTTATTACATTGAAGACAAAGGACAATTGGTAAGAATAGAAAATGCAGGCAAAAGAAAAAAGGTAACAACGATAGAACTGAAAGGAAAACACAGCAATAAGGCAATGCCGGATAGCGTTCTTTTCAGGCATCATAAAGCAAACTTTACAATTGGCTTACATAAAATGACTGACCATGTTAATGAATGATTTTTACAGTATAGAGTATATGTTGAGAGAGCCTAACAGTTTTTCATGCAAAATAGCTTTCAATACACAACACGATATTTTTAAAGGACACTTTCCAAGCCAGCCGGTAGTGCCAGGTGTATGTATGATGCAAATGGTAAAAGAATTGCTGGAGCAACAAGTAGATAAAAATCTTTGGTTAAGAAATGCAGGGCAAGTAAAATTTCTTCAACTGATAACGCCCGATGTACAACCAGTCATTAACATTAGTTGGAAACAAGAAGGGAAGGATTTGAATGTAAATGCGTCTTTTAAAAACGATACAGCAGACCTCTTTAAATTATCGGGCAATTTTGAAACGAAATAAATGGTATTTACAGCATCTCTAAAATAATGTTAAAGGATTTTTTGAGAAAGGATAATTGCTATGGTTTTAATTACCTTGATGTAAAATTATCCTTATGAAAAAGTTACCTATACTTATTTTATTATCGGTGTTCTTGTTTAACACTGCTCATGCAAAACGTTATGCCGACCTGCACGCTACTTTATCAAGCCCGTTAAATAATGATACTGTAGTTGTAGATGAATCTTTTAATATTGTTCTACAAGTTATTAATAACGGAGTAGATACATTCAGGGGCACTGACACCGCACAATTTGTTTTGGAATTTGATGGAAGTCCTATTTTGTTTAGTATTGGCGGTGGTCCGTCAAAGCCTTACTTGCCATACACAGGCGCAGAAATAGTACCCGGAGATACCGTTTTGGTAGGTTTCTCTTTTACACTTTTCAGCGGATGGGATACTGGTGCAGTTAACTTCTGTGCCAGGTTTATACCATATAATGCTGCAGATACAATTGTAGATACTATTTTAACGAATAATGGTGGTTGTGCCAACATCATTGTGTATCAAGAACCAACGAATATTACAAGTATTGCCAATACTGATAATGAAATAAAGGTATTCCCTAATCCTGCTATAGATAAAGCTTATGTTAAAATAAATATGCAAAAAACTTCGATGGTTTCTGTAGCATTATATGATATGTTGGGGAAACAGGTATTACAACAATCTCAAAGTTGTACGATAGGAGAAACAAACCTGCAAATTGATGTTGCTAATCTGCCTAAAGGAGTTTATAATTATGAAGTGCGTTATGAAAATGAAACACTGAGAGGGCGACTTATGGTTAGATAAAAATTCGATGATATTCAAAACAAAGGCTACAAGTAAGATTGTAGCCTTTCTGTTTTGTAGTATATTTAGAGTAAATGCAAGGTTATGGAAGTCGTAATTGCTATAGTTACTATACTCGTTTTTCTGGGGTTGTTTTACCTGTGCCTGAAGCTGTATAAGGCCTTGATAGAAGGGAAATTTGAGAATAAAAAGCCAGATTAATCTTTCTGCTTGTACATAGCAGCTATAGATGCAGAAATAGCTTTGTACACTTCTCCCCAATTTTCGTTGTTTTGCAATAATTGTAAGTGCTTTGTTTGCGTTACAATATCTCCTCGTTTGGCGGGGCCAGTTTGCAGTAGTTCTGGTGATGTGTTTTCAATACGGCTGACTGTTTGTTGGATTATGGGCAACAACAGGGCAAAAGGCAGCTCCTTTTCTTCACAAATACGTTTGGCTATACTGAATAAGTGATTGGTAAAATTGTTGCTGAAAACAGCGGCTACGTGCAATGTTTTACGTTTATCACTATCGGCTTCGTACAGTATATCTGTAAACGATTGTGCAACGGCTGATAATAACGGAATGTTGTTTACTGTGTTTGTTTCAAAAACAGTAGGTATGTTTCTTGTATCGGGCAGGTTGTTTTTCACAATAGAATAGATAGGCCATAATACGCCATAATTAATAGCAGCTTCTTGTAAAACTTCTATACTAACTGCTCCTGCAGTATGTAGCAGCAAAGTTTTTGTAAGCGATATATACTTGCATACTTCTGCTATGGCATTGTCTGAAATGGCTATGATGCAGACATCCACATCGTCTGCAACACCGTCTTGTATCAGCTTTGCTGTTCCAGATACTGTATTTGCCAATGCGGTGGTTTTGTCTCCATCTCTGCCGTATATGGCAGTGCATTGATGACCTGCATCGTACATTTTCTTAGCTATAAACCAAGCTGTGTTACCAGTACCTATTACACTATACTTCATGCTAAGGCGTCTTTATGTTGTACATAATAGGCTTCCATTACTTTATACACTTGTTCTTTAAGCGCTGTGGTATCATCGAGTGTTAAACCTTTAGTAGGTATCGCTTCCAGAAAATGAAAGTGGATTGTCTTTGGCCTTGCCCATAGCTTTTTATCGTGGGGTAGAATGGTACCAGTATTGAAGATGATGCCGGGTATAACAGGTTTCTGTGCTTTGATGGCTGTAATAAATGCGCCATCATAAAAGCGTTGCAATGGCTGGTTGGTTTTATTGCGTGTGCCTTCGGGGTACAGGCACAGATGGATGCCTTTATCCAGTATTTCTTGCATTTTGGTAAAGCTTTCGCGCCTGCTATTTTCTTCTTTTCTGTTTACCAATATAGAGCCTGCTTTATATATTACACCAAACAACGGAATTTTTGACATTTCAACCTTAGCAAGTGTTTTGTTAGGTCCTGGTATCCATGGGGATGATACAGGTATATCTACTAAAGAATTGTGGTTGGTAACCACTACATAGTTTTCCCCTTTTTTAAAATTCTTTGTACCCTTAGTTACTACTCTGCAACCTACCAATGGCATAAAGAAGCCCATCCATGCTTTGAATACGGGGTGCAATGCCTTACTTTTTGCAGGCTCATTCAATAAGGATATAATCCATATGGGTATAAATACTATCAGCATGGTAGCAATAAAAAACAACATACCTGCTATGAAGTATATCCTGCCTGCTATGTTTGCTATCCATTTCATTTGTTCAGGTTCCAGTCTATGGGTGTCAGTCCGTTATTAGTAAGCCATTGATTGGCTTTGCTGAAGTGTTTGCAGCCCATAAACCCATTGTGCGCTGACAAGGGAGATGGGTGTGCTGCAGTAAGTATCAGGTGTTTGTTACGGTCTATCAATTCTTGTTTGCTTTTTGCAAAGCTACCCCAAAGCATGAAAACTACCTTGTCTTTCCTGTCTGATATGGTTTTAATAACCGCATCTGTAAATATATGCCAACCCACTTTACTATGAGACATGGGTTTGTTTTGCTCTACTGTCAGGGATGCGTTGAGAAGCAATACGCCTTGTTGTGCCCATTTTTCGAGGTTCCAGTGGTTAGGTATTTCTATACCTACATCATCTCGTTGTTCTTTAAAGATATTCACTAAAGATGGCGGTGGTGCGATGCCATCAGGCACGGAAAAACTAAGCCCATGTGCTTGCCCGGGATTGTGATAAGGGTCTTGTCCCAATATCACTACCTTTACATTGTTTATTGGTGTAGTATTAAACGCATTGAAAATGAATTTGCCAGGCGGATAAATGATTTTACCATTAGCTTTTTCATTTTTCAGAAAAGCTACTATATCTGCAAAATATGGCTTATTGAACTCCGTATGTAATACAGACTTCCAGCTATCGTCTATCTGCACATCCATGCACCACTATTTTTTTTGCGGAACGTAACGTGGATTGCCTTGTGTTTTGGCAGGTGTCTTGTTGTTGTTGGTTGGTGCTGTAGGCTTGGTTGATGTAGCTGGCGGGCGGTTGCCGCTTGGCTGCATGATGGTAAAGCTGCCACACAGATTTTTTGTGCCTTTTATCTGAGAAAGTATAACTAAGTAAAGGTCTGTTTTTTCAGGTACAAAAGAATAGATGACAAAGTTGGTGATGGCAGGATGTTTCATTACTCGCTCATCAATTTTTTTATCTTCGCCGTCATATACTTCAAAGTTCAGTCTGTTGGCTTCTTTGCTGCCTATAAATACCATCTGGTAAAGAACGCCTTTCTTCAGGTGTACAGCTATGGGAGTAGGCTGGCGCGATTCCATATTAATCATCGCATCCTTAAATATCTCTTGTCCTTGTGCTTTAAAATCTTGTTTTATTTGCTCTGCCTGTAGCCTTATGCTCTTGTCGTTACAGCCCAAAGAAGGTAATATTTGCGCAACAGCAACATGGTGACATATGGTGAAGCATGAGAATATTATGGCTACAAATATGTATTTGCGCATATAGTATCTTTAATTGAAAGCTAAGATAGTGGAAAACTGCCAGTTTTTGTAGTGTTCAAATGTTATTGCATCGTTATCACAGTCCCTTGGTTTTTGAGAAGATATTGATAACCAATACGCCTGCGGCAATCAATGCCATACCAATAATAGCCGGTAAATCGGGAACTTGCTTATAAAAGTAAATGCCGGCAATCGTAACCAGCACAATACCTACGCCAGACCATATTGCATAGCTGATACCTACAGGCATTACTTTTACCGTAATACTGAGAAAGTAAAAAGCCAATGCGTACCCCACTACTACCAGTATGCTTGGCCATAGTTTGGTGAAACCCTCAGATGCTTTGAGGCTGCTGGTGGCTACCACTTCAGATACAATGGCTATAAGCAGATAAACGTATTTCATACAGCAAAGTTAGCAGATATATGAACCTTGTAGCTTATAATATCTCTGCAACGTGTTTTTCAATATTAAGGGCTATTCTTTCCATTGGTAGGTCGTTACTGTCTTTGCCAAAGGGGTCTTCAATTTCCTCGGCTATCAGCTCAAGGCTACCTAACACATAAAACACGATAGACACTACCAGTACAGATAAATAACCAAGCGAAAATGAGTAGGCTATTGGCAGCGTCATGATATAGATGAAAATAAATTTTTTAATAAATGCACTGTAAGAGTAGGGGATAGGAGTATTCTTAATTCTTTCGCATGCACCGCAAATATCTGTAAATGACGATAACTCATTATTGATAAAATACAACTGCTCGCCTGTTATTTTTTGCTCGTTGTGCAGCAGCATTGCACGTGCCATAATAGCTTTAGCTACCTGATTGGGTGTGTGCTTGTCGGCATCAAGGTTTTTTAGTTCATGGTGTTCTTCTTCATCCAATGAATAGCGGGTAGCTTCTGCCTGCAGAAAGTCTTTCAGAACAAATGCGTACATGGGTATGGCCCTCCGAAAAAAATCGCGATTATACTCATCAGTATCATCGAGCAATGTGTGTAGCTTGATAGCGAGGTTACGACTATTGTTCACCAACGCGCCCCATAGTTTACGCCCTTCCCACCATCGGTCATAAGCTGTATTTGTTCTGAAAACAAGCAAAAGGGATAATGCCAGCCCCAATATTGTGTGCATTATCGAAAAGTTTTTCAATGGGCTGTCTTCATGTGTTTTAAAATAGTTGGCTTCTACAAATACTACTATCGTAGCGTAGAGTGCAATAATAAAAATCAACCCCAGCAGCTTTCTCAGCGTGTCCGACTTGTGGAATTGAAACAATATGCCAAACCATTCTTTGGGGTTGTATATACGCATGGTGTTTTGTTTATCGTATATCTACGTGCAGTAGTTTTTGCCCTTCTATGAAACCTTCCAATTTGTCGTACACATTTACAGGGCCTACACCTGCGGGTGTACCCGTAAATACCACATCGCCAATATTCAGTGTAAAGTATTGAGAAACATATTCCAATACCTCGTGCACGCGAAACAGCATATCGCCCGAATTGCCGGTTTGTACGGTACGGTCATTCAGTTTTAGCTCAAAATTGATGTTGTTGATATTCGTGTTTGCATCTATATCTATAAAATCGCCCAATGCGGCAGAACCGTCAAATGCTTTAGCAATCTCCCAAGGTAGTCCCTTTTCTTTTTGCTTTTGCTGTAAATCTCTAGCAGTAAAGTCGAGCCCTACGGTAATAGCATTATAATATTTATGAGCATATTTTTCCTGTATGTACTTACCATTTTTGCTGATTTTTACAACGAGTTCACATTCATAATGCAGGTCGTCTGTAAATTCAGGATAATACAATGGTTTGCCGGGAAACAATAAGGCACTTTTCGGCTTCATGAATATTACGGGTTCTGCAGGTATATCATTATTCAATTCTTTGGTATGTTCGCTGTAATTTCGCCCGATACAGATTATTTTCATTTCGCAATATTATGAGTCGTGTAAAAATAAAGTTTCCAACCGAAAATCCATTGTTTACTACCACCATTGCCGTACGAATAAGCGATATTAATTATGGCAACCATCTTGGTAATGATTCTGTATTGTCAATTATACACGAAAGCCGTATGCAGATGCTGCGTAATTGGGGTGGAGATGAGCTGAATATTGCCGGCAACAGCCTGATAATGGCAGATGTAATGATAGCCTACAAATCGGAAGCTTTTTATGGCGAAGCATTAGTGATAAAGATATATGCAGATGAAGTAACGGACAGGTCGTTCGATTTGCTGTATCATATAAGCACTATAAGAGATGGGGTTGTAAAAGACGTAGCACATGCCAAAACAGGTATGATATGTTTTGATTATAACACCCGCCGAATAAGCTCCATAACAGATGCATTCAAATCACTTCTGGAAAAGTAGATTTTTTTCAATTTTTCTCTTACCTTTGCCATCCAAATTTTTGGCGAGGTAGCTCAGATGGTTAGAGCGCAGGATTCATAACCCTGAGGTCACGGGTTCAACTCCCGTCTTCGCTACATCTCCTGAGCCGCTTTCACAGCGGCTCTTTTGTTTTTCATATTTTGGGTCGAACATTTGGGTCACACATAGGTACAACATTGACCGTACTTCATTTAGATGTATGTTATCACAAATGCCTTTTGAAAATGGTAAGAATACAGCAACTGGCGCAGCAAAAGACTTGAAAAATAATTACAGGTATCGCATGAAGATTACCTTCACAACGCCAACTTCAGCAAATAGTGTTTACAGCTATTGCAAACCATCCGAATTGCTTTTGTTACTTGGATACAGTCGCTTGTAAAAGATACTTAAAAAGACATCTGCACAAGTGTTTGATGCATTACAATACGCAAGACTAAGCGGAGAATGGAAGCTATCCCGTTAAGATAATTAAAACTAACAGTGCCCGACAATAAAATATACAATAGATACCCTCGAATGTGAAAAACAATTGTTCGTTGCTAATAGATTGTATTGTCAATCCTTGGCTGAAAAACAAGCTGATTGGCAACGAAATAAAAATAATTAAGAAGATATCTGCACCAGAACTGTTCTTGCTTGATCAAAAGAAGATAATAATAAATAGATGAGCTAAAACGTCTGAGGACTGAAACTTCACTTCAGATTGCTGCAAAAATGGAAACAGAATTGAATAA
>CALESY010000089.1 GCA_937919945.1 uncultured Chitinophagaceae bacterium | reverse complement strand
AAAATACACTAAAACGATATTAGGCTAGACTATACAAACAGTCATATTTTTATTATTACATTGCGACATGATTAACACCCCAAATATGCACAATACCAATAAGCTCATAAGCATTATCGTGCTGTTATTTATGTTCACAGCCTTTCTTGAACGTTCTATACAAGAAGGTATGTTTTTTGATGGTATTACCTATGCATCCATCGCGCGAAACCTTGCTATTGGCAAGGGAAGTTTTTGGGAATTATACTACCGTAATAGCTGGACGTTTTCCGAGCATCCACCTTTAATGTTCGGTATAGTGTCCATTTTCTTCAAACTATTCGGCGACCATTTTTATACTGAAAAGCTGTACAACCTTTTTATATGGGTACTAACTATAGCATTGCTTATACAGTTTTGGAAAAAGCTCACCGGGCGTAATAAAAATAGTGGTTACGAATTGCTGCTGCTCACTTGGGTTATTATACCAGCTGTACCATGGGCATACCCCAACTGCCTTATAGATTGCACCATGGCACTGTTCGACCTTGCTGCCGTGTATTTGTTATTCAATGCTTATACGCAGAAGAAGTATATAATGCCATCCGTAATCGCATCGGCAATACTTGTGTTTTGTGCTACGCTTACCAAAGGCCCTGTTGGTATATTTCCATTGGCAGTACCAGGGGTGTACTACATGGTATACGATAGAAAAAAAATGCCTTCTGCATTGTTGCACACCATCTTGATGACGGCAGTAATAGCCTGTATATACTGGCTGCTATGGCAGCAAGACGATGCAAGACAAAGTATACAACGCTACCTCGACGAGCAATTATTAGCAGCCCTGCAAGGCAAGCGTGAAAACACCGGAGGAGACTTAGGGCGCTATGCGCTACTTGTTGAATTGCTGAATCAATTACTACCTGCTATTGCTCCTTGCATCCTGACAATTATACTTTGCAAAGTTTTAAAAGTAAAGCCTACACAGCCATATAGTAAGCACGTAGTATTCTTAATATTGATAGCACTCGGTTCTTCATTACCCATCATGCTCAGCGTTAAGCAACGTTCTTTTTATCTTATTCCATCATTCATATACTTTGCCTTAGCTATCGCTATGTTCGCATATCCATACTATTCTGCCATTACTGCACGGTATAATGTTTGTACCAAAACAATGAAAACAGTTTACATTACAACATGCATAGCCATCATAGCAATCTGTATTTTCCTTTCAACAAAATTCGGACAGATATCCCGTGATGAAGGTTATATAAAGGATATTAAAACCTTGCGCACCATCATACCTCAGGGAGAAAAAGTAGGTATATGCCTTGAAATGGATAAAGACTACGAATTTCTTGCCTACATACAACGATACCACAGTATGGAAGTAAACCTGCAATACGCAACATCAAAGTATATACTGATAGATGAGGGATGGTGCAACGGACAGTTTACAGACACTGTGTTGGCATTGGGTTACAAACCAATCAATGCATCTACAAAAAAATACAAGCTATATAAGAAAGAATAAAAAGCTATTCGCCTAAGCCTGTTTTACCTGATAGAAGATAAATAACCGCCATGCGAATGGCAACCCCGTTTTCTACCTGATCAAGAATGATAGACTGTTTGCTATCTGCTACATCAGAGTTTATCTCTACCCCTCTGTTGATGGGACCTGGGTGCATTATCAGTATTTCTTTTTGCAGGCTATCCAGCATCTGTTTATTTACGCCATAGTATAGTGCATACTCCCGGAGGGTTGAAAACAGTGGTTTATGCTGGCGTTCAAGCTGAATGCGTAGTACGTTGGCCACCTCGCACCATTGCAGTGCTTTCTTCACATCGTGTTCCACTTTTACACCCAAGCCCTCAATATGCTTAGGTATCAGTGTTGGCGGACCAGCCACCATTACCTCCGCACCCAGTTTACCGAGACAATATATATTACTGAGTGCTACACGAGAGTGCATGATGTCGCCGATGATGGCTATGCGCTTACCTTTCAGGTTGCCTAGTTTTTCGCGCATGGAAAAGGCATCAAGTAGTGCTTGTGTCGGGTGCTCATTTATACCATCGCCCGCGTTGATGATGCTGGCATCTATATGATTGGCAAGAAACCACGGAGCACCGCTTGCACTATGGCGCATCACCACCATATCTACTTTCATTGCCAGTATATTATTCACTGTATCTATCAGCGTCTCACCTTTCGATACGGAAGAACCAGATGCAGAGAAGTTAACCACATCTGCGCTGAGCCTTTTCTGTGCCAGTTCAAAAGATATGCGGGTACGGGTAGAGTTTTCAAAGAAGATATTAGCGACTGTCGTATCGCGCAGGGCGGGTACTTTCTTTATCTGTCGCTGCAGCACCTGTTTAAAATTATCTGCCGTGCGGAAGATGGTATGTATATCCTCCGTTTGCAGTTCCTTAATTCCTAACAAGTGTTTTACAGATAGCGACATCTATATTTTTGCTTTATTCTTTTTGTTTTATTTAATCAATCAGCACTACTTCGTCTTTCTTGTCTTTCTCTTTCCAGTACACTTTTACTTTTTGTGTGATGATGGTATCTACAGTTTGCCCTACATAGTCTGGCTGAATAGGCAGCTCCCTGCTAAAGCGGCGGTCTATCAGTACCAACAGCTCTACACTTTTAGGCCTGCCATAGTCTATCAACGCATCCATAGCACTGCGTATGGTGCGCCCTGTATGCAGTACATCATCTACCAGCACCACGTTCTTATCTTCTATGCTGAAGGGTATATCCGTTTGAGAGGGTACATGCATATCATTGCCCTGATGCACATCATCTCTATAAAAAGTAATATCTAACTTGCCGTAGGGTATGTTTTGCTTAGTGATGCCTTTCAGTAGTGCTGCTATTCGGTCTGATAACAGAACACCGCGCGGTTGTATGCCTATCAATACAGTATCTTCAAATCGGGTATGGTTCTCAATCAGTTGATGAGTAAGCCGCTGCAGTGTAATGTCTAATTGCTTTGTATCAAGCAGGGTCTTCAAACGTGTGTGATTTATGCAAAAATAACATTCTGCGGCTGAAAGTCAAAATACCTTATTTCAGCAGTTCAAACGCCGCTTCAGCTACTTCTTTACCGTTTATAACCAAAGCCACTTTCTGCTTACCTGCGTAGTATATCCGGGTAGTAATAGGGCGGAAACTTTGCTTACGGGTAGTGGCAATCTCCTCCCCTGGCTGGTATTCCCGTTCGCTGATCTTAAACACCTTACGAGAATGGCTGCCATTGGCACGCAGATAATACATGGCATACTCTACCCTTATCATCTGTGTTTTTTTACTTGTATTGCAAATTGTGAATGAAAACCTAAGGTCGCCGCCATTTTTTACTTTAGGTGTATCTACTGTGAATTTGGAGTGCTTTGCAGTACCATCGTCTTTAAACCCGAACAAAGACATCAAATCTGTGTTACCTTGTTTCAACAATGTACGTGACGCGTGTTTTATAACCCAATCCGCTTCTTTGCTTTTACCATGCCATTTTTTAAATAGCTTTAAAATTATTTCCGGATTGTCTTTAGAAATATCATTCAGGTTATTGGCTACGCTCAGCCGCACCCATTCATGTGCATCGTCTTTCAACTTTTCCAGCAATGGCAATATCGGCGATGGGTCTTTCTTAAGAGCAGGCAACGCCATAGCCCAAGGCAAGCGCGGACGGCAACCTTCTGATGCCAGACGCCTTACCTTATGATTGTGATGGCTACCCCATTCTATCATTTGCCGTAACATCTTATCACCATGCTTGATGATGAAAGGGCGAACTGCAAATTCACAACTGATAAACTGGGTGATGATTTCAATAGCTTTTACAGAAGATGCATAATCATCTATTCCATACACCTCAATATAGTCGGGCAACGACAGGTATTCTATACCCAAAGATTCTATGCCCTCTTTGCGCATGTGCAACACACAATCTGTCAACACTTTACTGCTCTTTTTAAAATCTTGTGGCAAGTGGTTGTTCAGCATGTGGGTAATATGACGCATACGCTCTTTGAGCTCTTTATCATTCCATGCCTTATCAAAAACCTGCTTCTCAAATGCTTGTTTTTTAAATGGTGGATATACTTTCAGGATGTAATCGCCCAACTTGCCAACAGATTGGCGAGAGAAAAACTCTTTGAATGGTTGCAGTTCGGTAGCCATGATGCAATAATAAGGATATAGGGCTAAGAAATGTATAGATTTGTATAGTGACGGAATTAGAACAATACATTCAGCATTTTTTTGAAGCAGGCGAATCAAACCTGGCTGCAATAGCATCAGCATTTACATATGAAACAGTTGACAAAGGCAGTTTCCTGTTGAAACAAGGCAGGTATTGCAACAAGATGTCTTTTATAAAAAGCGGGCTGATACGCATATATGCACACAAAGAAGATAAAGAAATAACACAGTGGATAAGCACAGCAGGTTATTTTACTACAGACCTTGCCAGCTTTGTGTTCAGCACACCTGCCCGTTGGAATCTGCAGGCACTAACCGATTGCGAGTTGTACACCATATCAAAGGAAGCATACGATAAACTGGGCAATGATATACCCGAATGGCATAAACTGGAAAAGTTGTTTCTGGCAAAATGCTTTGTGATACTGGAAGAGCGTGTAAACAGCCATCTGTTTATGACTGCAGAAGAAAGATACCACCAACTGCATAGCCAACAAGCACAGTTGTTCAACCAAGTGCCGCTGCAATACTTAGCATCGATGCTGGGTATGACACCCGAAACACTCAGCAGGCTGAGAAAGAAAAGCATAGATTCAAATTCTTGATTTTTATCAATTCGGCGCGCATAGTTACATCAGACCTTTGTGTTATAAAATTACAAACAATGAAAAATGTACTACGCATCGAAGAATTAGCTATGACGGCTATTGGTATTTTTATGATTACTATGCTTGATATCCAATTAGGCTGGTGGATTTATTTATTACTGTTCTTTGCACCCGATATCAGTATGCTTGGTTATATCATCAACAATAAGGTTGGAGCATTTACTTACAATCTGTTTCATCACAAAGCCGTAGCCATTCTTATAATAGGATTGGGATATGCTGCACATAACCAATACCTGCTGCTGACAGGGCTGCTATTATTCAGCCACGCATCTTTCGACCGTATAATGGGGTATGGGCTGAAATACTTAACGGGCTTTAACGATACCCACTTGGGCAGTATCGGTAAAAAGAAAGCATAATAAGGTTACATTTGCACCCTGTTTATACAATATATGGCACAGGTAGGGCAATACAATACATTGAAAGTGGTGAAAAAGGTAGACTTCGGTCTGTACCTTGACGGTGGCGAAGCGGGTGAAATACTATTGCCTAAAAGATTTGTACCCAAAGGTGCTAAGCCCGATGATGAACTGGAAGTGTTTCTGTACCACGATGGTGAAAACAGATTGATAGCCACCACACAAAAGCCTCTTGCCAAAGCAGGTGATATTGCCTTGCTGACCGTAGTAAGCATCAACAATCAAGGTGCTTTTCTGGATTGGGGATTGATGAAAGATGTGTTTTTGCCACTTTCTCAACAAACTACCCGTATAGCTGTTGGCGGCGAATACCTTGTGAAGCTGTACATAGATGAGCGTACAGGCCGCGTAGCCGCTACACAACGTGTAGAACGCTACCTGAGCAACGATGAACTGACCGTAAAAGAAAAACAAGAGGTAGATTTACTCGTTTACCAGAAAACGGATATCGGCTATAAGGTTATCATAAACAACCAGCACTTGGGCGTGTTGCACTACAACGAAGTGTTTCGCGAACTGGAATACGGGGCTAAGGAAAAAGGCTATATAAAAACCATACGAGAGGATAATAAGATAGACGTATCGCTGGGGGAAGCAGGCTATAAGAAAGTGGAAACTGAAGCAGAGAAAATATTGCGCCTGCTTGCTGAAAACGATGGCTACCTGCCCTACCACGATAAGAGCAACCCCGAAGAGATTTACGAATTCTTTGGCATCAGTAAAAAAGTGTTTAAAATGACGGTGGGCGCACTCTACAAACAACGCAAGGTAGAGCTTACCCAAACAGGCATTAAGCTGATGGAAGTATAGCACGGGTTTGTTGCACAGTCATTACATGGTATTGCCCCCGCCTCAAATGGTGTGCTTTATGCGCATATTCCCCATGCATTCCATTCCCCTTATTCCATTCCATTCCATGGAATATTTATGTACTTAAAAACGCATTTTCTTACAACATATTGAAAATCAAACAATTAACAAAAAGGCGAAAGAGTACAACTATGCTGTAAACTACCATATCAACACTTTATATACCATAACAATAATAATAGAAA
>CALESY010000088.1 GCA_937919945.1 uncultured Chitinophagaceae bacterium | reverse complement strand
CTGACTTAGTATATCTCTTGAAATAACTAATTTCTGAATTTCTGATGTACCCTCGCCGATGGTACATAATTTACTATCGCGGTAGAATTTTTCTACAGGGAAGTCTTTAGTATAACCATAACCACCGAATATCTGTACGGCTTCGGTAGATACTTGTACACATATTTCAGATGCGTAGTATTTTGCCATTGCAGATTCTTTGGTCATTTTCTCGCCACGGTTTTTCAGGTCAGATGCCTGATATATCAGCATTTCCGCCACCTCAATTTTTGTAGCCATATCCGCCAATTTGAAAGCAATAGCCTGGAAATTAGCTATTGGCTGATCGAATTGCTGGCGTTCTTTAGAGTATTTTAAAGCCGCTTCATACGCGCCTTTTGCAATGCCCAAAGACAGAGCTGCGATAGAGATGCGTCCGCCATCCAATACTTTCATAGCCTGTTTGAAACCATCACCGATTTCGCCCATGCGTTGTGCATCAGAAATGCGGCAGTTGTCAAAAATCAACTCGGCCGTTTCAGAGGCACGCATACCTAGTTTATTTTCTTTCTTGCCAGCGCTAAAGCCCGGTGTACCACGTTCTACAATGAAAGCAGTAACATTATTTTTTGCACGAGGTTCGCCTGTGCGCGCCAGTACTACCGCTACATTGCCACTGATGCCGTGTGTTATCCAGTTCTTCGTACCGTTCAGTATCCAATCATCACCATCACGTGTTGCCGTGCAGCGCATATTGCCCGCATCACTGCCTGTATTTGCTTCTGTCAGGCCCCAAGCACCTATCCACTCACCACTTGCCAGTTTAGGCAGGTATTTTTTCTTTTGTTCCTCGTTGCCAAAATATAGTATGTGCCCGGTGCACAACGAATTGTGTGCTGCAACAGACAAACCTATAGAGCTACAAACTTTAGCCACCTCGCTCACAACGGTTACATATTCAAAATAACCCAAGCCACTGCCTCCATATTCTGTTGGTACTAATACGCCCATCAAACCAAGCTCACCCATTTTATGAAAAAGCTCTACGGGAAATTTTTGCGTTTCGTCCCAATCCATCATGTGCGGACGGATATTTTTATTGGCAAAATCGCGTACCATTTCAGCGATTTGTATCTGGGTATCTGTATAGTTGAAATCCATAAGCTACGAGGTAAATCGAAGCGCAATTTTACGATTTTTTCGGTAATCTTCCTCGATAAAGCCTGCTTTGTATGGCATTATCTGCTCATTAATGTGGAAGATTAGACAAATAAAATTATTTAATATTCAACGGACAGTCAGCCTTTGCTGTAATACCTTGAAAGTACTGTCGGGGAAATGGTACACGTCTTTCAGTTGCTCTACAGATATGTATTGCCCTATTTCTTTTTTATAGTCCAGTATTTTATGTGCCAACTTAGGGCCAATGCCCGGCAGGCTAACCAAGGTTGCTGAGTCGGCAGTATTGAGGTTGATGCGTTTTACTTCTATAGAGATATAAGGGGCTAAACGGTTGTAGTCTGCATCGCTAAGTGTGTAGAGGGCTTTAAAATCTTCTTCGTTGTAAAATCGCTTGCCTTTATTGCGCCAGTTGATGAAGATGGCGATTGTTTTTTCCTGCAGGCCAAGTTGTTTCAGTTGCTTATCTGTTACCGTATTCGGATCGAATTTGAAAAGAAGAGTAGTTTCGTCAGCTGGCTTGTCAATAGCTAGCGTATTGTTTGATATTATGGTATTATGTTGCTGATATGCATCCCATTTTGCCTGCAATGCATCTTGGGTGAGTTTATCAAAATCAGTCTTTACCCATAGGTGCATGGTTGCTTTTGTTGCTATCAGCAATGCAATGACAAATAGCAACACCAATATACCCATACGTTCTGTACGGGTAAAAGAAGTATATGCTTCTATCAGGCGTTTCACAAAATGAAAATAGTAAAACCTTTATATTGCAAGATGAAATCTTTTGCCAGCGATAATTATGCAGGTGTGCTGCCCGAGGTTATGGATGCTTTGCAAAGAGCCAACGAAGCACATGCTCGATCTTATGGTGCAGATGATATAACGGCACGTACGCGCAAGCTGTTTTGCGAACTGTTTGATGCAGACGTGGATGTATATTTTGTTTTCAATGGCACAGGGGCAAATGTGTTAAGCATCAGCAGTGCAACACAATCATACAATTCCGTTTTGTGTGCAGATATATCGCATATATACAACGACGAGTCTGCCGCACCGGAAACATTTACAGGCTGTCGTTTTTTTCCGTTGGCTACCAACGAGCATGGAAAGCTGACAACAGATGTGATACAACAACGGCTGATTCGCAAGGGTGATATACACTATGCACAAACAAAGCTGTTATCACTTACCCAATCAACAGAATACGGTACAGCATATACACCCGATGAAATAAAAGCACTGGTAACATTGGCACACACCAACGATTTGTATGTGCATGTAGATGGTTCGCGTTTCTTCAACGCCACCGCATCGTTAGATTGTAGTTTGGCAGATGTGGTAACATGTACGGGTGTTGATATATTATCGTTGGGAGGTACAAAGGCAGGGATGCTATTTGGCGAAGCGGTAGTGGTATTTAATAATGATTTGAAACAGCATATTGCTTATAAGCATAAGCAAAGCATGCAACTGGCATCTAAAACACGCTTTATAGCTGCACAATTTGAAGCCATGCTACAAAACGAAGCCTGGCGCAAACATGCCAACAATGCCAATGCAATGGCACAATATCTGGCTGCATCACTTTCAAAATACCCACAAATAAAAATTACAAAACCTGTACAGGCAAATGCCGTTTTTGCAGAACTGCCACGCGCATGGAACGAGCCATTGCAAGCTGTTTACCCATTTTATATATGGAAAGAAGCCACTAATGAGGCACGCCTTATGTGCAGCTTTGATACCACCAAAGAAGATATAGATGCATTTAAAGCATTGATGGCAAAGCTATAAACTACCAGTGTCCGGGCTTGGGTTTGTTTTGATTGCTATTGAACCGCTTCTTTTTTGGCGTGTTGTTCTGTATAGCGTTTGGGCGTTTTACCACTTCTTTATTTTTGGGAAGATTTATTTTTACAACATCTGAATTGCTTGCGGGAAAAGGATGGTTTTCTACAACTGGTATCTGCTTGCCTATCAGTTTCTGGATGGCTTTCAGGTCGTCTTTTTCTTCTTCATCGCAAAAAGAGAATGCAACACCATCTGCACCTGCTCGGCCTGTGCGGCCTATTCGGTGTACATATGTTTCCGGCACTTCGGGCAAGTCGTAATTGATGACATGCGATAGCGAATCTATATCTATACCACGTGCTGCAATATCGGTAGCCACCAATACTTTTATTTCACCTGTTTTAAAATTATTCAGCGCGCGTTGTCTTGCATTTTGCGATTTGTTACCATGTATTGCCTCTGCACGTACACCGTCTTTGTAAAGATCTTTCACTACTTTATCAGCACCGTGTTTGGTACGAGTAAATACCAAAGCTCTGTCAATATTTTTATCATTTTTTACGATAAATGAAAGTAGTTTCTTTTTATCCTTTTTATCTACATACAATATATACTGGCTTATCTTTTCAACAGTACTTGATACAGGTGTTACTTCTACTTTCTCAGGATTTACCAATATGGTGTTTGCCAGCTTTTGTATTTCTGGTGGCATAGTGGCCGAGAAGAAAAGTGATTGACGTTTAACAGGCAGCTTGGCAACTGTCTTTTTTACATCGTGTATAAAGCCCATGTCAAGCATACGATCGGCCTCATCCAGTACAAATATTTTGATGTTGCTGAGGCTGATGTATCGTTGGTCTATCAAATCGAGCAACCTACCTGGTGTAGCCACCAATATATCTACCCCTGCATGTAATGCCTTTACTTGTGCTCCTTGCGGCACACCGCCGAATATCACTAAATGTTTCAGCCTTAATTGCTTACCATAAGCTGCAATACTTTCTCCTATTTGTATTGCCAGTTCGCGTGTAGGGGTAAGTATCAATGTCTTGATGACCTTGTGGCTGTTGTCAATAGGTGGTTCGCTCATCAACTGCAAGATAGGGAGCGCAAATGCGGCTGTTTTGCCAGTACCCGTCTGCGCACAGCCTAACAGGTCTTTGCGTTGCAGTACAATGGGTATGGCTTGTTGTTGTATAGGTGTTGGTTGGGTATATCCCTCAGCTTCTAATGCATCCAGTATGGGTGCTATCAGATGTAGATCTTTAAATGTCATTATGAAAATTGTAGCCGGCTACGTACTGATTAAAAAACTATTAAGGCAGGAAGTCAGCGATTAAATATGGGCAAAGGTACGATTTATTTATTTGTAAGGCTTTTAATCGGGTTTGCGCTTAAATTTCTGATTGCGTTTTTTATTTCTGTTGTTACCTGGTTTTCGGAAATCTGTTTTAAGCTCAGGTGTAGGACCAAATTCAACAGGCACAGGCATTTTTTCTACTGCATGACCTAATAACTGCTCTATGCGGTGGAATTTGAATTGCTCTTTGTCATTTATAAATGTGTAAGCAGTACCTGTAGATGCTGCACGTGCAGTACGCCCTATACGGTGTATATAGTCTTCGCCCTCGTGCGGCACATCGTAATTGATGACCAGTTCAATATCTTCAATATCAATGCCACGGCTTAGTATATCCGTGGCTACTAATATCTTCAGTTGTTTACTTTTAAAGTTTATAAGCACCTGCTCGCGTTGCTCTTGCTCCAAGTCTGAATGTATTTCGTCTGCGGGTAGCTTTTGTTTTTTTAGGTCTTTGGTAAGTTGCTTAACGCTTTGCTTGCTACTGCAAAATATCAATACACTGCTGTATTCTTTTTCTTTCAGTAAGTGTTTCACCAACGGAATCTTCTGTTCATCATGCACCAAAAACGCTCCCTGCTTTATTTTATCGGGCGGGCGAGATATGGCTATGTTTACCTCTACAGGCTCTTTCAGTATGGTATTTGCCAACTTGCGTATGGCTGGTGGCATGGTTGCTGAAAAGAGCAGGTTTTGCCTGTTCTTTGGAGCATGTGATATAATCTTTACGATATCTTCATAAAAACCCATATCCAGCATACGGTCGGCTTCATCCAGTACCAGATATTTTAAGCCCTGCATTTTTACATAACCCATATTCAGGTGAGAAATCATGCGGCCGGGCGTACATACTACTACATCTACTCCATGCGATAATGCTTTTTTCTCAATAGCAAAAGAATCGCCACTATTGCCGCCATAAATGGCTATGCAACTGATAGGTGTGTAATAAGAAACCCCCTCCAGAATCTGTACTATTTGCACAGCCAGTTCGCGCGTGGGTACTATTACCATTGCATTAACCTGATTATCGTTTTGGGTATGCCATAGTATATTTTGTATCAATGGCAACAAAAATGCAGCAGTCTTGCCTGTACCTGTTTGTGCTGCAGCTATTATGTCTTTACCATCCAATATATGCGGTATCACAGCTGCCTGCACAGGTGTGGCTGCCTTGTACCCCATCGACTCAATGCCATCCATCAAGTCGTCATCAAACCCAAAATCTGTGAAATTCAAACCAGTCGTGTTTTTTTAACCCTTAGCTAATAAATTAATTGTCAGATCAAAAATAGCATTAAACATAACACCTAATGGCAGTGGTTTAAACTTTCTTTAACACCGTGACGATAATATTAATACCATATTTACTGTTAAACGCAAAAACCTTTTTATGAAAAAAGCTATATCCTTCCTACTGCTTGCTATTCCTATATTAACGTATGGTCAGTTTAACTATACAGTGAATGTATTCAACGGACCATATACACCACTAACAACCGGCACAGTAGTAAGTGGTGGTACCATGTGGGACGATGAATACCATACCGCACCTATCGGGTTCAACTTTTCTTTGGGGCAATTACAAATTAATACACTAAGCTTTACAGGCGGTGCATTTGCTGCATCTGACACAGAAGGTACTGTATCCGGCTTTTTCTTGACAGGAGCCGATTTATACGATAGGGGTAATGCCGGAGGTTCAACTGCCTTATCACCAGTAAGGTATGAATTAACAGGTACTGCCGGCAGCAGGATATTTAAAATGGAAGTGTATAATGCAGGTTTTTGGGATGAATATGATTTGTACACTACGAATAATGACTCCGTATGTTTTCAGATATGGCTGTATGAAGGTACAAATGTGGTAGAACTAAGATTTGGGCCATCAAAGATTTCTCATCCGGCAGATTACTTCTTCTTATCATCTGGTAATGCCCTACTAGGGTACGTAAAAAACATTGATTTCGACAATGGGAATATGGATAAAATGTACTACCTGACTGGTACAGCAGCGGCATACATCATTGATAGTACAACAGATTTGACATCTGTAAGTGGTGGCTTGAATATCCATCCCGCCAATGGTACGGTCTTTCGCTTTACGCCAAAACCTGTTAATGTAAATGAGGTATCGAAA
This sequence comes from uncultured Chitinophagaceae bacterium, assembly GCA_937919945.1. GTDB lineage: Bacteria > Bacteroidota > Bacteroidia > Chitinophagales > Chitinophagaceae > Polluticoccus. The sequence continues at coordinate 876 of CALESY010000088.1, read as the reverse complement.
CTGCTGCAAGGTGTAGATGTTGTAAATACACTAAGCAATAATACTATTACGGTGAAAAACAACACTACAGTAACAGTTCAATACCGACTAATTTCATCAAACGGCACACAAACAAGCATCAATGGTAAAGCATTGCAAGGCAACTATCAAATAGACATCAGTAACCTGCCTGCAGGTATGTATATACTGCAGTGTTATAATGCTGATGGTATGATGCATAAGCGTATAGTAAAACAATAATTCATTTATACCCCGACACACCTGCATCGGGGTATAAACAAATGGGGTTACGGGAAAAGCGTTCTTTGCTCTTTGCAAATACCCGTAATGCTACCGGACACAGTAGCAAACAACCAGCCGAAGCAGCCGCGGCACATCATCCGTAATATAGTTTTGTAGTGCATTGTATACAAAACAACAACGGGGAAGTGACAGCATTATGTCAGCAGGAATGTGATTTTTTTATGAATAATGTGCTTGCAATTCAGCTATCCATTTTTTCATCAGGTCTTTTATGCTTTGCGGATACAGGATAGTAGCACAGCTTTTGAATGTGAGTAACCAACTGGCTATATATTCGGGGTGTGCTACCATAAATTTCATTTCAGTTACATCTTTCTTTTTTTCCTCGCTTACAAAGCCATAATACAGTCGTTGCTCTTTGATGTATTTTACTATGCTGTTATCAAAAGCTACCAACATTTCTGTCATGTTATGCTTCTCAGAAAAATCTTTCAGGTATTCCGTTAGTGTTGGGGTTGCTATTTTGAAAGACATATCCGTGAGGTGAAGTTGTTGTATTCTATCAAGCCTGGAGTTTTTGTAGCTATTAAGAAATTGGTACAATGCTACAAAAAGCCAGTAATTGTTTAAATA
>CALESY010000087.1 GCA_937919945.1 uncultured Chitinophagaceae bacterium | reverse complement strand
CCTTGCGTGATACATTCTCCAATCCGTTGATGGTAGAAGCCTCTGCACTGTTTCTGAACTTCTCAATGTCTTCATCCGTTACGCCACGTTTCTCAAACTCTGTGAGCGATTCATTTATAAGCTTTTCCATATCTGCCAGTTGCAAACCGGGGAAAGGCATTACACTGAAACTGAATTCGCCTGCTAATTCGCTGGTAGAGTTGAATGCAGATGCACTAACCGCCTTCTGTGTCTTAATCATGTTTTTGTACAGCAATGAGTTTTTGCCTTGTCCTATTATCTCTGCAAGACAATCCAATGCTGCTTCGTCTTTGTGATAAGATGGTACAGTTGGATAAGAGATACGCAACATGGGCGATTTAGCGTAGTTGTCTATCATTGACACATACCTTTTCTTATCCAGCTTAATGGCAGGTACAGTTACAGGCTTTACTTCAGGGCCACGTGGTATGCTGCCAAAGTATTTTTCTACCAGCTTCACTACGTCTTCCGTATTCACGTCGCCACCTACAGTTACTACCGCATTGTTAGGGCCGTACCAACGCAGGAAGAAGTTTTTCAGGTCGTTTACATTTACTGCGTTCAGATCTTCAATATACCCTATCGTCAGCCAAGAGTATGGATGCCCGTATGGATATAGATTTTTAGAGCTGAACTCGCCTACCAAGCCATACGGCCTGTTGTCATAGTTCTGCCCACGTTCATTCTTAACCGTTGCGCGTTGCACTTCAAATTTCTTTTGTGTAACTGCATCGAGCAAAAAGCCCATACGGTCTGCTTCCAGCCACAGCATTTTTTCCAACTGGTTGCTCGGTACTGTTTCAAAATAGTTGGTACGGTCGCGGTTGGTAGTACCGTTCAGCGTACCGCCTGCTTCTGTTATTATTTTGAAGTGTTGCTCATCTGCTACATTGTCAGAGCCTTGAAACATCATGTGCTCAAAGAAATGTGCGAAACCCGATTTGCCGATTTCTTCCCTTGCACTACCCACGTGGTAGGTTACATCTACGTGCACAATGGGATCTGAATGGTCCTCGTGCACAATTAATGTAAGCCCGTTGGGCAGTACAAATTTCTTGTATGGTATTACTACCTCACCACCCTTTTTAGTAACGGTTTCCACCAGTTTTGCCTGAGCGGCTACTTGTTGTATGCCCAACATACTGATGGCATATAACGATAACAGAATACGCTTCATAATAGCTGAATATGAAAGATTGAATTTGAAAGACAGTAAATATACAGTTTGTACACCAAAAACTACTGCTGGCTAAGGGTGAAAAGTACGCCGATGTTGTACGAGCCGCCACTATAGCCGAAGCCGGGGTTTATCCTTGTATCAATATCAAATGTATTGCCCGTAGCGGTTGCTGCACCTTTATTACCTGTTTTCAGGGTTTGGCTACCTGTATTCATTTGCAGGAAAGTAGTAGTGCCATTGCGCCTGATGCCCAATACACTTGACGGCATATCACTACTTGCCCCTTGCGACATGGGCATGAAAAATGCACTCTGTGCAGATACACTCAGCTGCCAGTTTACATTGCTCTTAACGGCTATGGTTGCTGCATTATTAATAGTGATGCCACTGAAGTAATCATCGGGTGTATTAAAAGATACAACTCCTGTAAGGTTGGTGAAGTTGAGGCTCATGACAGAAAACACACCAATAGTGCCCGACGCGCTACCATTAAAAGACTTGGGCTGTGCATAAACCGATGCTGACAAAAAACACAATATGGTTATACAGATATACTTCATGGCTGTGTCATTGTAAAGAGTATAACATAATTGTACTGCCCTAAGGGGTAAGTATATCCGGGGGCTTTTAGTATCAGGTTGTAATAATAGTTGAATATGGAATTGGAACTGTATTGGTTGAACAACGTAAGATTTGACATTGTAAGTGTAACAGGGTTTGTATTCACATTATAAGCCCTTGTTGAATTGGTAGATGTATAGTCTAACTGTAGCGGATAGGTGGTGGTACTGAAACCGGATGGGCCTAAAAAAGTATTCAGCTTTGCAGATATGGTACAATTACTATTTCTGGACCGCACCCTTAATGTAATAGCATTATTGATTGTCTGGTCGTTTTCCAAATCTTCAGGGGCATCACAGGTAAAATTTAAAGACGTATTGGTAATTACCTCAAGATAGTTATTACCGTTTTGAGCAAACAACGAGGATAGCGGGAATAGTAGTAGCGTTATTAGTAAAAAAAAGCGCATTCTGGTGAGTTTATTTGACTGTTTGTTTTGCTTTGTGAAGTAAAATTAGTTTTTTTGCGTAACTATTTATACATATATGAGGCGATATTACTTACCCATCGTATTCGCAGCATTGGTATTTTGTATGCCTTTCCTGGTATCGGCACAAAACCTCGGTGCTTATCCTACAACATTAGACTTCAAACTCACCCCCGGACAAGGTGAGTCGCAAGTTATCAACATCTCAAACGGTTCTTCTAAAAAAGTACAGTTTCGTGTATATCTAAACGACTGGATGCGCGACAGTATGGGCGGACACACCTATTACCGTGCAGATACCCTCTCACGCTCTTGTGCCAAATGGGTAACATTCGATAAGAACTTCCTGGAACTGGAACCAGGACAATTTGCTCAACTTACCGTAAAAATGCAGTTGCCTGATGATGCCAGTCTTACTAAAGAAATGAAATGGGCGATGCTTTTCATAGAAACGGTAGAAGAAGCCAACGCAGCTAAAAACAATGCTACACAAGCCAGTGTAAGAAACCTGTTACGTATTGGCGTACACATCTACCAAACCCCACCTTCACTTACAAATAAGGAAATTAAAGTACTTGACCTGAAACCATCAACCGAATCTGTCAATACATTCAACCTGATATGCCAGAATACGGGCGACCTGCAGTTGGAATGTAAATCGTACCTGGAGCTATCGAACATGGCGGATGGCAGCAAAACAAAACTTGACCCAGTTGAGTTTCCCATGTTCCCAAGCCAAAAGCGTTATGTGACTTTTGAACTACCTAAAAACATATCAAAAGGCAAATATTCGGTACTGGCTGTAGCTGATGGTGGCGAAGATATGTCGCTGGAAGCAGTAGAAAGCGTTATTGAAGTAAAGTAAATTCCATTACATAATTATAAAAAAACATCTCCAGCTGGGGATGTTTTTTTTATATCGCAATAGTGCCAAACAGTGTTTTTACAATCTTGAGAAAGAAGAGGTACAGGTATCATCTACAGTTAGTCCTTTTACACGATAGCCTATTATTATCAGATTATCATCGTACGTACCATTACCTGTTATTGTTACCCCATTTACTGTTTGAGACGGAATAGTGAGTGTCTTATTAGATGCATTGAGGTTGGCAGACACAACATGCGTCCACACACTGCTCCAAAAACCTTTGATGTTTATTTTATTATCCGTTTCGGCAGCTACGATTTCTACATCATGGTTCAGGTTGCCACCGGGGTTGCATTGTCCGCTTTCTTTAAACAATCCTTCCAAACCTATTGCAGCATTGCTGTATGGCAACACAGTTACATTTATTTTCTTTTCAGTAAAGCCCGATGTCTGGCTGCTGCCACGGATGGTGATGGCATACGTACCTTCTTTAGCACGGGTTGTTTTGATGGTAAGCGTTGTATTGAAAGACGGCTTGCTGATGGATGGTGAAAAGCTGGCGCTCATACCCTGCGGCAAGTTCAGTACAGATAGCATGACATCTTCTATACGCCCTTCGGTACGGTTGATGTACACACTCAGCTTCACTTCCCCACTCCTTTCCAGCGATACATCTTTTAAACCTTGTATAATGTATTTAAGCTCGCCGTAATCGGGTTCGTAGTACGGCTCCGGTGTGGGCGATGTACGTTTGCATCCCCATGCTGTAACCAATAACAGGCTTATAAGTATTATTCTTGCATTCATAGTCAGTAGCACAAAACGTTGCATTTTACTAAGATACACAATGTTACAATTTCTCCGTTCTAACAAAACAGAAAAAAACCAATTTTCAACTATTGGTTTATAAGTATAGAGCGCATACTGATAGAGCCTGCATCCATCTTATCGTTGAAGTAAGTAATATTATCTCGCTTGTTTTGCAGACCTAATGTATACATCAGCGGCAGGTAATGATCGTTGGTAGGTACGGCCATGCGTGCTATGCTACCCATCTTATCGTACCGGATGATGCTTTGATGATCGCCCTTGTCCAGGTAGTTTTTTATCTTCTCGTCAAACTCATAAGCCCAGTCGTAACGGGTTTTGTTTTCAAAATCTACCATCCCCAGATTGTGTACAATGTTGCCGCTGCCCATTATCATAATGCCTTTGCTGCGCAATGCCTGTAGCTCTTTAGCCAGTTCGTAATGGTATTGCGGCGGCTTGGTATAGTCTATGCTCATTTGCAGCACAGGTATATCTGCTTGCGGATACATAGGCAACAGAACAGACCATGTACCATGGTCCAGCCCCCATTGGTGGTCGTCTTTCACATCGGTAGTTTTTACCACCATGCCTACTTGCTTGGCTACTTCGGTAGAACCGGGTGCGGGGTATTGCTGCTCGAACAATTGCTTGGGGAAACCACCAAAATCGTGAATGGTTCTGGGCTTTTCCATAGCCGTAATGTATGTACCGTTGGTAAGCCAGTGTGCCGATACAGACAGGATGGCTTTGGGCTTGGGCAGCTCTTTGCCAAGTTGTTGCCAGTTGCGGGTAAATTCGTTTTGCAGTATTGCATTCATGGGGTTGCCATGCCCTACAAACAGGGCAGGCATCAAATCGCTATGCGGCAGTTCGTCTGCCCAACTTTTTAGTGTGTTCAGTTTCATTGCCAGTGGTGCCAATATGGTTGCTGCGCCCAGTTTCAGAAATGTGTTCCGCCTCATATCAATACTCTATAAAGTTATGCAGATAATGTGTTATAAGTTTTACAATTTCTGATACCAATTCATATACATACCTCATAGAAATATTGCATACATAATAAGAATACATTATATTGTATAAAACAAAAGAAACATAGCATGGAAAAATCAATGAGCATTGAACAACGTGCTAAAACATGGCTTGATAAAGACATGAATGATGTGCAGATAGAAGCCGAGTTATTGGCTACGGGTGCAGATGAAAGACATGTTGCTACCATGCTGGCCGAAATAAAAAAACTACGCAACGCACGCAAAACAGCCAACGGACTTATTTACATACTGATAGGCGCTGTTACCTGTCTGCTCAGTTGTATACTGACAATGACATCTTCCTATTCCAACAGCAGCTTTTCTTTAATACTCTATGGCATTACTACTATCGGCATCATCATCGTTTTCGTAGGGTTGATGAAGATATTTAACTAAACAAAAAAGGGCGGCAATGCCACCCTCCTCTGCTATATTTCAAACACCATCTTACATACCTGTTGTAGCAACGGTATTACAGCTTTCTGAATAAGTAGCCCTTCTGCCTGTAGAGCCATCTTCATTAATACCGCTAACCGTTACACTGCTGTCAAACATTATTCTAACATACGGGTAATCTCCTATTACCTTATCCAGCGTGCTCTTACACAGCTTAACACAGTTGGCTGAACTGTTGTTAGAACGCATGTAATTCTCAATCTCTCCGCTACCTGTACCTGCATCGGTAAATGCGCCTTTGCCTGCTAAGCTGGCTGGCGGAAACTCGCAAGACGGCGGGCAAACACCAGAGCCTATTTGCCTGTACACCTGTCCTTCGATAGTACGGAAAGAGCCATCGCCGGGTACTACAATGTAGTTAATAGTGCCATCGCCACCCTGTGCCATATAGATTTTTACAGACGATGCACCATTGTGAAACATGAGGTTGATAACAGATGCATCAACTAAAAAACCATTTTGCCCTGCATTTGCAAACTGGGTACTGCATAGGAGCATGAGTAATAAGCCCAAAAACTTGAGATGTAAACGTGACATAGAGGATGAATTTTAAATGAACAATCCCTAAATATATATATTTAATAAGCAAATCAATAATACATTATAAATAATTTTTTTTACCTTGTTTCCGTTTATCAGCATCCTCTATGTCGCGCCCCTTGTTATTCCTTTTAATCGGGATGATGGCCCTTTGGCTACCCTCTACATCATACGCACATCATACAGATGCAGCATCTATTTGGGAATCTTACAAAAAGGCTGAAACCAACGAGCAGAAAATTGACTACCTGCTGCAAATTGCTAACATCTACGACCTGACAGGCGAACAAGCAAAGAAAGACAGCACGCTGGAAGCTGCCATTGATATGGCTACCCTTACGGGCAACGATACGCTTTCCCTCATCGCCTTTCGTGGTTATTTTTCCCTTACCGACTTCAACAGTGCCAATGCAAGCAAAGGCAGAGAGTATGCCAACAATATGCTGGCACTTGCCAAAGCGCACAGCAACAACCTGTGGCATTACCATGCCTACGCAGCGCAGAGTGCCGTATGTATGGCAGAGAATAATACCAAACAGGCAATAGACTACATCAGCAAAGCATACTACTACATAGGGCTTACAGACAATGACACTTTTAAAGCAGAGTGCTTTTTGCAATGGGGTAAATGCCTGGAGCTGACCAATAATAAACTGGATGCTTTCCGCAACTACCTGAATGCCCTTACCCTTGCACAAGAGCAGCAAAACCATCTGGAGATTTATAACTGCTACGACCACCTCTCTTACTTCTACCTGCTGATAGGCAACTACCCGCAGGCAAGAGACTATAAGAAAAAACAGATAGCCCTGATGCCTAAGCTGGGCATAACAGACTCCCTCACCATCAATAAAATATATACAGACCTTGCCGAGAAATATTACTACAACAAAGAACCCCACAACGCCGAAAAAATAACCTACCGACTGGTAGCATACGCTAAGGAACACAACGATACCGTATTGCTGAGAAACGCCATCGGCAACCACAGCACCTACCTGATGCAAAACGGACTGTTCAACGAACTGGCAGATTTTTATACCAAAAAGTTTCCTGAAGAGTTGGCTGTTATGCATCGTAAAGACACCATATCTTACTACCGTGTGATGGCGTATGTGTACGAGAACCGTGGCATAAAAGACAGTGCCCTGTATATGTATGCCAAAGCCGATGAGATGGTATGGAAAAAAATAGCGCACATCAAATTCTTTCTTTCCAACTTCGAGAAGCGGTATGCACAGTTTCTGCTGCGCAATGGCAACACTACCCTTGCCACCCAGAAAATGGAACAGGCTTTTATGGCTGCCAAAGATGCCGCCTACCTGCCCTATATGATAGAAACCAGCCAATACCTCGATAGCCTGTACTACGCCGCTGGCAACACCGCCAAAGCCTATACCTATGCCAAGCTGAACAAGCAGTATGCCGATGAGCAACTGGCTGTAACCAAGCAAGATGCCCTGCTGCAAATGGAGATAGACAACGAAACCAAGCAACGGCAAATAATTGCAGAACATGAGCAAAAGCAAACCGAACGCCGCCACAACCTGCAATACATGGGTATCATCATAGGCATTGTGTTGTGTTTCATCATGCTTACCATGTTGGGGTCTTTCAAAGTGCCGAAGATTATTATTAAATCGCTGGGCTTCTTTTCGTTTATCTTCTTCTTCGAGTTCATCATACTACTGGCCGACCATAAGATAATGGAGATAACCCACCACGAGCCATGGAAGATGCTGGGCATTAAAATACTCATCATCAGCTTTCTGCTACCCTTCCACCACTGGCTGGAGCATAAAGTGATACACTACCTGATAGAGCACAAACTGGTTGATACGAACCGCTTCTCGCTCCGCAAATGGTTTGGTAAGAAAGAACCAGCTGCTGCCATACCTGTTAAAGAAAAAGAGGAGCATTAGTGTATCCAGAAAACAATAGGGAGCGTTTGCATAGTTTCAATAGGCATACCATCAACTTTTGCTGGTATCCATTGTGGCATCTGAGCAATAAGCCTTAAAGCCTCTTCATTACAATCATCATTCAATCCCTGTATAATCTTAGGATTTTTCACTATCCCACTTTCAGAAAGGGTAAAACGAACAATTACTTTTCCTTCAATTTTTGCTTCTTTGGCTGTTGGTGGATAATTTAAATTTCTTCCGATGTAATTCATTACATCCTCTTTAAAAGAAGCTTTTTGAAAAAAAGGTTCACAATCTGTTTTATTGCCTGTAATATCATAACATTCTCCTTTAATTTTCACACCCATTAAATACTCTTCACTTCTTTTGGGTTTACTATTCTCATAAAAGGTTTCAAGTAATCCATTTAAAGTATCATTTATATAATCTGCCTTAAACCAGACTGTTTTGCTATCATCGTATAATGCTTGCCATACTCCGTTTCTTTTACCATTTATATAACTTGCAATAATTTTTTTATTACCATTGTCATCAAATATTATTGATTCACCATTTAACTCACCTTCTTTATAGTTTTCAATAGATACAAGTTTACCAGTATTAATATTATAGTATTTCCATTCTCCAGTTTTATCACTTTGGTTATATTGCCCCTCTGCTATTTTCTTTCCCGTAATTCTATCAAATACTACTGCATTGCCAATATCGTTTCTATAATCTGTCTGTTCTTTTAGTATATCTGTTGCATAGTAATATTCTTTCCATGTACCATACAGCTTACCTTTATAATACATACCTTCTTCAAGTACTTTGCCCAAAGAGTCATCATATCTTGTAAACTTACCATCAAGTACTCCATCTTTATAGTTATCAATAACCCTTACTTTGCCATTTAAATAGTAGCTTGTAAAAACACTATCTCTTTTGCCGTTCTTATTCCAACCTAAAGAAATTTTATTGCCGCTTACTGAATCATAATAAGTAAACAAACCATGCCTTACATCATACTGATAGTCAATGGCTTTTTTTATTTTTCCATTCTTGTAATAGTAAATCCATGTACCAATATTTATATAATCAAGTTTATTATTTTTCATCCCTTCTATTTGATACCCCTCTGCTACTTTAAGCTCTTCTTTGTCATACACTGTAATATATATCTGCCTATTAACGGTATCAATATAATTTCTAAGTAAAAACAGTTTACCATTATCATAGTATTTCCATTCATTAATATGCTTACCATTAACATAGCTCCCTTCAATACTTAATTTTCCATCCACATCGTATGTCTTCCATACACCGTTTTTTTTGTTCATTACATAGGTCCCATCAACAATGAGAATATCGTTTGTATACTCTTTATAAGGCCCATCTTTTATTGCTAAATCAAGTTCCAATGAATAATGATAGTCTATTAGTTTGGGTAGTAATCTGTATTCAAATTTTCTTTTACCATCTACAGTAATATAAGTTACTTTATAATGGGTATTGTCTTTTACTACTGGCAGTCTGTATAAATCGGCATCCTTTGCTCTTGTTTTTTGTAATTTACGAGTATAGTAAACAGTATCTTCAAAGCCCCTTTGAGCATATATCACTTCAGCTGACAACAAGAACAAAAAAAATACAGCAGCAAATTGTTTCATGTTAATATTAGATTGACGCGTGAATATATAAATCAAAGTTTCAAAAACTTATTTCTTCATTTGATAAATATATTAACTCATTAATCTCTCGTCTCACTGAGATGGTTTATACAACATATACATCATGAAGGTTTTCCACGTCAGAAAAATGACATGATAGTCAATACCACCCTCAAACATTCAAAAATTATTTATTTTGATTTTTGATGTTTGAATTAAAAATATCCTTACCTTTGCCGTCCAATTCTCGATATTGCTCTTATAATGACGGTATTTGGGAGAGTTGTTTAATACAATTCGTTAAAACCAAAAGAAAGGAAAATGGCTAAAGAAATCACTGGCTATGTAAAGCTGCAATGTAAAGGCGGCCAAGCCAATCCGGCACCACCAATCGGCCCTGCACTGGGTTCTAAGGGTGTCAACATTATGGAATTCTGCAAGCAGTTCAATGCTCGCACACAAGACAAAATGGGTAAAGTTCTACCCGTAGTCCTCACAGTTTATGCAGACAAGTCTTTCGACTTTGTTATCAAAACGCCACCTGCTGCCGTTCAGTTGATGGAAGCGGCTAAGATTCAGAAAGGTTCTAAAGAATCTAACCGTAACAAAGTAGGTAAAGTAAGCTGGGCACAAGTAGAAGAAATCGCTAAAGACAAAATGAGCGACCTGAACTGCTTTACGCTTGAAAGCGCCATGAAAATGGTAGCCGGTACAGCACGCAGCATGGGCCTCAACGTTGACGGCACAGCTCCTTGGGCCAACTAATCCATTGCTTCACCTTACTTAAAACATTGCAACAATGGCAACAATTACTAAAAAAAGAAAAGCTGTAGAAGCTAAAATAGATAAGAACAAAGAATACTCACTGAGCGATGCGGCAGGGTTGATAAAATCTATCAACACTACCAAATTTGATAGCTCGGTTGACGTACACATACGTCTGGGTGTTGACCCTAAGAAGGCAGACCAGGCAATACGCGGCACAGTAAGCCTGCCACACGGTACAGGTAAAACAAAGCGCGTACTGGTACTTTGTACACCCGATAAAGAAGCTGAAGCAAAAGGCGCAGGCGCTGATTTCGTAGGCCTCGACGAGTTTGTACAGAAGATAGAAGGCGGATGGACTGATGTAGATGTTATCATCGCTACACCATCTGTAATGCCTAAAATAGGTAAGCTGGGTAAAGTATTAGGCCCTCGTAACCTGATGCCAAACCCGAAGACAGGTACAGTTACCAACGATGTAGCTGCAGCTGTAAACGACGTTAAAGGTGGTAAAATAGCTTTTAAGATAGACAAAGCCGGTATCATACATGCTTCCATCGGCCGTGTATCTTTTGAACCTAAGAAGATAGCCGAAAACGCTCAGGAACTCATCAACACATTGGTGCGCATGAAGCCTGCTACCGCAAAAGGTACTTACCTGAAAGGTATCAGCATGGCATCTACGATGAGCCCCGGTATCACAATCGATACTAAAAGCGTATCCTAATTAAGCATGAACGAAAAAGGTATTTTTTATCCTTAAAAAACATTTGAAATGACACCAGCTCAAAAACAAGAAGTGATTGAAGTATTGAAAGAGAAATTCTCTCAGTACAACAACTTCTACATAACAGATACAGAAAGCCTCGATGCAGGACAAACTAGCACCCTGCGCAGGCATTGCTTTGATAAGCAAGTAGAAATGACGGTGGCTAAAAACACCCTCATCCGCAAAGCGTTGGAAAGCCTTGACAGCGAAAAATATGCAGGCATCTACGATTCTTTGCACAATGTTACAGCCCTGATGTTCAGCGAGAGCCCTAAAGAGCCAGCTCTGATAATCAGCTCTTTCCGCAAGGCAAGCAACGGCGAAAAACCATTGCTGAAAGCAGCGTTCATCAACGGCGACATATTTGTTGGCGACAACCAACTGACTGCGCTTACCAACATCAAGACGAAGAATGAGCTTATTGGCGAAGTTATCGGCTTGTTGCAATCACCTGCAAAACGCGTAATCGCAGCATTGCTGCATAATGCAGAAAAAGGTGGTGGCGTACCTGCTGCTGAAGCTGCTGCCCCTGAGGCACCTGCTGCTGAAGCACCACAGGCTCCTGAAGCACCTGCTGCAGACGCTCCTGCAACAGATGCACCAGCTGCAGAATAATTACCTCGCCGGGTACAAAACGGCGCAACAACACTGGCTTCCAAGCTATATTATAAAACAACAATTTTTTAAAACAATTTAAAAAGATAATAAAATGGCAGACGTTAAAGCATTAGCCGAATCATTAGTAAACCTGACAGTTAAAGAAGTACAGGAATTGGCTGACGTATTGAAAGCAGACTACGGTATCGAACCAGCAGCAGCAGCAGTTGTAGTTGCAGCAGGTGGCGACGGTGGTGGCGCAGCAGCAGCAGAGAAAACATCTTTCGATGTTATCCTGAAAGCAGCTGGTGCTAACAAACTGAACGTTGTTAAAGCTGTAAAAGAACTGACTGGCCTTGGCTTGAAAGAAGCTAAAGAACTGGTAGACGGTGCTCCTAAGAACGTGAAAGAAGGCGTTAGCAAAGCTGAAGCTGAAGACCTGAAAGCTAAACTGACTGAAGCTGGTGCTGAAGTTGAGATAGCTTAATTTGCTCTCTTTCTTATTTCATTAAAGCTACTCCAATACGGGGTAGCTTTATTTTTTTCGTAAATTGCTGTAATAAAATCAACAGGTAATGAAAGACTTTCTCAATAAAGTAACCGAAAAAGTAACCGAAGCTAAAGATGCTGTTGCAGACAGCCTGAGTATAGATAAGCTGGCAGAAAAGCTCACCAGCATTGGCGAGGCTGCAAAAGAAAAAACAATCAACACCGCAAACGAGGTGATAGGCCTCACACCTATTATTGAAGAAGTAGGCTTTAAAACCACGGGCATATCTGTAACCATGGGGCTACCACCCGATATTACATTTCACTTCCTAAAATCGAGCGATGTATCGCCCGAACGCAGAAAAGAAATACTGGAGCAACATAAAGACAAAGCCCTGCTGGGTACTATCGTAAAAATGCTAGTAACAACAGACGAGTATCGGGAGAAACTAAAACTCGGCAGTTTCAAATTCAGCAATATAGACATCTGCATAGGACTCACGCCCGGCATGACGATACAGTTGGTGCCGCAGGGGTAGGAACAATAACAAAATGGTGATTACTTGCGTTTAGTAACTTTTGGCTTCAACAATTCTACATAAGAATGGCTCAACTTAAAATACTTAGATATAACGCGGGTGTTATGAAGCAAATCATCAGGGATAATAATGTATTCCTTCATCACCACTCCATGTGCCATACATGGCTTTGCACTATGAGTTCTCATTACTTCTTCACGTAAATCTGCAGGCAAACGCAATGCTACAGACCCGTCTTGCCCGATAAACGAAAACATATGCCCGTTGAGCGATGTGTAGGGCATGGTAGCACCTTTTCGTTCAATGCCTTCCAGTTTACTGATAACTTTTTCGTAGGCTGCCAATGTTTTGGCAGGTATAGATGGTTGATTAGTTGCCTTTGCCATGAACACTAAACATTTGCTAATAAATCTAAAAAATATTCTTTGTGCTGAAAACTTAAAAATTGCAAGTATTCTATATAATGCAAAAGCCGCGAAAAAAATCGCGGCTTGCTTATTTATTCATCCTCAATTATTCTTTTTCAAATACACCCTTCCACACCAATGCCGCTAATACACCACCAACTATGGGTGCAACTATAAACAGCCACAATTGCTGCAATGCCTTGCCACCGGCAAATACGGCAGGCCCAAAGCTACGTGCAGGGTTTACAGATGTACCTGTTATGGGTATGGCTACAAGGTGTATCAACACTAATGTAAGGCCTATGGCAAGCCCTGCCATGGTACTATTACCCCACTTAGATGTGGTAGCAAATATCACAAACAGAAAAAGGAATGTAAGCACAGCTTCAGCAATAAATGCCGACTGCATATTGTAAGCCCCTAAATAGCCTTCTCCCCATCCGTTGCTGCCCAATGCCCATTCGCCCATGGCAAAGCCCGGCATACCGCTTTGTATGCCATACAATACACCGGCTGCTACGGTTGCTCCCAAAAACTGTGATATGATATAACCTACCGCCTCGCCTACACTCATCTTGCCACCTACTACCATAGATATAGTAATTGCAGGGTTGATATGACAACCGCTGATGGGACCTATAGCATACGCCATAACCACCACTGCCACACCAAATGCAAGGGAAATACCCAACAACCCAATGCCGGCAGGCCCTGTTGTTGCAATGCCCGATACTACGGCAGCACCACAACCGAATAGTACAAGACAAAATGTGCCGATAAACTCAGCTAGGTTCTTTTTCATATTGCTCCGTTTTAGTTAGATACCAAAGTACCTCTTTACCCCAACGAATACAAGATGTTAATAATATAATAATCCACAATAAGAAATAGTTCTACACAGGCTAATGCACATATCAGCCCTTAGCGTTTACAAACTGTATGGCAGCTTCTGCACATCGCTCCCCATCTATGGCTGCACTTACTATGCCCCCAGCATAGCCTGCACCTTCTGCACATGGGTAGAGTCCTTTTATCTGCGTGTGTTGCAGTGTTTCTTTATCGCGGGGTATGCGTACGGGTGAGCTGGTGCGCGATTCGGTAGCAACTAATACGGCCTCGTTGGTAAAGTAGCCTCTCATTTTTTTACCGAAATCTACTACTGCTTTACGCAATGCTTCGTTTACTTCTTTGGGCAATACATCTTTGATGGCTGCACTGTGTACACCCGGCAGGTAAGAACAGTCGGGTAATGTAGATGATAGTTTATTGTCTGTAAAATCGCCCATACGCTGTGCGGGTGCTACCAATTTACCACCGCCTATTTTATATGCCTGCTTCTCTACCATTTGCTGATAATGCATACCTGCCAGCGGCCCTGTAAATCCATACTTGACATAGTCTTTTTCATCTACCGCTACTACCGTGCCCGAGTTGGCATAGGGGTTATTACGCTTAGATGGCGACCAACCGTTTACCACTACCTCGCCATGATTGGTAGCAGCAGGTGCTATAATACCACCCGGGCACATACAGAAAGAAAACACACCTCTGCCATACTCTTGCGCCACTACGCTATAGCTGGCAGGTGGCAAATGTTCATCACGCACCTGGCAATGGTATTGTGCTTTATCTACAATCAGTTGCGGATGCTCTATACGTACACCCAATGCAAAAGGCTTGGCTTCTACTTCTATCCCTTTATTATGCAGCAGTGTAAAAATATCTCTGGCAGAATGGCCTGTGGCAAGTATCACAATCTTCGTATCGATAGTGCTGCCATCTTCCGTTTTCACAGCTTTAATGGCATCACCATCCAATACTATATCCGTTAGTTTTTTACCAAACAACACTTCTCCGCCGCAAGCTGCAATAGCCTCTCGCA
The DNA here is from genome assembly GCA_937919945.1 of uncultured Chitinophagaceae bacterium. Classification (GTDB taxonomy): domain Bacteria; phylum Bacteroidota; class Bacteroidia; order Chitinophagales; family Chitinophagaceae; genus Polluticoccus. The sequence continues at coordinate 8,716 of CALESY010000087.1, read as the reverse complement.
TAGCAGTGATGATGTGTGGCAGTTTATTAGTACCTATATGCGGATGAGCCTCGTACAGGATATTGGCATCTGCACCAAAATGATGAAACAATTGCAGGATGCGTTGCACATTACCGCGCTTAGTGCTGCGTGTGTAGAGTTTACCATCGCTGTAAGTACCTGCCCCACCCTCACCAAAACAATAATTCGATTCGGGGTTGACGATACCTTCTTTATTCATGACAGCTAAGTCCCTACGCCTGCTGCGCACATCTTTACCACGCTCCAGCACAATAGGCTTACACCCCAGATTGATAGCCCTGATAGCCGCAAACAAGCCTGCAGGCCCTGCACCCACTATTACGATGTGTGGTTTATTGCGTACATCTTGCAGTTGCGGGTCGAAGATGGGTAAGGGTTGTACCGCCTCGTTGATAAAAACCTGTAGTTGTAAAATAACACGTGGTTGTTTGCCTCGTGCGTCAATAGACTTTTTGAGGATGTGATAGCCGGTAATGGACTGCTTATCGACACCTGCCTCTTCAGCTATATAGCGATTGAAACTGCCTTCTGCAGCCTCGTGTGGAAGAACGGAAACACTTACATTCTTAATCATACGCGTTAGGTTTTTATCCTAAAAGCAAGAAAACGAAAGGGATGACTGAACATCCCCTTCATTATTATTTAGTTTGATTATATTTTTCTTTCACCTTATCCAGATGGTTTATAAACTTCTGCACGTTAGGGTCGTAGCCATACCCTTCATCTGCCAGTTTGTTACCGTTCTCGTCTATAAAGAAGTAGAATGGCTGAGAGTTAGCACCAAATTGTGATGCCTGCAAATCTTCATTTCTATCACCAACAGTAACTACTTCAGAACCTAATATTTTAGAAAAATACTGTTGCTCTTTCGGCAAATCTTTCTTGTCATAATCACAATACAAGGATGCAACAATAAAATCTTCTTTCAATCTTTTAGCTACCTCTGGTTTACTCCACACCTGCGATTCCATCTTACGGCAGTTCACACAGTTGATACCTGTAAAGTCGAGCATGATCGGTTTTTTGAGCTTCTTTGCAGCAGCCAGTGCTTCTTCATATTCAAAGTATGTAACTAAACCCAGGTTCTTAACTACTGGTGGTTCATATATCTTCATTTCTTCAACATACTTAACAGGTGCTACTTCACTATTAGCACTGCTATGCGTCGTACCGCTACCACCTTCTGTCAACACAAAATCTTGTGTACCGATTGGTGGTACAAATTGGCTCATACCATTAAGCGGAGCACCCCACATACCAGGCACTAAGTACACTGCGAATGAGAACATGGTAATGGCAAGAAATAATTTAACTAACCCAACATATTCCTGTCCGTATAAATTTTTAGGTGGTGCATCGTCATGCGATAATTTCAATTTGCCCAACAAATAAAAACCAAGCAGTACAGACAACACTATCCATATGGCAATAAATATTTCTCTATCTAACAAACGCCAGCCCATTGCAAGGTCTGCATTTGAGAGAAACTTTAATGCAAGCATTAGTTCAATAAAACCTAGTGTTACCTTCACTTGATTCATCCATCCGCCACCTGTAGCCATTTTATTGAGCATACCAGGGAAGATGGCGAACAATGCAAACGGTAATGCCAACCCTACAGAGAAACCAAACATGCCAATAGCAGGACCAACTAACCCGCCCTTACTGGTTAACACCAACAACGGGCCAACAATAGGGCCTGTACATGAAAATGATACAATAACTAATGTCAGTGCCATAAAGAAGATACCACCAAAACTTGTAAGACCTGCTTTAGAGTCAGTCTTACTCGTCCATGAAGATGGTAATGTGATTTCAAACGCACCCAAAAATGAGATACCGAATATCACGAATATGGCAAAGAAAAACAGGTTGGCTATCCAGTTGGTAGAAAGATTATTCAACGCGTTTGCACCGAATGTCGCTGAAATCAATACACCTAATAATGTAAAAATGATGATGATAGAAAGTGAGTAGTATATCGCATTACGTATCCCCTCTGCCCTGCTTTTACTTCTTTTTGTAAAGAAGCTCACAGTTATAGGTATCATCGAATATACACATGGTGTCAGTACTGCAAGTAAACCACCACCTAAGGCAGCGAAGAACAACCACAACAAAGACTTCTGTTCTTCTTTAGTTGTACCATCACCATCTTTCTTATCTGTAGTAGTCGCTACGGGTGCTACTTCAGTTTTTTTTTGAGTATCTGCTGGTGCTGCTACGGCGGTGTCTTCTGTTGTTGTAGTTACAGCGTTGGGTAGTTCAGGGTCATTCACATCTACCGAAAATTTCTTGGTCTTGGGTGGCAAGCAACCTTGGTCGTTACAGGTCATGTATTCATACTTACCTGTTATCTTACCATTCGTATCTACTGTTATGGGTACTATATAATCTACATTCTTGTAATAGTGTACGGTACCTATATCTTCTATTGTTTCATCTATCTTCTTTCCTTTCTCTGTAATCTTACCATTTACTTTATATCGTGTAGATTTATCCAAACGAAAATCGGGCGGTAGAAAGCTACCATCACCACCGGGGTCTAATGAATAGATGTGCCAGTTGTTCTTCACATCTACATGAAAAACCAAATCGTACTGGTTACCGCTTTTCTTTTTAGCAGTTATTGTCCATACAGTGGGGTCTTCTATTATCTGTGCAAATGCAGGTGATAATGCAAAGAAGCTGAATAACAGCAGGAACGATTTTAGTTTAATGCTCATTACGGGGGCTTTACTTGTGTAAAGAAACTTGATTTAATTATTTCGTTTGGTCGGGTTGGCGACTTTAAGGAAGCTTTATGTTAATTCATTTTAGCAAATGCTTCCAGTATAGCCCTACCATCTATATTATTCAGTGCATCGCTGCAGGCACGTTCAGGGTGTGGCATCATGCCAAACACATTACGCCCTTCATTACAGATGCCTGCTATATTGTTGGTAGTACCATTGGGGTTTGAATTGATATGCACTTCACCATTCTCATCGCAATAGTGGAAAACGATTTGGTTATTCGCTGTCAGTTTTTCTATAGTAGCCGCATCTGCTACATAACGCCCTTCGCCATGTGCTACAGGTATTTTGCGTGGTGTATTACCCGCATTTTTACCCACAAAATTGCTATCGGTTGCTGCTTTGATGTACACGTTTTTGCAGGTAAATTTCTGATGGTCATTCAGCAGCAACACACCGGGCAACAAACCCGATTCGCACAGTATCTGGAAACCATTGCAAACGCCCAACACTTTACCGCCCTTGTTGGCAAATTTTATGACCTCTTCCATCAGCGGGCTGAAACGTGCTAACGCTCCGCAACGCAAGTAGTCGCCATAAGAAAAGCCACCCGGCAATACAATACAATCATCTGTTGTAAAACTACTCAGGTCGTTGTCTTTGTGCCACAGCATCACCACTTCCTGTTTCAAATCATCCTGTAAAGCATGCATCATATCCCTGTCGCAATTAGAGCCGGGGAAAACAACAATTCCGAATTTCATTATCTGTAGTTAATATGTTAGTTAGTTGACAGTCAGTTGGCAAAACACCAATAACAGTAGCGAAAAATAAAAGGCAAAATTACTAAACCATTTAGTTTTTTCAACCATAAGTGCCGGGGTTACTACCAAGGCTATGGCAGGCATTACCACCAACCATATACTCTTTTCAGATATATCTGTACTTATGGCCACCACTATGGATAGTAAAAACATGGTAGCAATAGTTGTCCACATACGGCGGATGTATACCCCGCCCCGTACCAGCCAATCTTGCAGGGCATATATACCCATTACAAACAAAACCAATATGCCTGTAATAGTACCAAACACAAACAACGGGTCTTTGATATTGCCCGGCAAGGATATGCCTAATTGCAGCATATACTGCATAGTGTCCAGCTTATCGAAAAGAAACAAAGTACCGGTGTACAGGTATACAGGTGTCAGATAACCAACCACCGCAACTGCCCATTCGCCCGGGTTAAAGCTCCGCAACAACAATAAGGCTGCAAAGAGTACTATAAAATACGCAACAGACTGAAAATGCAGTAACGCTGCTATGCTGAATACAAAACCTGTATTGAACACATGCATCCTCGGTTTATTCGTTTGATGAAAACCTATCAGCAAACCTATGCCGCCAATAACACACCAGTTAAGCAATAGTATCTCGCTGAAGTAGGTAAACTCAGGCATAATGGATGTAAAAACGATATATAAAAATGCTGTTGTATAATTGGGTTTACCTGCCAATTTATTGTTGACAAATATGCTATTGAGATATAATGCTTGTGCAAATACCATAACCGCACCCAGCATGGTATAGGCAAACGCATTGCCGCGCAATACATAGTTGAGTATGTTGATGATTGTCTGGAAAAGTACATGCTGTTCGGGCACAAAAGGCACCATGGGGCTACCCAATGCCTGTAGCTTTACAATCAAAGTAAATATCAGTAATACAATAACAGTATACGGGCTGTTATTACGGACTAATGGTAGCACTCAGCTTATTTTGGGCTAAAATACAATTTTGGCAAAGCAGATTTGCCTTTTCCTTAAACAAGGCACAATTAATTCTCTCGATGCTACTTGTTTTGCCTGCCTTGGCATCCAGTCTGCATCATTGCCATTGGCTGCCCCCAACGATTGCATGGCTACTTTACCATCTGCATCAAGGGTTGCTAATTGTATTTTGGAACGCACAGTATTAAAGTCGTTGAACATAAAGCCAAGCGCGCCACCTGTATTTATCATAGCAAAAGAAGAAAACATACCGCCATCTTCCTGAGAATATTGGTCTTTACGGATAAAAGAACGCCACTGCCCGTTACCTTCACCATCATAAGACATCGCCATAATATCTCGGTAATTATACTCTCTTACAGACGCCCCCATGGTAGGATAGTAGAACGAATAGTAGCCAAACCCCGGCTGATAACTGCTACGGTTGGTTACAAAAAAGTCTTCAGCTATCAGTACAAAGCCGCCATCGTTTTTCACTATCAGGTTGCGTACCTGAAAATCGCTCAGGGCTTTTTTCTTCGTCTTTTCTATTGCCCCTTCATTGCCATCAAAACTCATTAATTTGACTTTCTCATAGCTGCCTGTTTTCAGGTTGTAGTAGGTGTACAGCACCCCCTCATATAGCCCGCCTTTCTTGTCAGAATAAAAGCCTGCTATGTATATTTTATCATTCGCGTTGTCCAGTTTCATGTATGTACCTGCTGCATACATATTATCGAGCGGCAACTCTTTAGGGGTAAATTTTCTTTCTGTTTGTGGCAATACCAGCAAGTACAATTGATCGGCATAGCTACGGCTGCCTGTAGGTGTGTAGGTAGGCAGGTAAAATGTACCATCATTATGTAGCAGTCCCTCGCCCGTTTCCGGATAGTTACCCGCGTTAAATGAAGTATGACATTTGCTCAATACATTCAGTTGGTCATCCAACCATGTACAGTCAACTTCCAGTTTATTGCCTTTGGTATCGGTTTCATATACAATGATGCGTTTTTTGTCTTCAGATACTGCCATACGGAAGTAGTTTCTGGAATTGCCGAAGAAAGCTTGTTTGGCAGCATCTATTACTACAGGGCGTTTCAGCAACCTGCCCTTATCATCCAGCAATGCGGCGTATTGGGTTACTTTACCACCATCTACCGACTGGTACAGCACTACCATCTGGTTGGCATAGTTTACAAAACGGGTATCGTATATCCTGCCTGAGAAAAAGTCGAGCACCACTGTGGCAACTTTCTCCATATTATCGTCATAAGCATCCAGATAATAGTTATTGGCATTGCTTCTGTAGATATATTGTAAACCGTTTACCTTGCCTGCAATAGCGTAATCGCCTGTACGCCAGTCGTAGTTTTCGTATTGAGAGTAATATACTTCCTGCGCTTCTCCCCTACCTGATGCCAATAAACAAAAAACAACCAGCAGTTTCAATATTTTCATATACTCAAATGTAGTAGCTATTGATGATAAAAACAGGTTAAAAATATCAGTCCAGAAAACGGCTTTGCAGTTGGGGTGTTGGCACCATACAGCTATCATTTTTACCAAACCATTTGTAGCGGTTCCTGGCAATGAAATCGTACACCGCATCCCTGATAAAGCGTGGAAACACAAACCCTATAACCGCCAGTTTATATAGTCCGCCCATTAGCAACAATACATGCAATGCAGCAGTCGATTTTACATAAAGCAGACCATCTTTTTGCAGTATAATGCTGTCCGGGTTTTTATTGTTTTGTTGCTGATATTGATGGAGAATAGCCTTACCGGCTGCAGATTGCAAAGATGCAAACCTGAACTTTGCTTTTTTGTCTTTTCTGATGACCAGTTGCACCATGGCATTGCAAAGGTTGCATACACCATCGAAATACAGTACCGGTTGGCTATTATCGCTCATTAACGGATGGTGTCAGGGAATCTTGTTTTTGCAGATACGCATTAACTATCGAGTCTGTTTTAGCCTTTACTTCTATAGACATACGGGCATCCAAGTCTATCGCTGCCTGTTCTTCAAGGCTTGGCACTTTGGTGGCAATAATAGAATCTGCCTTGGCTTTTATTTCTTTTTGTGTCAACGTACGCTCTTCCTTAGCGCAAGAAGCCAATAATACCAAACAAGCTATCGTTACTAGACCTTTCATACCGTCTTTGTGCATCAATGTGCAAAGTTATGACAATAGACAGCTAAATACGTGCCAAACCCCTATGCTACAGGCTTATATTTTCTGAAATTTTATGGTTTTATTATAGCAATTAAGCGAAGAATTGCGGAAATTTACATAAGCACATGCGTAAGCATTTCTTATATATTCTTTTGTTTATCTCTCTAATTGCTAAGAGCAGCAACGCCTCTGCACAGCAGGGGGTGAATGATACTATATTACTAGGCGGTATTGTTGTAGGGGCAGATACTTTTGCTATGGTATATCTGGAAGAGGTAGAAAAAACAGGTAAACTACCCCGTCATCTTGCCCGTATGCGTGCCAAGCAAGACAGGCTGCGTTATAACATTTATAAGGTGTACCCATACGCCATAGTAGCGGCAGAGGTGCTAAAAGATGTGGATGTGAACCTTGAGAAATACAGCGACGATAAAAAGAAGCGCAAAGAGTACCTGAAGAAAGTTGAGAAAGAGCTGAACAAACGTTTTAAAGGCGAGCTGGAAGAACTGACCATCACACAAGGGCAGCTATTGGTAAAACTCATTAACAGGCAGACGGGCAAGAACTGCTACAGCATCATCCGCGAGTTGAAAGGTGGGTTCTCTGCCGTAGTATGGCAATCGGTAGCCCTCATATTCAGCAACAACCTGAAGCGTGAATACGACCCCGAAGACCGCGATAGAGAAATAGAAACCATCGTTACCGACCTCGAAGCAAATTACTACTACAAATACAAATACCAGCGGCAAAACGCACTGATGCATGCTAAGAGAAAGACATAAACCGCGTCCTCTGATTTATCTGATAGTAACATAGAACACCGCTATACAGCTAGTTTTGTCAATATTAATACCTTTGCAAACTCATTAACTTCAACAGACGTGAAGCTTCATATTCTTGCCATTGCCGTCCACCCCGACGATATTGAACTAAGTGCCGCAGGCACACTCATCAAACACGCCCGTATGGGGCAGCAAGTGGGCATTATAGACCTTACTGCCGGCGAACTAGGTACACGCGGTACACCACAGCTACGCCTTCAAGAAGCGGCAGATGCAGCCCGTATAATGGGTATGGCAGTACGCGAAAACATGGGCATGCGCGATGGCTTTATCGTAAATGACGAAGCCCACCAATTGAAGCTGATACAATACATACGTAAATACCAACCCGAAATAGTAATAGCTAATGCCATTACAGACCGCCACCCCGACCATGGTAAGGCAGGTAAGCTGATTGCCGACGCATCCTTCCTGTCTGGGCTACGCAAAATAGAAACCACGCTAGATGACACACCACAGGCTGCATGGCGGCCCAAAAGAGTGTATCATATGATACAGGATAGGTTTATTGAGCCTGATTTTATTGTAGATGTAAGCGACACCCATGCTACTAAAATGGAAGCCATCAAAGCCTACAAAAGCCAGTTTCACGATCCCACCTCTGCAGAACCGCTCACGTATATATCCCAAAGCGGGTTTTTAGAAAGCATAGAGGCGCGTTCTTTGCTCCTTGGTAAGCGCATAGGTACCGCCTTCGGAGAGGGCTTTGTATCTGAAAACACCCTCGGTTTGGCAAGCCTGGATACACTTTTGCTACCCGATTTGGCATAATTATCCCCAATCGGGCGTTTAAAGCCTTGTTTTTCAAATTTATTTTTAGATTTTGGCTTTTTAATTTTGATTTTTTACTACCTTTGCAGTCCTAAATTTTAAAAGAATGGCACGCGTTTGTCAGGTAACAGGCAGAAAACCCGTAACAGGTCACAAAATATCTTTCTCTAACAAGAAGGCTAAGCGCCGCTTCCTGCCTAACTTGCAGGTAAAGCGTTTCTTCCTGGCTGAAGAAGACCGTTGGGTTACATTGAAATTGACTACTGATGCTATCCGCACAATCAATAAAAACGGTCTGTTGACTGTTGTTAAAGAATTGCGCGCACAAGGTCAGAAAATCTAAGTAATTAAGTAAGTAAAGTAATAAACGCACACAGCAATGGCTAAAAAAGGAAACC
>CALESY010000086.1 GCA_937919945.1 uncultured Chitinophagaceae bacterium | reverse complement strand
TCTTTTTTCTTGCCGTCTTTACCTTCATCGCTGTCTGCAAAATCTTTAATACGCTGCTCCCATGTTGCGGCTCTACCAAAACCTGTGGCTTTTGATATGAGAAACAAACCCGTAACCCCTACAATACCGGCAAAAGCCAACAATAAAATATGCTTCACCTGCACCCTGCCTATAAAGAACAATATGCAACAGGTGAACCCGAGCATCAACGCTGTAGATAGGTTAGCCGGTGCTATCAGCGCGCAAGTAACCAACACTGGTATCAGGACGGGGATAAACCCTTTTTTCCAATCTTTAATGACGTTCTGCTTCATGCTGAGGATACGCGCGAGGAACATAAACAATGCCAGCTTGGCAAGGTCTGATGTCTGGAATGTCACATTGATAACAGGTAGCTTTATCCAACGCGAACCCTCGTTGAGCGTAGTACCGAAGAAGAGTGTATATATCAATAAAGGCAAACTCAACAAGTACAAAAAGATGGCTACACGTGCAAATTTTGTATAGTTCACTTTGTGTACGCCATATATTATTGCCAACCCCAAAACCAATACCAGTAAGTGCTTCATCAGGTAGTAGCTGGAATCTTTAGACATACGGAATGCTAATGAACCTGTAGAACTGTACACAGCAAGCAGGCTTATGAAAGATAGTACAAGCACTACCCCCCATATTACTTTATCCCCTTTGGTACGATTCAACAATTTGTTCATTACGTTTTCCTTTATCTCTATTATCAATTACAATTCACGAACAGCTTCTTTAAACTGGCGGCCACGATCTTCGTAGTTTTTAAACAAATCGAAGCTGGCACATGCGGGCGATAGCAATACCGCATCGCCTTTATCTGCCAATGCATAGGCTGCTTTTACAGCGTCTTTTGCACTTTGTGTATCTGCTATATTTTCTACCACACCATCAAAAGCATCGTGTATCGGTTTATTGTCTATGCCCATGCACACAATGGCTTTTACCTTTTCTTTTACGAGGTCCATTATCTCGTTGTAGTCATTACCCTTGTCTTGTCCACCCAGTATCAGTATGGTGGGCTGCTTCATGCTTTCTAATGCAAACCATACAGAGTTTACATTGGTAGCCTTGCTGTCGTTGATGTAGTCCACTCCACGTACCGTAGCTACAAACTCAAGCCTGTGTTCCAGTCCTTCAAATGAAGCGAAGCTCTCTCTGATTTTTTCTTTACGAATGCCCGCTATGCGCGCTGATATACCTGCTGCCATGCTGTTGTATTGATTGTGCCTGCCTTTTAAAGAAAGATCATGAATGGACATGTTCAGTTCTTCACCGTCGTAACGGATGTTCATTTGTTCGTTCTGAATAAAGCCTCCCTCGTTCGGTTGTTGTAGTTCGCTCATCGTAAAATAAATTGTGTGTGAATGAATGGAATGGTTGGCAAGATGCTCGGTGATAACCTTGTCATCCAGGTTAGTAATAAAATAGTCAGTATCCCTTTGGTTTTCGGTGATGCGGAATTTTGAATGTATATAGTTGTCGAATTTGTATTCATATCTGTCAAGGTGGTCGGGGGTAATATTGAGCAGCACTGCCACATCCGGACGAAACTTATGTATGTCATCCAGCTGAAAACTGCTTACTTCTATCACATACCATTGTGCAGGCTTTTCAGCTATCTGCCTGGCAAAGCTGTAGCCTATATTACCTACCAATGCCGCATCATAGCCTGCATCTTTCAGCAAGTGGTGTGTCAGTTTGGTAGTGGTACTCTTACCATTGCTGCCTGTGATGGCTATTATCTTACTATCGCCTTTGTAGCGGTATCCGAATTCTATTTCGCTGCAAACTTCTATACCTGCGCCACGTATAGCTTTCACAACAGGGGCTTTATCCGGTATGCCGGGGCTTTTCACCACACAGTCGGCATTCAGTATTTTATCCATACTGTGTGTACCTTCTTCATATACTATACCTGCCTCGCTCAATGTTGCTTTATAAGTGTCTTTCAGTGTACCACCATCCGTAACAAAAACATCCCAACCCTGCTGTTTGCCCAGCAAAGCTGCACCCACACCGCTTTCGGCAGCGCCCAGTATCACCAATCGTTTTTGTTGTCCGTTACTCACTATCTCATTTTTAATGTTGCAATGCTCAATACCGCCAACACAATGCCTATAATCCAAAATCTTGTTACAATCTTACTTTCATGATAACCCTTCTTCTGGTAGTGGTGATGCAGCGGCGACATCAGGAATATTCTACGCCCTTCGCCATACTTCCTCTTAGTATGCTTGAAGTATGCCACTTGTATCATCACAGATAAATTCTCTACCAGAAAGATGCCGCAGATAATAGGTATCAACAATTCCTTTCTTACAATAATTGCAAGCGACGCGATGATGCCACCCAATGCAAGGCTGCCTGTATCGCCCATGAAAACCTGTGCAGGGTAAGCGTTATACCACAAGAAGCCTACACATGCACCAATAAATGCACCGATGAAAATTGATAGCTCTCCGAGATTGGGTATGTGCATGATGTTGAGGTAGCCGGCAAACACGTAGTTGCCAGACACATATGCAAACACACCAAGACATATACCTATTATGGCTGATACACCTGTTGCCAACCCGTCTATACCATCCGTAATATTTGCACCGTTTGATACGGCTGTTATGATGAAGATGACGAACAATACATACACTATAGGCGTCCCTGTTTCTACAGCACCTTTACCAAACCATTGTGCTATTGCGGCGTAATTAAACTCATGATTCTTTACAAAAGGTATGGTAGTAGCTACACTCTTTACGGTTGCATAATGATGCTCTGCACCATTTTGGTCTTTACGTGTGTAAGTATTACCAATCTGCTCTTCACTGGCGTTATATACAACCGCACTGTTTTCTTTTACCTCACGGGTTACTACCACATGGTCGTTATAATATAGTGTGAGCCCTATGATAGCACCCAACCCTATCTGCCCCATTATCTTGAACTTGCCTGCAAGCCCTTCTTTATTTTTCTTAAACACTTTGATGTAGTCATCTACAAAACCTACCAAACCAAGCCACACGGTACTCATTATCATCAGCAGGATGTATACATTTTCAATACGGGCAAACAATAGTGTAGGTATCAGGATAGCAGCAATGATGATTATACCACCCATAGTAGGCGTACCTTTCTTTTGGCTTTCACCTGCCAATCCTAAATCGCGTACTGTTTCGCCAATTTGTTTGCGCCTCAGGTAGTTGATGAGGTTTTTACCCAGCACGGTTGTTATTACCAACGATAGTATGATAGCCATCGCCGCGCGGAAGGTGATGTAATAAAACATCCCCGCCCCGAACATGCCGAAGTTTTCGCGTAGATATGTGAACAAATAGTACAGCATCAGCTATCAGTTAGTATGGTTATTTATGCAGTGTTTTAAACGCTTCCGATAATATTAGTCTGTCATCAAATGGGTGCTTCACGCCTTTTATTTCCTGATACGTTTCGTGTCCTTTGCCTGCCACCAGTATAATGTCTGATGGTTGTGCAAGCGCGCAAGCTGTCTTGATGGCTTCTCTCCTGTCTGTTATTCTTAATGCTTTTCTTTTTTGTGTGGCAGACAAACCCGCTTCCATTTCATTCAGTATCGCCTCGGGGTCTTCACCACGCGGATTGTCGGATGTCAGTATTGCTCTGTCGCTATGCTCGCAGGCTACCTGTGCCATAATAGGGCGCTTGGCACTATCCCTGTCGCCACCACAGCCTACTACAGTTATCAATTGTTGTCCTTTAGTGCGTAGCTGGTTGATGGTTGCCAATACATTTATCAATGCATCGGGCGTGTGCGCATAGTCTACTATACCCAGTATGCCATCTTTATCTGATTGCAGTGTTTCAAACCTCCCTGCTGCACCATGTAGATTGCTGAGTACAGACAGCACCTGCATTTTATCTTCGCCCAGCAATATGGCTATACCATATACTGCCAACAAATTGTAAGCATTGAAAGTGCCTATCATCCTGAAGTGCGCTTCGGTATTATCTACCATCATCACCAAACCTGTCAGGTTGTTTTCCAGCACTTTGCCTTTGAAGGTTACAGGTGCTTTCAGGCTGTAGGCATGCTTATCTGCCTGTGTGTTTTGCAGCATCACCATACCTCGCTTATCATCTGCATTGGTGAGTGCGAATGCGGTAGAAGGCAAATTGTCAAACAACTGCTTTTTAACACGTATGTACTCGTCAAATGTTTTATGATAGTCCAGATGGTCGTGTGTGATGTTAGTAAACGCTGCCCCTGTAAAACGCAAACCTGCTATACGTTGCTGGTGTATGGCATGAGAGCTTACTTCCATAAACACATACTCACATCCTGCGTCTGCCATACGGCCCAACAGGCGTTGTACTGAAATAGCATCAGGCGTAGTGTGTGTAGCCACTTCTACTACTTCATCTATATGATTTTGTACGGTAGATATCAAACCGCATTTATATCCTAATGCTTTAAACAGTTGGTAGAGCAGTGTAGTAGTGGTGGTTTTACCATTGGTACCCGTTACACCTACTACTTTCATTCTTGCCGATGGGTTGCCGTAAAAAGCATCTGCCATCACACCCGCAGCATATGCACAGTCTTTCACTTGTACATACACAACACCTTCTTTTGTAGCTGCAGGCAATTTCTCGCACACAATTACTGTAGCACCATTGGCTATAGCTGTATCTATATATGTATGCCCGTCAACCGTTGTGCCTGTTATAGCAATAAACACCGTACCAGACTGTACATTGCGGGAGTCTATACTCAACGCAAGCACTTCTGTTGCCGTATCGCCTGTTACGCGTACAGCTTCCAAACCCCTCAATATGTCTTTCAGCAGTACCATCAGCTTAATTGCAGCACTATGTTTTGTCCTTTATTAATTTTTGTACCGGCAGGCACAGACTGTGCAAACACTTTGCCCCTGCCACGCACCACTACTTTCATACCTTGTTTTTCCAGCAGGTACACCGCGTCTTTCAATCCCAATCCGCTTACATCAGGCACCATACCAGCAAATATCTTCGCTTGCTGAACGATTGTTTTTTCGTTACTGTCTGTAGCAACTTTTATTACATAGTTGTTGCTTGTTTCAGGTGCTTTGCCACCCATTTTGCGCAGCAATACATCGTAGCTGGCAGCAGATGCATAGTTGGCTACTATCTTCTTATCGCTTTTTTGAGCGATGCTATCTAAAGGCCCTGTCCATCCTTTGCTGGCAGCAAACACTTTATCCGCTATCATTCTGAATACAGGTGCAGCAATCGTACCACCATAGTATGCACCCGAACGGGGTTTGGTACGTATTACAACAGCAATGGTGTACTTGGGCTTGTCGGCAGGGAAGTACCCTACAAACGAACCCTGATAAACACCATCGCTGTATTTTATCCCTTTATCCGCTACCTGTGCAGTACCTGTTTTGCCTGCTATGCTATAGAAGGGGCTGCGAATATGTTTAGCAGTGCCTGTCAGCGCCACTTCTTTCATACATTCTTGTAGCTGGCGTATAGTTGCCGTATCGCCTATAGATTCTTCCAGCGCAGTCGGTTCAAATTTTTTAATGGTCTTACCATATTCACGTACTTCACTTATCAGGTAAGGGCGCATCAGCTTACCATTGTTTGCCACAGCATTATATACCATACAAGTATGCAGGGGTGTTATCTGTATTTCATAGCCATAAGCCATCCACGGCAAGGTGGTAGCACTCCAGTCGCTTTGCCCCGGTTTCTTTACACGTGGTGCGCGTTCACCCGTCAGGTCTATACCTGTTTTTCCATCAAGGTGCAGTGTATGCAGGTGGTTTAAATATTTCTTCGGGTTCGACTGATAGTATTGATGTCCCAGCTTTGCCATCGCTACATTGGATGATTGCGCAAATGCATCTCTGATACTTAATACACCTAAACCGAAGTGCGAGTCTTTCACCGTCAGGTTGCCGAAGTGCGCTACACCACCCTGACAATCAACTTTACTATCAACCGTTACATACCTGTCTTTCAACAGGGCAAACAGAGTCATCAACTTAAAGGTAGAGCCCGGCTCTGTAGGCATCATAGCATAGTTCAGGTCTTCCCAATACGTACCATCTTTCTGCCTGCCGAGGTTTACCAATGCGCGTATCTTACCTGTTTGTACTTCCATCACAATACAAGTACCGTAAGCACATTCATATTGTTCCAGTACACTTTTCAGCGAGTGCTCTGCTACTTCCTGCACACCTATATCCAATGTGGTTACAAGGTCTTTACCGTTTTGCGGTTCCACCTCACTGCCCTCTATCGGCATCCATACACCACCTGTTTCTTTACGCTCTATGCGCGTACCGTCATCGCCACGCAGCACACTGTCGTAGGTGCGTTCCATGCCTACCGTCTGGCTGTTTTCTCTCCACAAACCTATGGTGCGGTATGCCAGCATTCCATACGGGTTGATGCGTTTTATTTTAGGGTCTTCAATAAAGCCTCCACGCCTTTTGCCTTTGTTGAAGATGGGCAGACTGCGTAATGCCTGATAATCATAATAAGGCAGGTTCTTCTTCAGCAGGTAGTAACGCGATTGTTTTTTGAAACCATCCGTCAACATGGCTTTGTATTTGTCGGCAGACTTGTCTTTAAAAAGCATAGCCATACCAGCAGCCAGTGCATCTACATTTTTATAAAAAGTATCGGGTTTGATGACTGAGAAATCTATGTGCACATCAAACTGTGGTATAGTAGAGCAAAGCAACGCTCCTTGTTCAGTATATATATTACCACGTTCGGCAGGCAGTTGTGTAGTACGCGTATGCATACTCTTTGCCAGCTTACGCAACTCCGGCCCCTCATTTACCTGTATGTAGGCCACCTTCAGTATGATGGCGAGCCCCAACAGACAAATGCACGTGAACGCCACGTACACCCTGAACCTTATGTCTTGTTTTACTGTCAACCCCTTTTATTATTTATACAAACTGCTGTCTATCGTTATGTTGTACGCCGGTAGCGCCATAGGCTGCATACCCAATGCCGATGCGCGCTTTATCACTTCGCCTTCCATCTTTACATACATCAGCTTGCTGCTTACGTCCATGTATTTCCACCGTAGTTCTTTCAATGTCTTATTTTCCCTGTTCAGTTCGCGCTGCATATCTACCGCACGCTGCGAGTTGCTGATGTACAGCACTGCCAGCAATACCACAAATGCAAGGAAGGGGATGTTGTTGACGATAGCTTTGTAAGACAGTTTATCCACCAGCGTTTTCCAGTCGCTTCTCACACGTTGTGCAGGTTGTTCCTGCTCGGGTACGTTGTGTGTGTTTTTGGTGCTCATTGTAGTTTTTCTGCTATCCTTAACAGGGCGCTTCTGGCCCTTGAGTTGTTTTTAATTTCTTCTTCCGATGGTTCTATCGGTTTGTTATTTATCAGCTTGAAAGGCGGCGTGTGCATACTTCTGCCAAACACATCTTTCTCTTCTTCCTCCCACGTGCCGCGCTTCATGTATTGCTTTACCAACCTGTCCTCCAGCGAGTGAAAGGTGATGATGCTCAACCTGCCACCGCTATGCAGGCACTGCGCCGACTGCATTAGCAAATCTTTCAGCGCGCCCATCTCGTCATTCACCTCTATACGCAAAGCCTGAAAAAGCTGTGCGAGGTAGCGATTGGGATTCCCTTTCATCACCGGGGCTATCATGGCTTTCAGCGCATCTATACTGTTCAGCGCCACACTATCCCTGTGCGTTACAATGTGCTTTGCCAGTTGCCTGGCGTTTCTCACCTCTCCGTATTGCTCAAAGAGTTTGTGCAACTGCTGCTCGCTAAACGTCTTCAACACATCTGCTGCCGTAACCTCTATCCTTTTATCCATCCGCATATCCAGCGGACCGTCAAAGCGAATAGAGAACCCCCGTTCTGCTGTATCAAACTGAAAAGAACTTACCCCCAAATCTGCCAGTATGCCATCTACCTTGCCATAGCCATGCAACCGTAAGAAGCGGCTCATATAGCGAAAGTTTTCGGTAACAGGTATCAACCTGTCATCATCGGGCTTGTTACGCCACGCATCAGCATCATGGTCAAAAGCTATCAGTTTCCCTTTCTCACCCAGGCGGCTCAGCATCTCTCTGCTATGCCCACCGCCACCAAATGTGGCATCTACATACACCCCGTCGCTTTTTATATTCAGCCCGTCAACTGTTTCTTTTAAAAGAACTGTTGTGTGGTAAAATGCCGCCTCCTTCATCCCGTTACAGGTTTTCAAAAGGGTTCACAAAACCACTGCCTGCCACCTCTGCTGCCAGGTCGCTGAAACCCGTAGCATGCTGGCGTATATATGCGTAATACGTATCTTTATCCCATAGCTCTACTTTATTGCCTTGCGCAGAGAATATCATCTCTTTGGTGATGGATGCATACTCCTGCAGCGGCTTGGGCAACAATATGCGGGCTGCACTGTCTACATCCACGAAGTTGGCGCCATTCATAAACAGGCGCTTGAACTCGCGCACTTTCGGATTGAAGTCGTTGAGCTTGTTTACTTTTTCAGCCAGTACATTCCAGCTTTCTACCGTAAACATGGTAAGGCAATTTTCAAACCCACGGTTAATAACGAAGCGCGCAGCCGCCTCTTCGGGTAACTGCTTGCGGAAGCCTGCAGGCAGCAAAAAGCGACCCTTGACATCTACAGCTACTTCATATTCTCCGAGAAGGTTTGGCATGGACGATTTGAACGTGATTTTACCTTATTTACCACAAAATAACACTTTTTACCACGGATTTGCACTATTATGCCCGACTGTATTTTTCCACAAAACAGTAAGTGGCTAAACATCAATGTGGGTTTATGTTTCAGCCTATTTTTCACAGTATGTTCATAAACCTGTGTGCATATCGTGTGGATAGCTGTGGATAACCTGTGAAATGACTGTAAAACCCCTTATTTAACAGAGTTTTATACCCGTCGTTAGGCAAACAAAGACAGATATGCTATTTTTGCCACCCTTATGTATCTACGCATACGTCATTTGGTGTTGCTGATGCTGACTGTAAGCCTGCTATACGGCTGCAGTGGCTACGAGCGCGCCCTGAAAAGTAAAGACGTCAATTATAAGCTGAAACGTGCCAACGAGTTTTACGACCGTAAGAAGTGGCAGCAAGCCAATGGCCTGTACGAGAGCCTGATACCCGTGCTGAAGAATACCCGCAACTACGAGCTTATGTACTACCGCTATGCCTACACCTTCTACAATATGAAGGACTGGCTGTCGGCATCGTACCACTTCAAAAACTATGTAGAAGCCTTCCCTACAAGCAAAGAGTCGGAAGAACTGGAGTTTCTGTATGGCTATTGCCTGTACAAAATGTCCCCCAAATCGTCGCTGGAGCAAACCAATACAGAGCGGGCTATGGATGCCCTGCAGGTGTTCATCAACGGGCACCCCGAGAGCAAACACGTAGCAGAAGCCAGTAAATACATAGACGAAGGCCGCCTGAAACTGGAAGAAAAAGAGGCTGCTGCAGCCAAGCTGTACTACAATATAGGGCAATACAAAGCCGCCGGTATAGCCTTTAAACAGGTGATGAGGAACTTCCCCGAATCTGCCCAGAGCGACTACTACCAGTACATGACCGTAAAGGCATGGTACAAGTATGCAGGCGAGAGCATTAAGGAAAAGCAGGAAGAACGCTACGCCACCGCTATCAATGCTTACAGAGAATTAGTTGACGGTTATCCGAAATCTCAGTATCTTCGCGACGCTGAGGAATATTATACCAAGGCCGATAACATTGTAAAAAAATTACGCAATGAGCTTAAATAGAAAAGCGCTGGCTGCTGTGAACCCGCTGGTTGAAACCCGCGACGTGCTGGCCATCAAAGAAAAAACAGGCAATTTGTACGAATCACTGGTGGTAATGAGCCGCCGTGCCAACCAGATATCTGTTACCATGAAAGAAGAACTGCACCGCAAGCTGGACGAATTCAGCAGCCATGCAGACAACCTGGAAGAGATACACGAAAACAAAGAGCAAATCGAAATATCGCGTATGTATGAGCGCATGGCAAACCCTGCCCTGCAAAGCATCAACGAGTTTTTTGATGATAAAATATACTACCGCAAAAAAGGGCAATAATCACTGCCATTTGCTGATATTACTACAAAGAGCTATCCTGAAAAGGGTGGCTTTTTGTTTAAACACTCAATACTGATTTCTAAATCCTGACACTGAAAACCCAAATCCCAAATACCCGCTCACTACTTTCTACTTACGACTAAAATGAAATACAAACACCTCTTCTTCGACCTCGACCACACCCTGTGGGATTTTGAAGCCAACTCGGCTCATACCCTGCTGCAGGTATATGAAGAGTGCCAACTGGCGGGCTATGGCATTACCGACTTCGATGCCTTTGCCGCCGCCTACCATGTACATAACGAAAAGCTCTGGGCACGCTTCCGCAACGGATTTATAAAGCGCGATGAGCTACGCTGGAAACGCTTCTGGCTGACACTGGTTGACTTTAAAATAAACGATGCCAACCTTGCCCACGAAATGAGCAGTGCCTACTTAGAGATACTGCCCCACCAACGCCGCCTTGTACCCCACGCTACCGATGTGCTGGAGCATTGTAGGCAACGCGGCTACACCATGCACCTCATCACCAACGGGTTTGAAAGTACCCAACGGCAGAAACTGCAATTCAGCGGTATAGCCCCCTACTTTACAGAGCTGATAACGAGCGAGAAAAGCAATAGCATGAAGCCGCAAGCAGCCATCTTCAACTACGGCCTGCAAGCCACGGGCGCCACTGCCGATGAAAGCATTATGATTGGTGATGCGCTGGAGATAGACATACTGGGCGCGCTATATGCCGGGTGGGACCAAGCCTACTACAACCCCGCACGTACCCCCCACCGCCACAAGCCTACCTACGAGGTAACGAGCCTTGCAGAGCTTAAAGATATATTTTAACCCTATTGCGCACCTGCATAGCTACCCAACGCAAAGCCATATACATAGCTGAAAGTATTGCCCAGAAAATTGTTGTAAAAAGTATGCTGCCGCATATAAACTCTATAATATAATCTGCTGTAGTATAGGGAAGTTGGGGAGCATCGTACAATTGCTCGTGCACAAACACTGCAATATTGAGTGCAAAAGCTATTAATAATATGATGAAATATGGCAGCTTCATAGCTTAGCTACTTGATGTTTATTTCCCTCACCACCTCTTCGCCGAAGTACTCGTTGATGGTGGCGGTTAGTTGGGGTTTTGCCAGCAGCAGTTCCTGCTTCAGGGCGGCAACATCTGTATAGATGGTAAGGGTATGGCCGCTCAGATACAGGTTGCGCGTGTACTTAGCAATCGTTTTGCCTGCTATCTGTTCCCACTCGTTGCGCAGGCGTAGTTCGTGCGCCTTAGGCTTCCACCCGCTTTTTTCCATCAGCAGGTTCAGTGCCTCGCCAATGCTATACTGTCCCATAGGGGTAAAGTTAAGTATTCTTTCCCGTCATTGTCTCTACTCGCGTCATCATTCCTACCCGAGTCATGGCGAAGTACGAAGCAACTTTTCTCATATAGCGAAGCGGAATAATCTCACGATAACAAGTGTCTTACTCTGCACGAGACTTTTTGCTGCGCTCTTGCCTGCGCTTCCTTTCTTTCTTTTGGCAGCAAAAGAAAGAAACAAAGAAAAGCTGCAAAGCATTGATGACATCTGAATGCTTTGTTGACGCTCCGATTCGGCTTGACTGCTACTGTACTGCCGGACGGCTGAACGCTATTTGTTCCCACTTTATACATTGTTACCTCATCAGTGCCGTCATTTCGACCAAAGGGGGGAACTTTTCACAGCAGAGCTAAAACTCCTGAGCATTTGTACGGTGGCTTAGGTTTGGTTTGCATATTTTCATATGTGTTGATAGTATTTGATAGTTTTCTTAATGTTTTTTCAATTGTAACTATCGAGCCTGACGGGTTGATAGTGTTTGTATTGTTTTAAAACTGCAACATTTTATGGACATTGAAAACCAATAGGTTGTGTTGCGGGACGGTTGCAAATTGTTGCATTTTGTTGCCGATTTGTAAGTAATTGCTGATGGACGAAACAGTTTGTGATGTATGGATTGCGGGTGCATATGGTTAGGAATTTACTATAACAAATATACGCTAATTATACAACATAATCACTGCATTCTAGATAAGGAATAAATGCGTTGTGAATTTTAAACCTGCTATTAACTAGTTTATCAGCAAGTATTTTAATTTTAATATCATTTTCAAAATCATATTCATAACTAAATTCCGATCTCTTAGTCTCTCTACCTAAAAATGATAAAGAGCAAAGATGATTGATGAAGTAATGTGTGTTTTCATCACCCTCAATACCTGATAACTTTATCAGCTTAATTAATTCATCTTTAGTTAGTATTGAACTCTCGCCCATACAATTGTATAAGAATGTTTCAATTTGCTGAATAGTAACTCCATTCTCAACGAACAATGACTTAAATACCCAGTTTGAGTAATCATTATATGCCGATATCAAATCGTTCTCATTAATCATATCATGTCCTCTTGCAACTGCTATACTTTTTGCGCTGTTCATGAAGTATATCAAATCTCTTGGTCGAGGAACAATACAAGACATTATATAGTCTTTACACGCAATACCATCTACATAATTAACTATATATGTATTCCAAAATTCATTTGCTTTAATATTTCCTTTTGTAGAAAAAAAATCGATCCTTGTATCTAATATTCTGAACAAGATATCCTTATCATTCCATTTTAATCTACTATATTCAATCTTGTCAGGCTCTCTAGCAATAGATAAAACATTCTTAAAAATATCGCTACGTAAAAAAACAACTAGATTAAAGTCAAAGTCATTAGGATATTTTGGATGACCTTTTAAGTCTCTAGATATTCTTCCTACAACACCTAATAACCCTAAAATAAACCTACTAATTATTGGTATTTCGCTGCCTTTTCTCCAATTCTTATCGAGATTATCAATTAACACAGTTAATCTATTTCTCTTGTTCATGTAGCTAATTATTAGCTCTTTAAGCTTGCTAATAATATTATCATGCAGCACTTCAGATATTTTTTGTCTGAAAAGTGATTGCTCATGAATACTCTCAATGGACTCAAACTTTTTCAATTCTTGTTCTAACCTTGTTGAGAAATCTGTCAGAATTACTTCTGAGTTATTTTCAACAAAAGTTATTATAGAGCTTTCTAGTTCTCCAATAGAATAAACAGGTTTTTCCTTTATAGTTCTATAAATAACATTTGCAATTTCAGTGTAAATAAGAAACTTCCAAATAGACTCTACGATGAAGCCTTTTTCAAAATCGTTATTAAGACGTTTTATTAATTCCGTTAACCCATCAATTTCAAAATTGACTGGTTTAATAGCAACTACTTGATTTCTTACATCTTTATTTATAGCTGTTTCTAAATAGTATAAAGTAGCTGTTTTACCCGTCCCCTTTCTGCCAACTACAATGTTATATTCACTTCTAATTATGTTCTCATCATGTGCAGTATTCACATAGTAATCATAAACATGGGATGCTTCGTGTTCGGCAATATATTCACCAAATTTCACTAACTGTAACTTAGAACTGCTCCTTACGATTTTTGTATTAGCAATATTTTTTGAATAGAGTTCTGCTATATTCTGTTTAATATCTGAAATGAAGGGTGTTACTGCTGCTTTACATAATTCTAAATTTGTGAACTTCTTCAAATACTCTTGATAATCCAGTGATGTGGGGAAAGGTTTTTCAGATACCATTAACACTTTCAAGCCTAGACCTAAAGCTAGCCCTGCAATAAATGCACATTTTGCATTTTGCAATTCATATCCTGTTCTGTAAATAGATGAAAATTCAACTAAAACAGAAGGAACATTTAAAAGATGATTTACATACCAAGTTAACGGCTGTACACGTACTTCAGTTGCATCATCTAAGATAAACGGAAGTCGATTTTGTTTAATTGTATTTATTATGTATTGATTATAATCAGTATCATGTTGACGCTTTAAAAACATTAATGCATTTCTTTCTTCGTTTATTTCCTGACCCAA
>CALESY010000085.1 GCA_937919945.1 uncultured Chitinophagaceae bacterium | reverse complement strand
ATATGTAGGAAAAACAGTTACACATATACACACCACCATACCCCAAATTAGCTGCAATGGCTTTTACGCGCCTTATAGTAGGATCATCTTCTTCAGCATTGGCAGTTGATGGGTTTAGACCTATAAACATTACCAAAGGCTTCTTTTCGTCCCAAATACGCCATAAAGAATAACGGTATAACCCATCTTCTGAAAAATCAGCACCTTTTATTACTTTCTGTTCCATATTACGCTGCTTTAGATTGTTGTTTCTTTTCCCTTTGTTTGGCACGCCATTTACGCATGTATTCAGCATGACAATCCCCGCAATACCGCTGATCTTTGCGGCTTGGTTCCTTTATCTTATTACAGTCGGGGTTGCTGCACTCCGGTTTATGGTGCCCCTTGTGGCACCTGGTAGGTATCAAATCATGTATATCCATGCGTGAAACACTATTTCATGTGAAACAATTATTTATTAGTCCCTACTTAATAGTTCCTGCAGATGCTCTAGTAATTGCTGTAATTCATCTACATTTTCATACTCATAAAATCTATCTTCACTATATTCAGGACCATCATACTTGATATGTAGCTTTTCAATAAAGAAGTTTACTGTAATTGCCAATAGTTCGCCTACGTTTTCAACTGGCATTGATACTCCATGACACCCTTCACCAAAATTCACCCATTCATTGTTAAATGAAATTGCCCTAGCTAATCCGGCATCTACATTTATTATATACTGTCGTTTATGATGTATTTCAAATGATATAGAAGAACCATTTGAATTATCTCTATTGTCTTGAAATTCTTTTATTTGCAGCCCCAACAACTTAAACACGGCTATACACTGATCCTTTGTTAATTGTATTGGCTTTTTCGCAATAATTGTACTGATTAACTCTTTAGTCAATTTCATATTTTATATACCACGTTATGCAGTGGCACGCATTTATTTTCTTTTATCCTTCAGGAAATTGTAAGCACGTTTGATGTATATCCTTTCATTATCTTCTATGGCAGTCTTAGCACCATCAAGGCCGGCAAATACACCAACGCACACATCCTTATGCACAATATCAAAACAGCCTTTAAACCGCTGGTAAATGAAAAAGTCTTTATACTCCACCGGTTCCGCTTCAGTATTTATTACCGGTTCGCTCCCTTTGTTTTTAGGGTTATGAAAGTAATTGTGATACCTAGCCATGACTATGCGTTTTTCTTTGTAAATAAGTTTCTGCCATTTTCTTTATTCTGCTTTCATCTGTATATACAGTTGTTAAGCCAGCATCAGGATCAACAATGCCCTGACTTTGCGAAGATTTTAACCCTAGTACATCTATAATTACAGGATCACTACCATAATCACTAACAAGAAATATTGCAGTTACTTGTTGTTTCTGTCCGTCCCTATCAACACGGCCTATCAATTGTTCATGCACCTTTGGCGACCAATCCAATTCACCTATTACAACTATATTACTTCTATACTGTAACCCGTCTAAGCCTATACCTGAGCGCAACGATATAATAAACAGGTTTGTTTCGCCGCTTTCAAATGCCTTTTGTGATTTTTTCTTTTGGCTTGTTGTTTCGCTACCGGTGTACATAACAGGGTTAAAATCTTGCAATTCCTTTAACCATATTTCGTACACTTCACGGTGCCAACCTGCTAACACAATAGCTTCACCGTTTTCTAATAGCATCCGTACATACGCGGCAACTTGTTTTGCTTTAGATACCCCGGTTGTATGCCTCATTTGCACATCAAATTCACGCGCGGCTTGTCCACGTTCCATGAAATTGCCCTGAGTAACTTTAATAGCTAATATCCTAGATAGTTCTTCAGTACTTTGTACTATTTCTTCATCATAATCAATATGTTGAACGATTTTATTTATTATAGGCAGTTCCCGGCCTACGTCAGCGCGGGTACGTCTTAGAAACAAATGATTATCCCGTAAGTATGTACCCAATGCTTTAGGATCGCGTACTACCTTATCATTTTTACACCATTCACGTAAAAAATCATCTTCATCACCTAGGCAACCGGGCTTTACAATATTCAATACGTTGTATATCTCATTGCCATAATTATAAATCGGTGTAGCTGACATGCCTAAGCATTTATCAACATTTTCTGATAGTATGCGGCTACTCCAATACTTATCAGATGTTGAGTGTCGCAATTCCTGTATTTCATCAAAAACAACCGATTTAAAAAAGCCTTTTGCAAATACATCGGTCCATCCACTAAGTGATGTGTATTTGAAAATATATACATCAGCTGCCGGCAAACTATATGCCTTCCTGGTCTTTACTATATGTATTTTAAGTTTGGTGAATTGGTTTATTTTTTCTTGCCATTGCAGTGGTAAATGCGCCTGTACAACAACTGCAGCAGGTAAATTTTCCTTATTGGTAAAGGATAGTATTGCAGTAATTGTTTTGCCTAATCCAAGATCATCACCAAGTAAATAACGGCCGTGCAATTCGTAAA
>CALESY010000084.1 GCA_937919945.1 uncultured Chitinophagaceae bacterium | reverse complement strand
TCGAATTGACGGTCTCATCCGTCTATAGGTTTACAGTTTTGGCACAAAAGCCAAAATTGAAATGAAACAAAACTTTGAGAAACAGTTTGAGTTTAGTGATGAACAAAAGGAACGGATGGTAAGTCTTGTATTGTATCAAGGCTGGTCAGCTAGGAAGGTAGCTGAAAGGTTTCACTTGCCGAATACATATATGTTGTCTAATTGGGTAAGTGTGCAAAAAAAGAAATTGGAGCATGGTGCCGTACCTTTACCTAAGATGCAGCAGTCCCGTAAGCGAAAAAACACTAAAGAGCTTAAGCAGCAGATCAAGCAACTAGAAAAATCATTGGAGAAGGCAAATGTGATGATCTACGGCCTTAATGCGATGATAGACTATGCAGAGCAGGAGTTAAAAGTTCCGCTCAGAAAAAAGCATGGCACCAGGCAGTAACGCTGATAAAAGAGAAGCGTATTACAGGAATGGGGGTCGGCCCTCTTTGTAAGCTGTTTGGTAAGAGCCGACAAGCGTACTACAAAAAAAACTGGTCACTTTCAGATGAAGAACAAGAGGAGCTAATTGTATTGGATATGATAGCTCAGGTAAGAAGAGAACTACCGGGTCTTGGCATGCGTAAGCTGTATAAATGTCTGTACCGTCCTTTCCGCAGCAATGGTATTAATATGGGCCGAGACAAGCTGAATACGTTGCTTCGCAAGCATGGCTTACTTATAACTAAAAGGAAACGGCTACCCAAAACAACTCAATCTAATCACTGGTATAACAATTTGCTTAAAGGATTTGATGTGATTGGTTCAGAACAAGTATGGGTAGCAGACATTACCTATATTAGCGTCGGATATGACTTTAATTATTTGTCTTTGATTACAGATGCTTATTCAAGAAAGATAATGGGGTATTACCTACATTCACATCTTACTAATGAAGGGACAATCAAAGCATTAAAAATGGCCTTATCTAATCGCAGCACTTCTGGTTATCTGATCCATCATTCAGACAGAGGAGTGCAATATTGTAGCTATGATTATGTCGATATACTTCGTAAAGAAGGTATTGAAATCAGCATGACTGAGTTCGGTGAGGCATATGAAAATCCAATAGCTGAGCGGGTAAATGGTATTCTTAAAACAGAGTTTGGTTTAAGTCAAGTATTTAGATCTCGTACCCAAGCACTTGTTGTTGTAGGACAAAGCATTAATGCCTATAATAATTTGAGGCCTCACATGAGTTGTGATTGGTTGACACCAGAAGCAGCCCATGTCAGCAATGAACCATTGAAAAGGCAATGGACAAATAGAAGAAAGAAACATTTAAAATCGCAACAAGAAAGCCTGCCGGCGGCGGTTCAATCCCAAGTGACAACTGCAACAACAGAATTTCTAAAACCAGCTTAACTTTATGCAGTTATCACATGGGACTGAACGTAAATAAACATTTTTTTAACTCGCCAAAATTGTAAACTAAACCCCGGACGAGACCGACTGTAAACTTTATACAGGACTAGACAATATGTCCAACTTCATATTCTTCAGGGCTTCTTACATCAATAATTGCAAGCTTATTCTTATCAATCCTTAGCAACCTATGTAAATCTTCCTGTGCAAGACAATCCTGATTTATTTCCGCTGTCATGTTTGTACATTTTGTTTGTTATCCAATTCAATATTTTAATAGACCCATCGTTGCCGCATTTCATTCTGACATGAATGATTACTGCTGAAACAAACGTTAGTATCCCAATAAAGACAACTGCAGCATTAATGTTTATCAAATCAGCTATTATACCTGTTAAGATTGCGCCTATTGCATACCCTAAGTCTCTCCACAGCCTGAATATTCCAATACTTTTAGCCCTGTCTAGCGGATGAGTATTCTCGGCTACAGTAGCCAGAAATGTGGGATACACCATAGCTGTACCCCAGCCAAGTATTGCCGATAGTATCACATAGTGGAACATGGTATTTGCCCAAACCAAGGAAACAAGCGCAACAGCTTGTAAAAGCATACCGAGGTACAACATGTCCTTTTTGCAAAATGTATCTGCCATCTTTCCGGTAAACAATTGTCCTATACCCCATACGGCAGGATATACAGCAGTAACTATTCCTATTTCAGCAATGGAAAAACCTTTAGTTGCCAGCAGTATCGGGAAGATGCCCCATGTCATGCCATCATTCAGGTTATTAATCAATCCCGCCTGTGTAACAGAACCTAAGTTTTTATTCTTCCATGTAGTATCCCAAAAAATATTTTTCAAGCGTGGAACTGTATTTGCCTGTGTTTCCATGGCAACATGATGCCTGGTATCTTTTATTAAAAATATACTTCCTACAAGTCCTGAAACAACCAATACAATACCTATATAAAATGGATAGGGCCGGACACCATACTCACTGGCAATCCATCCGGTTAAAAATGCTACGAGCGCAACAGCTATATATCCCGCAAACTCATTCAGCCCCATTGCAAAACCTCTTTGCTTTTCACCAACGAGGTCTATTTTCATAACTACAGTACTTGACCATGTCAAGCCCTGGTTAATTCCCAAAAGCACATTTGCAGCTATTATCCAATTCCAGGTAGGGGCAAACATTAGTATTAATGGGATCGGGATTGCAGTTATCCAGCCTGCTATCAGTAGCTTTTTTCTGCCGAATTTATTGGCAAGTGCACCGGTGTAATAATTTGTAATGGCTTTTACAATTCCAAAAACTACAATAAACGAGAGGATTGCTGTTTTGGCTGCTATGGCAAATTCTATTTCTGCTATTTGAGGAAGAATAGATCTTTCCAAACCTACCATCCCACCAACAAAAGCATTGATGAGCACCAGCATCGTAAACTGTTTCCAGTTCTCCTTTAATCCCAGTTTTATGTCTTTACTCATAACCTTAGTTTAGAAAGTAAGTACCTTGTCACTATCTACTACCCATTGCGTAAGCTCTGCTAGGCTGCTAATCTCTGTGCCTTCTATCAAGGGCAGGGTTTTCAGGCCACGGGCTTCAGCACAACTGCCGCATATTTTCACTTTAGCACCTTTATTAAGTGATAGTTTTAGCATACGCTCGATATTGTAATACCCGTTAGGCGTTACCTGGTTGGCTATAGCACAATTGGCAGCATCAGCCATCAGGAAAATCCTTACTTCAATATCACTATGTTCTTTATTTAGTTGATTCGCTATGCGTAATGCGTTATACGCTTTTTCGGTTCCGTAAGGAGCATCATTGATTAAGATTAATATTTTCATTTTGTTGCACTATTTTATTGTTAAACTTTACTTGCTTTGATTACTACAAAACTTCCTTTTCCATATCCTTTTTCAGTTTTTTCAATTTCTTCCTCATTCAATTTGGTTAATGTCTGCCAGTATTGAAAGTTTTGAAAGCCCGATTGTTTTAAATATTCAGTTAGTTCTTTGGTCGAGTGAAAATGGGCTTCCCGATAAAATTTATTTGATTGTTTTTCATTTTCATATTTCTTACCAAGCTCAGTTTCTTTATCAATCATTCCTACAATGCAAACACCATCAGCTTTCAGAATCCGATATACTTCTTTAAATGCTGCTTCAATATCTTTAAGAAAGCAATCAACCGTTACCATCAATACAAAATCAAATACATTATCATAAATTGGTAAGTTTTCTGCGTATGCTTCATACACTGTGATGCCTCTATTCTTTGCAATTGCTGCCATTGCCTTTACCGGCTCAACACCGTACGTGATACCTAATTGCGCTGCGAACCTACCACTGCCTATACCTATTTCAATACCCTTCTTATTATCCGGGATTGCATTCCTGATTGCAGCCAGTTCAGAATGGTAAAAATTAGTATGCTTGTCAAACCAGCTGTCATATTCGACAGCATATTTTTCATTGGCTTCGTTTTGTAATGATTGTTCCATATTATTTTTGCATGGGGTATCCTTTGTCTATCCAATCCACTTTTAAATTTTTGGGCATGTTCAACAATCTTGCATTTGTGAATTTCATTTCATTCAGCAGCATAAATGCTGGCCTGATATTAGGACAATGCTGGAAAGGGCAACATCCACAGTAAATAACTACTTCAGAATTCTTTGGAACTTGAGCAAGTTTCTTTTTCAATAGGGCAATATTTTTCGCCTCCTGTGTTGCTCCGATTGTGATGGAGTTCTTTATTTTACCTGACGGACCTATATTGAATATATAGGTATTTGCAGCTTTTCCACTACTCAGCTTTTCTGCCAATACTGGAGGTGCCAGTAGTTGCTTTTCAGACCAAGGCTCTTTTTGACTTGGCTGAGCATAACAGCTGTACGGCAATGTGTTTGCTAGCAGTATGCTCACAAATAGTAATCGAGAAAACTTGTTAATTGCCATTTTAGAAATATTTAAAGAACCAATATTTTTCAAACATTATTTTTGAAAAATGCCAGAAGTAACCCTGCTTTCTCATTTTAACAGCAGGCAAGGGAGAGCCATAAAAATTACCACCTGCAAATCCAGCTTTACCTCCTCCCAATTCAAGAAAACATTGTCCGTTACCATTAAAAGTTTTGTCAGATATTTTGCCTGCTATTTTCTGTGCTACATTATGTGCAACGACTTCGGCCTGGTAGTGCGCAAACACACCCGCTTTAGGTAGTGGTTTTCCAATTTCAAGCGGAATGAACGTAATATCTCCAATAGCATAGACATTCCGGAATTTAGTCTCCATTGTATGTCGGTCAACTTCTATCCAGCCTGATTTTCCTGTTAATTCAGTTTTCTGAATAACGGCCGGAGATTGATGTTTGGGAGTAAATGTCAACAAATCATATTCGACAGTTTTCCCGTTATTGAATGTCAATGAATTTTCAGTTACGGCTGAAATCTGGTGCTCAGGGAAATATTTTATTCCTTTCATTTCAACGATTTGCCTTACTGATCCCGATATTTCTTTTCCGGCAACACCCATCGGGCCGGGTTCGGGGACATACAAGGATATTTCTGTTTTACTACTCAATCCTTGTTTACGGATATAACTGTCTATGAGCATCGCAGCTTCATAAGGGGCTGCAGGGCATTTGAAAGGGAGTGAAGAAACCAGAACAGCAATTTTACCACCTTTAAAATTTTGCAACCGGTCATAGAATTTTATTGCTCCTTCTAAGGTGTAAAAATCATGTCCGAATTGATGAAGCTTATGCTCGGTAACTTGCTCGACCCCAAGCGAAATAACCATATAGTCTCCCTTATATTCTTTTCCACTCACAGAAACAGAAATGTTTTCAGGATTGACCTTATCAATTTCTCCAATGACTACTTCAATACCTGTACCGGTAACTTTTCGGGTATCCCTGTAAACCTGTTTTGGTTTCCGTTTACCAACCATCAGCCAAAGAAGCGAAGGAGCAAATACGTTTTTTTCTTCTTTTTCAATCAGAATTATCCTGACTTTACTCCCAAGTTTCTTGCTCAATTCCTTAGCAGTGATAATTCCACCTGTTCCTGCTCCCAATACTAGTATTGTCTTGCTCATAGGACTAAATATTATCAAGAATTTCTTTATGCTTTTTCAGGTTTTCCACAAGAACTTCCCGCATCAGCCGGCATGCCTGTGCTACTTTTTTAGAGGAAAGCGAAAAGTAGGTGCATTGTCCATCACGCCTGGATTTCAAAATGCCCTTTTTAGTCATGACAGAAAGATGTTGGGAGAGGTTAGACTTCAGTCCACCTGTTACTTCTAAGATGTCGGTAAAACAAAGTTCTTTGTTTTGCAA
Organism: uncultured Chitinophagaceae bacterium; assembly: GCA_937919945.1. GTDB lineage: Bacteria > Bacteroidota > Bacteroidia > Chitinophagales > Chitinophagaceae > Polluticoccus. Next base: position 266 of record CALESY010000084.1, on the reverse strand, counting down.
TAGGTCAATAACTTCAATACGCAAAGGGTGCCCTAGGGCTTTACAGACATCAGCATGAAGTTCAAATATTTTCTTATCAGCCATTGTTTAAGTATTCAATAGTTCACAAAACTATGAACTATTAATCAATTAGCCAAATTGGTAATATTTTTATTCAGAGTTAGATTTCTTCTTAACTTTCTTTAACGCTGAATTTATTTCGGATACCAAATACCAGCCTCGTAACTTTATTCATTCTGATAAGCCCAAAAAGTACCCCGCAAATA
>CALESY010000083.1 GCA_937919945.1 uncultured Chitinophagaceae bacterium | reverse complement strand
TGATAGTTGACTTAATCGCATAAACATATTTTTATTTCTAGTAAATATAAAAATATTGAAAGCAATTTTTTTTATACAGTATATCTATTGTTTTTTTATTATTAGAAAATGCTTTGCACTACATAGGCATTTGCTATTTAGCTGTGTTGCGCTGATTAAGTAATACTAAGATTATATCATTTTGTGAGCTGAGTTTTTTAAGTAGCTCATTATTTTCTGCTACCAACGCTGGCTCTAACATTTGCAGCTTCGCATATAGAGCGTGATATTCATTTTCGATTTTTGTTCTTTCTTCCAGTAACTTATAATATCGCTGCTCTAAATCAACTATGTCGTGTTTGTTAGATGAATGATTATTACCTGAATGATTAACCGTTAATCCCTTTGAGTGAATAGTAATCTTATCAACCTGTTGGTTATAACTTTTATATACCTCTAAATCAATAGAAAAACCTTTACTGACTGCATCCAAAAATTTATCACTAATTGCTTTTTCTCCTTTTTCTATTCTGCTGACTGTAGTTTGTGATCGTTGAATACGTTTGGCAAACGCCTCTTGATTAAGCCCTGTACTACCCCTGAATTTCTTTAAATCGAAAACTTTCATTGATTATATGAGCGTAGTACAGTGATGAATAAATATCTTTTCATGTTTTATGCCTTTTTATTACTTTTGCATTACTTAAACGTTATCAAATGTACAATATTTTAGACAAATAAGCAAGGATTAGCATACAATAGATAGGAAATTGGGCATAATAAGGAATATAAATACAAAATGGAACTTAATAAAACCTACCGGTATAAACTCAAAGAGTGGCTGTCTACCTATAGCACACAAAGTAAACGATTGACAATAAACAAGTTAGTTAAAGAAAGTGGACAGAGCAGGTACACAATTAGACGCATCATGTATATGAAACAAGATGACACCAGCTATGTCCGTCGTGAAACAGTCGAAGCTATATGTAAGATATTGAACAAAGACATTACCGATTTTGAATACCCTACAATTAAGAAATAATGAATTCCAATATGGAGCAAGTGCTGGAATTATACCATTCCCTTTCCGCACTGCAACCAAGGTATGAGGAACTATACCTCGCCTTGGAAGAACAATACCAGACATGCCAATGCTATGCCTGCAAAGTACGTATGATTTCATTCGGTATGGAACTGACCAGTTTAAATTCAAATGTCAGCCATTTGGAAGCACAGTTAATGCCTTCCATAACCGGTATACTTGACAGGCTTTCGATTAGATATGAAATAAGCAAGGGGCATGTTGTCATCCTGCAATAGACTTAACTCGTTATCATTTAATAAAGCAACGATAACATCCTATCGAATGCTGCACACCTGCGCACAGTGATGGTTAATAGTCCGACAACAGATACTCAGCATTTCTTTGAAGAGCGAATGAAAGTGCTTGGCATTAGTAACGAAATGCTTGAGATAGACCTGTATACGGATAGTTTTATAAATACCGAATACCATGGCTTGCCCAATAAAAAGAAGAAATACCGCATTTTCGAGGCAAACGAGAAGGGTATTGGTATATTGCTATATTCCATCAAAAGAGAAGTTCAATGGTTCCGCAGCCTTGAGGGTAAACAGAAAACAAGGGAATATCGTCAGACCAGGTTATTACATCCTAAAACGAGGAAAGATAAGTCTGTTCAAAAATATGACATCCCCAAAGGACAAAAGACACTTCCATTCTTTCCTCCACTATTACTGGATTGCTTTGAGTCAGGTGAGCAGATTGATACGCTATACCTGACAGAAGGACATTTTAAAGCATATAAAGCGACTATGCATGGCATTTATTGTATAGGGCTACCATCTATTACCTGCCTCAGAGACAAAGACGGGTTTATGCATGAAGATATTATCATGCTCATTAAGAAATGTCAGGTACAAAGATTGGTATGGTTACAGGATGGTGATTGCCGTAATATCACATCCAAAGAAGTCTCTGGGCAGGTAGACTTGTCCATGCGGCCGTATACTTTCTATAAAAGTGTTGAGTCTTTCTATGACCTGATGAGTAAGGAAGGTATTCGCTTGTATTTTGCACATATCAACTCATCAGAATTATCTGACAGCCCTAAAGGGATTGATGATTTGCTTTGTACGCTAAGTCATGCTGAGATACAGAAAGTGGTTGATGAGTTTAATGATTTCAGAGTACAGAAAGCTGGTGTCTACAGTGGGGAATATTTTACAAGAATAGAGATTACCCGTTCTACAAGGTTGGTGTACCGACATTTTATGCTGGGTGATGTAGATGATTTTTATCATTTTCACTTAGAACAACGTCCTGAACTGAAAGATGCTCCCTTTAAGTTTTTTGGCACAACATACCGCTACGACCAGAGCTTATTAAAATGCACTATTGTAACCCCCAAAAGTGCGGCTGATTATTTCAGGGTAGGTGATACCTATTATCAATATGTAGAAATACCAGACCAATGGAATACGATTGTAAAAACTTTTGAACGCAGGGAGCGTAAAACCATTTTGGACGATAATGGTAAAGACATCTTTGACCACATCCGCAAATACACTTCATTCTGCAATGTACCCAGTCATATAGATTACCAGCAAGTCATACATAACTGCTATAATCTATACCATCCTTTCGATTGGCATCAAAGTGAGGAAGATGCAAAATGCACACATACGTTGGAGTTTATAAAGCATATTTTTGGCACAGAACAAATTCTATTAGATAAGAACGATGCCGACTCTGCTGTTGAACGTTGGGAATTGGGGTTAGATTATTTACAGTTGTTGTATCAAAAACCACAGCAGGTACTTCCTATACTTTGTTTAATAAGTAAAGAACGACAAACAGGTAAAACTACTTTCGGAGACTGGCTGAAAGAACTGTATAAGGAAAATATGGCTATCGTAGGTAATGCTGATTTAAAAAGCGAGTTTAACGCGCATTGGATTAGCAAGCTGATTGTCATGGTAGACGAAACGAAAGTTGACCAAGAAGTGGTAGTCGAACGACTAAAGGCATTATCTACAGCTAAGTCTGCTATATGGAACAGCAAGGGCAAAGACCAGAAAAGCATACCTACTTTTGCCAAGTTTATTCTCATATCGAATAGAGAAGAAGATTTCATTCGCATTGACAAACATGAAATCAGGTTTTGGGTTATTCGTGTCCCTACCTTGTCTGAAGAAACACTTGATGTGAAGCTGCTACGTAAGATGGTGGATGAGATACCCAATTTCCTGCATTATCTGAACGCCCGTCAAATCAAAGCCCCAGAAAAAGAACGACATTGGTTTGAAAGCCGTCTGTTGGTAACAGAAGCATTGCAATCTATTGTCGCTCATAGTAAGATAACTGTAGAAAAACAAATTGAAATTGCGTTAACGGAATTATTCGAATCAAGCGGAGAACACGTAATAACAATGCCTCTTACGGATATGGCTTCTTTAATAAAACAGCAAAACAATAAAAGCTATGTTAGTGAAGTGCTGAAACGTATGGGGTACAAATCGTCTGACTACCCTTCATCAAAATATTTTCCTCGTATTAGTGAACGGCGAGAGTCAAATGGAGAAATACACTTGTGTTGTGAATATGTAAAGTTTAAAGGCAGGTTCTATACTTTTCACCGCAAAGATTTTACCAATTCTACTGAAGAAGTATTAAGCAACTAAGTCATGTTTGTTGGTCTAAGTATTTCTGTTCAAGGTATATTATTACTAAAATAATAAGAAGATTTTGTCATCCATAAAAGTATATTTTTCCCAAAACGGCTAACATGGTGGCACATCTACTGTAACATACTGTTTTGCTGCTCAGCTGTTTGAAGTTGTCCGTATGCTCTGGTTCACATGCTCATTTTTTTAATGCCAAATAATTACACCTTGTGTAAGTGTTTATCTATGAGGTCTATATATATAATATTTAATTCATTTTCATGCATAGCTATAGCTTTTAGATTTAACGCTATTAAGATTAACTTATTTAGGTTGCTTTTTTCACCCCCACTATAAAATCTATTCCTTACATCGCACTTGTTTTTTTGCATTCATCATGTATTTACGATTGACTTCCGTATTGCACACGATAAATATCTACATTTCATCTGCTTCATACACTAGTTTATTTTCATTTACATCCGGCTTTACAATAGAAACAGCCAATCGTTTTCTATAACTCACTATACTATTGCTGAATAAGATATGATAGTTCCTACAAGCTTAATTATGGCCTTATGCAGATTATCTGTTGATATTTACGGTAATATTTGCAATAATACTGTTGTTAGCCATTACCGATGCCTTACCTGATACACAGCTTATTACAATACTTAAAATCCATGATGGCGTATGGAACAAAAGAGGGTTGGAAATGCAATAGTAATAACCTTCGTAGTGTTTAAAAATGAGGGTGAACATACACCTTGAATACCTATTGCGGCAAGGGTTAACGGTATGTTTGTTTGTACCTAAAGGATATTACAAATAGAACTATTGTTTTTCTTTTTTACAATATCGTTAACAATAATTTTCGGATATATTTTATGACAATTTGAAATACGTCTTTTCAAAAATTTTCAGGCGTTTAACAAGTGGTTAAACTATGTTGTCAATCATAAAACAAAATCCTGTATATCAGACCATGTAGCCTTACTGTACTTTTTATCATCCGCTTTTCAATGCCACAGGGATGCCATTGTCCTGATTAATATCCCTGATACGTTGTTTATATAACCACTGCTTGAAATCATCGGCATCATCTGCTACAAAATGGACAATATCCCCGCTTTTCAACGAGATAATAAAAGTGTCTATGATGAATGAATACGCAGAGAGTTCGGATGCTTTATACGCAAATGCAGGATAGTGGTGTTGTTTCATGATACGGATGCTTTATATCGCATTACCTGCTACGAAGTAAGGTATTATCAACCAAAGCGTATAAAATATACGCTTGTGTTTTACAAGCAGCATCTTGTATTTTACCAATTATTATAAATTTGTACCTTACCGTAATTAAATTATCAATCCATGCAACATGTAGGCAAGAACATCAGTCGGCTCAGGAATTTTAGAGGCTTTAAACAGTTGGATATGGCCCAACGCCTGAAGATGACCCAACAAAACTACTCGCTGATTGAAAATGCCGAAACCATTGATGATGAGATGTTGTCCATGATTGCCCATATCCTTGATTTCCCTGAAGACCTTATCAGGCAATTAGACACGGCTGGGTCGCAGAGCATTTTTAATTCAGGCAGTATTACCGAAAGTGTGTTTTACCAGAACAATCCCGTTGATAAAGTCATTGAGCTCTATGAGCGACTACTGGAAACGGAACGAAAACACAATGAGGAACTTCGGCAGTTATTACAATCGAAAAAATAATACCATTTACGCAACAGGGATAAACGTCTTGTTTATCCCTGTTTTACTGGTAGCAATGTCATCGCTGCGCTTATAATGTCGCAATATTCATTTCTCCAGGCGGAGCAAACCTGCCTTGCGCATACGCAACACCATCCTCAACACGTATCAGCACATCTACATCATGCGCAAAGGTTTGACCGCCCCTGAACTTCCCGTCCTTTGTAGCATGAAATATCCCGATAACAGAAGTTGGTTTATTGGATTTAATCAACTGCTTAAAAGCTTGCTCATCTAAGCCTGCATCACTGACACTATCAATGAACACGTATTGGTAGGATTTGATGTGCGATGGCAGTTTATTGGCAAAATCCAGCCCCGGCACATCCGCGTGGTTACGGACAACTTTATCTTTTAATGTAAGCCCGTGTCCTTCTTCAAAAGCGCAATACAAGACCCTGCCATGCTTGGTAAGTTCTTTAGCGAGGTCAATGGCAACCGTAGATTTACCCTGTTTGGGCTTACCATATATCATAGCTGAAAAACCCGGTTCAGGGTCTCCCAGCAAACGCTTGTATTTTCCTTGCAGCCCCATCGTCCTGAACTGCTTGCGTACCAGTTCTTTTGCCGATATGATGCGCACATCTTCTGCAACCGTAGCCGCTGTATCCATTTCTGCTATTCCGTTCAAGCCGCTTTTCGCCGTACCGTTTTTATGCGGCTGTCTGCCTGCTTTTTGCAGCCGCATATCCATCAGTTCTGTTTCCATATCGTAGGACGAAGTACCTGCTAATCCTCTCGCACGCACAACTCTGGCCGGGTTGCGCAGCAGGCTCATGGTTAGTAAACCGCCATGCACCAGTTTATGCGTAATGGCTTTACACAAACCCGGTGCTACGGTATCACCAAACGCCCTGTCCAGCTCCTCTTCGCTGAGGTTTTTCACTTTCTCTTCCATGAGTTTGTAAATAACCGCATTTTGCGCCTTGTTAAAGCCGTCCAAACCGTCTTCACAGGTGCATCCGAACACCGATAATTCTCCGATGCCACTCAGGCTGTAGGTACTCACATCGATTGCATCCGTTTCTTTATCAAGATAAGCTGCAAGGACAGCTTTGGCTTGACGTACTTCCTTTGCATAGCGGTCAGCTTTCAAATCACCCGCAGCTTCCGCCCGCTCTATGCGCTTCAATAATTTAGCAGCCCGTTGCTGCATCCCGTCTTTGCCTGATATATTGATGTATTCTATCAGGATGCCGACACCTGCCGAACGTTCCACACTATGGGCTATATCCAGATATACCTGTAAGCGCGCTTCAGGTATTGTCAGGTGGATGCTACCGCTTTCAGCGGCTCTGTCCAGTGCCATCAGCAGGCTGGTATTCATGGCTGTTATATCAGTCTGATAAGGCGAGCCCCTCATCACTTTTCTTTCTACGATGGCTTTGTTGAATGCACGCCATATAGCCAGTAATTGTTCATAGGTTTTCTCTTTATCATGCAGCCCGAGGTATTTTTTTACCAGTATAATATCGGATGGTATATGCGCTAACTGAACAGGTTTACGTTTGGGGACAGGCTTACCTTTCGGCTTAGGCTTTACGGGTGTTGTGACCGCTTTTTTAGCCGTCGCCTGTTTAGCTACAGATGGCTTCTTTGTGTCATGACCCTTCGCTGTTTTCTTTGGCTTTGTCTTATTTTGTTTACCCTGACGGCTGTTCAGGTTTTGCAAGAATAAATCAAAGGTTTCACGAATCTCCGGGCTTTTGTCGAGGTTATGTATTTCTTTGCCGTTCTTCGTTACTTTATTGATGAACTTGTACGTGGCATCAAAATCCGCATCTGCTTCAATGATGTGCATGTAATTGCCTACCTGCTGAAAATAATTGGCTTTGGTTAATTTCATATCTGCTTGTATTTGTGTTATGCTGTTAATCGTAATTTGAGGCGTAAGGTTAGCTTGAGTGCTTCTGCTTCCAGTTGCAGTAATTCTAATTCCGTATCCTCATGCTGGTGTTCTTTTTCCGGCGATGGCATCCGTATCGGCTTTCGGTTGCGGTAGACGGCTGTTTGCTTTTCCATCTGATTGAACTGATAGCGGCTGACCATCACTGAACAGGTGTGCCTGTCTTGAATGATACGGACAAAATGTTCGATACTTGCCAATGGCAGTTGCGCCACCATCCTGTCTGCAACCCGGTTGAAATTATTGCCCTCAACCAATGCCAGTAAATCCTTGTCGAGATACATATCACCGGCTGCCTTACGTGACAGGGGGACGATGATTTTGTAATTATCAGGTTGTCGAACAAAACCGATACTCGTAGTCGTTACAATAGAATGGCCTACTGTAATTGATTTGATAAGCGACAGGGCTTTGATAACGGGTATACTGACCTTATCCTGTACCTGTTCATCCATCACCCAGTTATCGGGTAATAGGATGCCTTTTTCTATTTTGCCGTCTATAGTGGTATAGTTCACGAGCTTCCCCCTGAAATCACTGAATGCCTGCAAGAGGTTGCCGGTTACAATATGGCGCGTCTTTCTGTCAGCATTGTTCTGCTGGATATAATTACCCCAGTTTTGCAATACCTGTTCCTGTGTAAGCTGCGGTAGTTCCGTACTCGCACCGATAATCTTGTCAATATCATCAAAGGAAGCAGGTATGGCAAAGTATTTATTGCTGTTCGCCAATGCAAAGCGCAATTTGATTTTAGATGGCAGAAAAGGGTTCTTGCGCTTCCAGTCAATCACAAAACCTACAAACACAGTAGGGATGTATTCGCTATAACCACTACCGTTGTTGATTGGGAAACTGAGGTTGCGACCGATGTAAAAAAAGCGGAACAGTTTTTCAAGGTAAAATTTTCTGGCAGCCGCTTTGTCGCGTAATTGCTTCAGGGCTTTTTCATAGGCTTCCTCCAGTTGCTTTGTTCTGCTTTGGTAATAAGCGGTGCGCTCCGTATCAGTTTTGAGCCGTTGGAATTTCTTTTCCAGCGGGATGCGTTTATGCAGTTCGCTATAACGCTCCACCAGTTCTTTTTCTTCAATATCCGCCGCCATAGCGGTCTCTTCGTTATAGTCACGGATCATATCCTGTCGGATTTTATCGGCATCTTCACCCTGCAATGCTTCTTTGAGCAGGTTATCCAGTTCTACTGCCGTAAACGGTTTGCGTAAGACGTTCGCCTGCACGGTCTCCAGTATGCTGTCCTCACTGAATACACTGCCCGAACCACTGCCCACTTTTACGATTTTACTGTTCACCGTTTCTGCTTCAAGGTTCATCGCTTCCATTTCCAAATCGTATTCACCGATTTGTTGCATATAAGCTACATAATCATTGTAGCGTTCCGTTATCTCTGCATAAAACTCTTGTTGCATTTTTACCGATAATACTGCAACACGTCCGCTCACTTTATGGGCGGCATTTTCCAGATACTGTGTCTCGCCGCCATCGCTGTCCGTTGTGTTCTTCAGTTTCAAAGGGTCATCCAGCATATTGTTAACCGTAGGGTTTTCCAGCAGGTACTCTTTGACAACGCGGTCGCCGTACTTGTTCAAAAAATCCGGCACGTCCAATATTTTCGATGACTGCTTTTGATTAGAAGCTGTATTCGCATCCAATGATTTCAGTTTTTTCTGCAACATCATCATCAGGCGCATTTCTGCCGGTATAGCAGAAGTCATATAATCATAGATGGGCTTGAGTAATTGTCCCGTGCGGTTGATGCGTCCACGTTTTTGCACTTCGGTGTTAATATCGAGTTCTGCCTGTAACACAATCATCACCCGTTGCCTGACTTTATCCTTCTTTACTTTAGATGTGGCAATCGCATGGGCAGAGGCACCCGTACTGCCGCTCTGGTTAATCAGCAAGACATCTACCTCGTTATTATTGAACTCGCGGAACGCATCGTTGGTGTTCAGTTTTTTTCGCATAGCCACGATGGCTTTGGGCGTTTGTCCGCCGGCTGTAGGGTCTTTATGAAGACTAATATCCTGCGGCAGCAAATCATGTAAGGGGTCATTTGCTTCCAGCCATTGCAGTTCATATTTGCGCCCTGTTACCTCCGCCACCGAATAGCCTGCCGCTTTTATCTTCTGTATCACCACATCAATCGGTGAAATAGAGATACCCGTAGCTATCTCATCTATCCGCTTACGGATGTTGTGGTAGACCGTTTGTGCTTCAGCAGAGAGTTCGGTTATTTCAAAAGCTTTGTATATCGGTGTGCCATTGACATCTTTTTCCGTATAACGCATCACACCATCCAACCCCCTGCGCAATACTTCAGAAAAATCAGGGATGATTACAGAGCCATCGCTTACCGGCAAGCCTTTTTCATCCGTCATGTCTTCCAAAAAGCTACCCATCGTAGAGGAAAAAGCAATGACCGGCTTCTTGCCTTCTTTCAGGCGTTCAATCGCACGTTCCGCAACCGCCGCTGCTTTTATGGAAAACAACATCTGGTTGATGATATTAAACACCTTACTGAAATAAGGGGTATTGTCAACACCTGCTTTACCTGTACCATCACGCATTTCTATCCCTTTGCCTTCCGCTACGGCAATGGTGTCCAGTTCTTCCACGACGGTATCAATAAAATCTTTCTGGAAGCGGATAATGTCACGGATAATGCCCGTGATATTATCTGCAATGGCGGCATGTTCGGGTGCTTGTTCCTGCAACGTGATATAATTTACTTCCACCCCTTCAAAGCTGCGCTCCCTGCGTATCATCTGCCCTTCCGCCACCAGTTGCGAAGACAATACTTCCTGCAAAGCGACACCGCCACGCTGTATGGCATCTACCAACTGGTCGCGGCTCATATTACAATCCGATATAGCCGTCTTGGCCGCATAGATGGGCATATTATCGGGGCGTTTCGCAAAAGTGGCGGACAGGTATACTACACCTCTTGCCTGTGCGATAACCCCCTGCAAAAAATTACCGGTATTGGATGTGCCACTGCTGTTGTGTGATTCATCCATGATGAACAATGTATCCCTTGCGATGGCGTTGAGGAAAGATGGTTTTTCAGGTTTCTTCTCCGGGCTGTTGAACTGGCTGTAGGTTGCTATAGCAAGGTCAAAAGCTGCGGGCAGTTTATCTGCTTTCAGGATGGCCGCCTGTTCTGTGTAAGGTAATGCTTGGTAAATGATATGGCCATCCTCATCTTTGATGTCTGTTTTACTCTCCCTGCCATTGACGATAAATGGGCGTAAATGCCCTGAACCGATGGCATAAAGGTCACGATACAAATCGGAGAACAGGTTCGCTTTTTCCGTCAGGAATACAGGCTTCATACCCTGATGACAAGCATAGCGAATCATAGCTGCTGCCACCCGACCTTTACCGATGCCTGTCTGGTCGCCGATAATCATACCCTGCCCCCTGGCTTCCACATTATAGATAGCCATCATCACCGCATCGGTTTGTTCTGCTGAGAGGGCTTTGCACAAAGCCGTTTTAGTCGGGTAGCCCAAGCGGTCACGCACAAAATTGTCCGTGTCGCCACCTACAGCTTCTCTGATAGTAGCCAATGCTTCATGGGTTTCAAAAGCCATGCTGTCCGGCACTTGTGTGTCCAGTACAATACAGGCATTGGAAGAGGGTTGATAGGGGGCTCCTAAGTTTTCTTCGCTCTTTTGTTTTTGTTTGTCTATCTGGTGTAGTATCGCATCTAACTCATTATTGACACGATGCGGTATACCATTGTGATGATAACGATTGTCTTTAATTAATACAGGCTGATAGCCCGCATCCTCTAACTGCGCGAGACGGGCAGCTAATAAGGATGTAGATGAACCCGTGATAAAATAGCTGAACACGCCACCTGCCGACACCTTGACCATGCCGATACTACAGGTCTTTGCCATGGCTTCGGCATCTTCATTAAAAGCAACAAAACTTGCAGGGGTTTCAAATAAATAGAGTGCATTGTTATCTGCTGCCTTGCGCTGTTTGAATTGTTCAAATAATACGTCATGGTCAACTGCATCGTGCTGCCCATCACCTTTTAGCTTATGCTGTACCGGCAGCCGAAACATTCGTTTCAGTTCTTTTGATACTTGAAAAAACAGGGCTTCGTTCAAGGGTTGTTGTTGTAATGGGATTCCGTTTAAACGATTGCCCGTATGTACGATAGTTTTCAGATACGTAAGCCTTGCATTCTGTTTAAGTTGCATGTTGGGATAATCCACTAATACCTTATCAGCTATAATCATATCCATCGTCATCGCTAAACGGATATTATAGCTATGGATGATTTGCAGGCAGCGTTTTCTGAATGCAGTGTCAGCTAACTGTCTACCGCCCGTAGCAGTGTAGGGGTTATCGGGACAAGCAGTGTATACATCGCTTGTAATAAATGTATTGAACAGTATAACGTATTCTGTTTTGTAAGGCAGTTCATAGGGAAACCCGTTTTCTGATAACTGTTTATACGCCCGTTCTTCCGTTGCCGAAAAATCATTAAAAGGCATTTCCCATAGTGGTACTGTTGGCTCATCGGTGCGTGTTACAGGATAAGAACTATCTGCATCATCTGTCAACATAAAACGGACACCTATCGCCCGTAACAGGGCAGTCAGTTTTACAACTTCTTCCGCATCCATTGCCGTATAACCGATATACATATCTTCGTATAAGAAAGTAGTATGGCTGATACCCGGCAATACATGCTTGATAAAACCTGCATCGTTACCGTATACTTCGTAATAATCACCGTTGCGGAGGAATACGATGGCACCGTGATACAAATGGGTCAGTGGTAAATAGTGTTCCGTATAAGCCATAGCATAGTGATTGTCATCTGTACCGCTATCGCCCAGTGGCTTAGCGCGCAAGGCTTGTAATAATCTGTTTGCTTCTTTGTCCATATCCTGATGAGCATTTTTTTGTGTTGCTGAACTAGTCGTATCTGTTGTGGTTTCCTGACTAAGCCTGTGCTGCATAGCCGCCGTGACCCGTTGAAACAAGGCGTCAAAACTGTCTGTTACACGGTCTCTTGCTTCGTCGAAAACAGGGGCTACACCTGTGGGTTGTTCTTTACGGCCTGCTATGAGCAATAAGCGTGTTGGAAAGCCTGTGCCTTGTTTGGTGTATAACTGTTTCCCGTTTAACTGTATCACATCTGCTACATGATAGTAATGGTAGAGGTAATTAAAGAATACCCTGTTCTTACCTGCCTGTATACGCCCTTTATTATCCCAATGGGTATGTCCGCCGATAATGATGGCTGCTTTGCCGCTGGCCATCATCGTATCCAATGCATAGATAGCCATGAGGTGTTCGAGGGTTTGGATGGGATAACCCTGTATGTTTACGGCTGTATCCAACTGACCGAAAGGCGGATTGGTAACCACGGCCATAAAATGATGCTGCAGATCGAAAAAAGGCATAGACGCATCCCTGTTCCAGACATGCGCAAACCCTTGTTGCCGCAGATGGTTGCGGCGCAGTTCATCCACTTCATTCACATACACCCGTTCCGGTTTGGCGGCAACTGTTAGCAGCCCGTTGCCTGCTGAAGGTTCAAAAGCATAGCCCCCTTTTTGATGTAATTGGTCTAAACCGCAAAACACACCCATCAGGTAACCGATTGGCGCAGGGGTGCTGTATTGCTGTAATAAAATACTTTGTGAGGTACGATGCGATAAGTTCACCTGGTCATCGTATAACGCCACCATACGGCTGAATTTGTCCGCAACTGTCCAGCCGGGTGTTTGTGCAATCTTTCTCGCGGTATTAACGATAGCGAGTTCCGTCAATTCTTTTATCCCGTGCGGGTCGGTGATACCCATCTGTGCAGCCCTTTTCTCCATACTGCGTTTGTCTTGTTTTTTTCTAAGCCATAAGTCCTGTTCGATACTTTGCACAAACAATTCCTGATGAGCCGCGCCGCCTTGCAAGCCAGCCATACCTCCTTTTGCAAATGAATAGTGCTGCGCTCCGCTACGTGGTACATGATCTGAAAAATCGAATATCATAGTTGTATGGTTATTGTCTCAGGCGGCGGATGAGAAAAAAAAAGCCAGTATCGTCCCTATGCCCGCCGCTGCATCCGTTAAGGGGTCGGTATCTTCTTTAACAGCCGATATTACTTTGGCTGCTTTGGCTTTAACAGCTTCAACAACCTGTTCAGTTGCAAATACCAAGTTGCGGACAGTAACGGGGGTGCTACTCCATACGTATTGTTTAAATTCAGCCATGGTTATTTTCCCGTCTTTGACGGTGTTGATGGCGGGGTTCTGGTGGGCAATCAACGATGCGGGGAGTTTACGGGTCGCGAATACATAGCCATCACCCTGCCCGACAGCAGCAGGAAAAAACGTAACAAGGTATACGTCAAAATAACTGTGCATTTTCCCGCGATAGGGCGTAAAATATTTTTTTACCCAGTCAAGCTGTTGCAGGTGATTGTATTGCAATACTGTTTTCGGCGCACCCGGCAAACCCGATGCTTTTGTCCATTGTAACAACCCGGCAGCAATCAATCGTCCCTGCTGTATGTTTTTAGCGCGTGCGTTCATTTTACTTTCCGCATACATGACCTGCATTAACCAGTTGGGGTCTATACCCAGCCAGGCTGCGATGTCGGTTACTTTCTTTTCAAAAGCACTACGCATGGCAGTCGGTATATTGGGGTGGTCAATATGAATGAGCTTCATCTGTTTAATATTGTTTGTTTTATACAATCACCAAGCGGCTCTGCGTTGGTGTATAACCTTTCTGCCATACGATATGCGCATATTCAGCGGAGTCATTGCCGCCTTTGATAAATGATGGCCTGCGTGCATGGACGATAATCCACTTCGGCATGTGTTGCAGCCAGAAAGATTTTCGTTTCAGGGAGCCGAGAAAATTGAGGCGTAACAACATGCCGACAAAACCACCCTCTTTGACATCCGACAATGCTTTGGTGATAAATGCGATCGCCGCTTCAAAAGGCGGGTTGGTAAAAACAGCATCGTATTTTTTGATGCGCTTCCATTGCAGGTAATCTTGCTTGATAGCTGCTTTACTGTCCTTGCGAATATCCAATGTGGTTACGGTCTTGTTCCCGATAGCAGATAGATACAAAGGGTAGGGCATGGGGTTATTGGTGTCACCACCAGCTGCGGGGTCAAGCACCCGCGCCCGCGATAAGTTGAATGCAGGCTCTAATAAACGGAAGACAGTGAAAAAATCTTTCACTGTCTGCATGGGTGTCAGATAATAGTCGTTATCATGTCTGATAGCAGCACGGTTGGTTGCGCTCATGTTTGTAATAACCCTTCAGGTCAATTTGTATTTTTGGTTAAATAATAAATCAAAAGCTCCTCCCTGTCCGCAGAATTTAAGGATATGCCTGCTGGTCTCCAGTTTCTTGGAAGCAGAAAGCCTCGACCGCCTGATAACATGAACCAGGCTGCCGGTATCAGCAACGGGGATGGAATAAAATGAATAATTCGGGCCGGTGTTATAAGCACTCATAATTTTATCGAGTCTCACCACATCGCCGTCCTTGAACTTAGGATGCTGACAGAGAAACTGTAAATACAACGCGCCCATTAGTACATTGAATTCCGCACCGTCAGGCGTAGCTGATTTTGCCAATGCAAAAGCTGCATCCGGGTGTATATCAACCCCCTTGCCGAAAGCAGGAAAAGATTTGCGTATGATGGGGATGGCTTTGGCAGCCACTGCCGGCGGGGCAGCCCATTTTTTTCCGTCTGCATACATACTGCCTTGCAGGTAATCCAGACAGGCTGTTATGGTCGTTTTACCTATCTGCATCAAACCGACATAGGAGCGGTTAGGTGTTTGTTGGTTGCCGCCGCTTTCTACTGCTGCTTTAGCAACCAGCAGAGCCAATGGCAAACCCGTCACATGGGCAGCTTGTATGAAATATGGCAGCCAGTTGTTTTTTATACGATCAAAAAAACGTACCATATCCGTTTGCGGAAACGGATTGGGCAACTGAATAGAAGGAAAAGATTGCGTTCTTAAAATCATGTATTACAAGATGGTTGAGTACAAACAACGAAGCTGACAAGGGCATCAATGCCCTTACCTGACGCTGTTCTTTTGAGCAGGTACGGGTTGTCTTTTCGTCATATTTTTTCGTTTCAGCGGTTTTTGCCTGACGATCGTTTTTACTGCTGGTTTGTATACAACTGCTTTGCCGGTAATAATTTGTCTATACAAAGTTTCAGAGACTTCAGATACACCATAGCGTTTACGGACGGTGGCCAGTGTCGAAGTGCCAAAGTAACCCGTCGCAGCTACGCCGATGCGTCGTTGCAGTTCTTTCACATAGCTGTTGCTGCTGCCCATGCGCAACGGAAATATCGTTGCCGGTCGCTTAGCCGTACTGACCGCTTTGATATTGGAAGCCTGTACCGGTTGCAAGGTTTGTATGCCTGTGTTACGGGGTATGGCCGATTGGCGCATGGAGGGTTTTGACGTAACCTTGAAAAAGGGTTTTGCAGCGGATGTAGATGACTGGTCTGCATAGGCTTTTATGCTAGGTTTATTACCTGTATTAGCCGCTCTGTTATCAAAGCGTATTTGTTTGGGGTTGGATGCTCCCGGCCTGTACGCTACCGACCTGTTACCTGCCGATACGGTAGCACCCGGGCGATAACTCGGTTGCTTACTGCTTACATAATGCGGTGTAGCATTTTTGTGAGTGGTATCAGCATCCGTTTCATTATCCTCTTCGCTGCCATCAGCATCCGTATCCTGCGCTTCCTCACCATTATCTGTATCATAGGATGCTTGTTCAGGCTGTGACGGCATCCCGTCGTCTTCACCGTCCTGTATATGTTGCCTTGCATCTTCACCACCGTAACTATCCTGCGGGTTGGCTGAATGCGACTGGGTGTAGGACGGGGCAGGTGCTGGATTTATTTGCCCCGGCACGATTGGCTCATCGCTTGTCAATGGCAAGGTTTTATCGCCCCCAGTTGCAAGGGCAGCAGTGGCTTTGTTTTTCAGCCCTGTTATTAACAGTAATACACCTGCACCGATACCCAAAGGAAGCAACCATCCGTTTTTATTTTGTTCTTTCATCTGTCTATCTGAATGGTTTGTGAATAATAAATATGGGCATGAGGGTTTTTAAAATACACACGCTGCTCCAGCAGGCGTGGGCTGAATATCCATAACCATCTGTGCTTGCGGCGGCGGAATACAACTTGCGTCATGGTATCGCGGCTGCTGATATGCAGCACCTGTCGGTCGCGTAATGCATAGCCGGATATGTCATAGTAGGCATCCCGGTAGTTGAACACGCGAAACTGCAAAGTATCAGGTGGCAGGCGGGCGGTTGTTGTCGCATGGGTAGCCAAAGCGATGCTGTCTTTGAGGGATGCAAAAAGCTCTTGCCGCACACCAAAACCAACAGTGGATGCGGATTGTACGGTACGCGGCCTGATACCTAACTGACGGACTTCTGCCAGCATGGACGGGAACAGGTTAAAAAATTCTTTTTGCTTCAGTTGCAAGACCCCTGTTTGGGATGCGATACGCCCGTTAGTTAACAGGATTTGTTGCTGGCTTTGTTGTATGAGTGCCTGGTTGCGGTTGAGTCTGGTGATTTCGCGGTGCATAGACCGTGTCTGCACCATCATCAGGATGATGATCGCCAGTAATATCAGGCACCAGGTTATCGGGAATTTGAAAAGGCGGAATAGTTGCATCATGATTTGTTTTTTGAAATGAATAGCTTGTTAAAAAAATATAGAGCATCACACCGGCTATGCGGATAAGGGCTTGTTGCGGTAGGGTAAACCCCAAAGCTGCCACCCATTCAAAATGCTCATTAATCAGCAGACAACAACCATACAATGCGGTCATCACTGCCCATCGTAACACATCTTTGCGCGGCGTGGCTGCCGTCAGCCTGTGTATCAATCGTTCGTATAATAGCCTCATACTATGTTATAAAAGCAGCCGGCAAGGGGGGTGTACAGGTGTACAACCCGTACCCTGCCGGCTGAAAAAATTAACTTATAGGGACACCGGGTTTAAGGCGGTAGTCCACGATGATTTTCTCAGCATATCCTTCTGTGAACCCACCTGCCAGTACAATACCGTTCGGTAAGCCCGCATTGTTATATCGGTAGTCTATCATATTCTCCAGTCGCAGCCCGTTGCGGTACACTTTGATACTGGCCGTATCAATCTGGGATATGGCATAACTCAGGTTTACGTGGTCACCGCTGGTAAGGTTACGGAACACCTCGGTTATTTCATTGGCCTGTCCGACTGTACCTGCGGATTTGGGTACCCATTGGTTGTTAGCAGCGTCCCATGCCAAGACCACACCTGTACCAATGAGGGCTTCCTGATTGATGACATCTATGGGAACCGACACATCTTCGAGTGCATCCAGCTTGCGTGGGATGCTGTCTAAAAATGTTTGTGAAAGCACCGCATTCAACGGGTTCTGCGGTGTCCCGTTACCAGACAAGGTGATGTGTTCGGTGTTCTGCGTAACCGTTGCCAGTAAGGCGGTCAGGTCAACAGGGTAGGTCGTACCGTCTGATTCGGTAATGATAAGGCGATAGACCCCTGTACTTGGGTTTTCCAGCCTCGCATCCGCTACGTTAATATCCGTCTGGCTGAAATTAAGCGGTG
>CALESY010000082.1 GCA_937919945.1 uncultured Chitinophagaceae bacterium | reverse complement strand
TATCCGGGATATACAAAGTAATCCACCTGCACATTTTCGTCTACTGATTTTTTGATAAAGTCTATACTGTGCTGCCACACCACTACATTGTCGTTAGTGCCGTGAATGAGCATCAGCTTGCCTTTCAGGCTCTTTACTTTATCCAGCAGGTTATTGCCATCATAGCCATCAGGGTTTTCTTCCGGGGTATCCATGTAGCGCTCGGTGTACATAATTTCGTACATCTTCCAGTCCATAACGGGGCCGCCAGCTACACCTACTTTAAATACACCCGGGTGGCGCAACATCAGCGATGTTGTCATAAACCCGCCAAAGCTCCAGCCATGTACACCCATACGGTTGCCATCTACAAACGGCAGCGATTTCAGATAAGCAACACCTTTTAGCTGGTCTTCCATTTCTACCGTACCCAGCTTGCCCCACATAGCACTTTCAAAATCGTAGCCACGGTTGGCACTGCCGCGCCCGTCCATCGTAAACACTACATAACCACGCTGTGCCATATACTCGTACCACAGGTTACCACTTTCGGGGAATGTGTTGCGTATCAACTGCACGTGCGGACCGTTGTACAGGTACACTACTACCGGGTATTTCTTTCGCTCGCTAAAGTTGGTAGGCAGTATCAGCTTACCATACAACGGTGTGCCATCGCTTGCGTAGAGTGTTACGTTTCTTATTTCAGGGCGTTCATAGTCTGCCAGTGTATTGGTGGCATCCAGTAGTGTTTCGCTGTAGCCGTTGTTAGTACCTACAACCATTGTGCGCTTTGGCACACCTGCACCACTATATACATCGTATATATACTCGCCGCTTTCGTTGGGCAAGGCAGTATGCACACCTGCACCTATATCTATACGGCGTATGTTACCATTATTCCAGTTGACGGTGTAGCTGTGTTTTTCAAGTGGGCTTTCTTTTGCAGCAGCTATGATAATTTGCTGGCGTTCTTTGTTCATGCCCAATATATCGTTCACTACCCATTTCCCTTTTGTAAGCTGTTGCAGCAATTTGCCTTGTGTGTTATACAGATATAGGTGCATATACCCATCGCGTTGACTCCACCAAATAAACTTATCATTGCTTTCAGGCAGGAACGTCATAGGGTGTAACGGCTCTATATACTTATCGCTGGTTTCTTCAAACAGTGTTTTTACAAACATCCCCGTTTCCGCATCATACTGGTTCAGCCACATACGGTCTTGTGCACGGTTTACAATAGCTATGAAAATAAAACGTTCATCGGGGCTCCAGCTAATGTTAGTCAGGTATTGGTCTTTAGGGCCTGTGGTTTGTACAGTAGTTGTTTTACCCGATGCAATGCTATATACACGCAACTGCACAGAGTGAGATGTACCGCCTGCCATAGGGTATTTTACATTTTCATTTACGGCTGGTGTTACCAACCAGTTTACTACAGGATAGTCTGCCACCATTGTCTGGTCCATGTGGTAGTATGCAAGTTTATTACCGTTGGGCGAGAAGAAGATACCACCCTCAATGCCAAACTCATTGCGATGTACGTTTGATGCACCGTTGGTGATGTCTTTGTCCTTATCGTCAGTTAGTTGTTTTGTTTGTTTGTCCTTATTAATCAGATACAAGTTATTGTCTATAGTGTAAGCTATGTTCAGGCTTTTGTCTATCACTGTGTTAGCAGCTTTTTCGGGTAGTGTCATCCAGTTTTCCCACATATAACCAGCGGCGGTTTTAGTGCCTTTTTTCAAATCATTCCCTGTTTGGAAATACACATAACCTTTATCTATCCACCTGATAGACGGTATGCTTTTCAGCTTGCCGTTGATGGCTTCGTTCAGTTCTTTCAGGCGTAGCACCGTATCTACTTTACCATCAGGAAAATGTGTACTGAACCATGCGTCATTCGCTACCTGATACATTTTAGCAGTACCTGGTTCCCAACTTACCTGTTTTAAGCCTTTGGGGGCAAGCGTACTCGTCATACCGTTGGTAGCTTCTGTAATGGTAAATTGTTTTTTCTGTGCCTGTGCAGTAAAGGTTGACAATACAATACCCGCAAGGGCAAGCTTTTTATAATGCATACAAATGATTTGATAAACTGAGGGCTGAAATTATTGAATATCAGCCAAAAACCTATCCCCCTTTTGGTGTATAGTGCCGAAAACATTTTTATGTGTATGTTCGTTAATAGATTATGCCAAAATTAGCTACACTGTTATTGATATTATTGCCTGTTATTGCCCGTTCACAAGGCAACCCCATAGGGCATTTTAATGATGAGACATACTGGCAAAAATGCCCGTTAGTTAAGCATCTGCCTGCAAGCCCGGTAAAAGCAAGTGACACTGCGATTGTAGTAGTAAGCAATCGCAAAACAAGCACAGACGCGCTCCGCTATATGAGTGAGGAACGGGATGGCACGGTGTTGCATTATTATTTTGTATTCAGCAGAAACGGGAATTGGAATGTGCTGGAAGTAGCAAGCCTTGAAAAAGCTATACAATATATACCCGATAAGAGCAGAAACTGGGTGATGTATACGGAAGGCATGGGTAAACTTTTTACGAGTGACATTTATCGTGGCATGAGCATGGCAGGTCAGTATGGTGTGAATGTTATTTTGTTTGACTATCCAAGCATCACAACAACTAAAAAATCATTGGGCAATTATTTCTTTGCCATTGGCAATGCACGAACTGCATATAAAGATTTTACTCCTGCGTTTGAAGAAGTAAAACGACTGAAAGAAGCCGGCAAATTAGGTGCCGGCAATATCAGTATGTTTTACCACAGCATGGGCAATCATGTCATCAGGCAAATGGTTAAGCACAACATGACCAATAAACTGAATAGCAGTGTTTGGGTAAGTAACATCATACTGAATGCACCATGCGTACCGAGGCGGGGACATAAAAAATGGCTTGACAAAATCAGCTTCGCAAAGAACATCTATGTTAATTATAATCAGGATGATCTGACTTTGCAGATGGCATATCTTGCCAGTAAAAAAATACAACTGGGCAACAAACCTGTGCGCAACATCAGCAAACGGGTACAGTATATAAATTTCAATACCCTTTGCGGAAAGGGACATAGTAATTTCTTATCTCTTGCAGGGCGAGAGCCGGCTAAAGAAGCAGCGCTACATTATTACAATACTGTACTACAGGGCAACACACTCAATCTGCAAAACGAGAAGCAGTTTGGTGTTTCCACTTTTAAAAAAATCGGGTGGGAGTTATTGCCTTAAGAAATATTCATCAGCCTCAATACCTTCTCTACATCTTCGGGGGTATCAATGCAATGGCTGTCAAAGTTGGTGATAGCACATTTTATTTTGAAGCCTGCTTCCAGCCAGCGGAGCTGTTCTAAAGACTCTGCTTTCTCAAGAGATGAAACAGAGAGTTTGCATATTTTTTCTAACACATCTGTACGATAAGCATACATACCGACATGGCGATAATACTTATGGTGCTTATGCCAATCTTCCTGCGGCACACTTTTTATATAAGGTATTACCATACGGCTGAAATACATACCCTCCATATTATCATTCAGCACCACTTTCACCTCACCCATATCAAACAACACTTCATAATTATCAACAGGTATGATAAGTGTTGCTAACTCTGTACCGACATCTTTCAGTACGCCTGCCAGTGAATCTATCTGCGATGGATCTATGAATGGCTCATCGCCTTGTATATTGATGACATATTGATAATTACCCCCAATTTGCTGCAACGCATCCCAGCAACGGTCTGTGCCGCTTGGGTGTTCTTCTTTCGTCATCACCACTTCTCCACCGAAAGACACGACGTGCTCTGCAATACGGGCATCGTCAGTAGCTATTACTACTTTATCGAGCAAACTACTTTTTGATGCCTGTTCGTATACACGTTGTATCATCGTTTTACCCTGTATGTTTATTAACGGCTTACCAGGAAAACGTGTAGAAGCGTAGCGTGCAGGTATTATACCAACTATCATAAATACTAATGTTCTTCTATAATTTGAGAATCTTTGCTGATGTAAAATGCCGGCACCGTTTCGTTGCGCAGGGTGATGTACGTTTTATAAACCTCGCCATAATGCATACGGTTGGCAATAGTTTCGTTGTACATCCCGCTAATGCCTGTCAGCAATTCTACTGCTTCGCGCACTGCACCCTCGCCACCAACACAGGCAGTCATATAATCAACCAATCCGTTTTGTACGGCAAACTCAGCTAATAAAGGTGCACAAGGACGAGGTATCATAATGCGCAAACCGCATTTTTCAGCAGCGCCAAAATCCAACACGTCATCAAATACAAATGCTACTTCTTCGGGTCGGATACCATGCTTGTCGCACAGGTGTTGCAAGGCTTCCGTTTTCAGTTTAATGCGGCTATATACGCCATGAAAACACTCACGCTTTGCTAATATCCATGCAGCACTGTTTCGCTCACCTGATATGATGGCAACAATTGGTACATCATTGTGGCGGAGATAGTGATTGAAACGGAGCATATTAGTACCCATTGCATCTACCTCGCTGAAACTGCTGGTGCCGTTTTCATCTTTCACACCATCATTAAAAACGCCATCCCAATCGAATATATAGGCTTTGATACGCGATAGCTTTTCCTGCATATCCTGTATTGGTGTTATAAAGCTGCCTTTAAAATGGCTGATGATGGTATTGATGTCCATTTTGTAAAATTCTAAATCCTAATTTCTAAATCCGAAATCTGAATACTATAATAATCAAATGTATAAAAAAGAAAAATCCTAAACGCTTTAACTGTTTAGGATTTCAATATTCGTATTTCGGATTTTTAACTACAACCCTTTCAGGTCTTGTATATCAAGCATACCAACAGGTTTACCATTTTCGGTTACCAGTATGGTATCTACATTTGTTTTCTTGAAAATGACAGCAGCATCATTCAGCAAAGCATTTGCATCAACACTTATAGGCGTACCGTATTGCATGTCACCCATTTTCTTACCCAGTATTTGCTCGCCTTCATTCTGCAATAAGCGGCGGATGTCGCCATCGGTAAATACACCTTTCACACTTCCATCTGCATTGGTAACTGTTACAGCACCGAAGCCATAGCCGGTCATTTTCACCAATGCGCTCTGTAACGTATCGTCTGCAGACACAATCGGGTTGATGCCGTTTGCTGCTTCTTTTACACGTACTGTCATCAGGCGTGTATCAACCAAAAACTGTTCCGTACCTACTGTAGTAAAGTTATTTTCCGTCAGGCTCTTTAATACTTTTAATGGTACCGTGATGGTGTGAACACCTATATTGATGGCATTGCGCACATGTTCGTTGTGGCGTACAGAACTGAACATGATTTTAGTATCGTAGCCATAATGGTCAACCGCATCTACACATTGCTCTACCAATGTAAGTGCATCATGTCCCTGATCTTGCAGGCGGCCTACCAGCGGGCATACGTACGTAGCACCTGCATGCATAGCCATATATGCTTGTTGCAAAGTATATACCAAGTGTACATTCACCAACAAACCCTCCTTGCGCAGCAAGTGGCAGGCACGCACACCTTCCAGCGAAACCGGTATTTTAAAGACCGTCTTCTTTGGATCTAACCCGAGGTTCAGCTGTCTGTGTGCTTCTTTCAGCACATCTTCAGCTGTATCGCCCAGTGCTTCTATTTGTAAAACCGGCACCATTTTACTCAGCTTCACGATAGTACCATCTATATCGGTAATACCTTCGCGCTGCATGAATGTAGGTGTAGTGGTGAGGCCGTTGAGGAAGCCTAGTTTAAAACCTTCTTCAATCTCTTTCAGATTGGCAGAATCTAAATATAATTCCATAATTAAAACGCAAAAGTAAAAAGTAAAAAATTAAAAAGAGGTTATTTCCTGTATTTAACCTCCAGATTGTGTAATTCAATCAGTGGTTTCAGGTATTCTTCCAAATCGTACACACAAAGCTGGCTGGCTGCGTCACAAAGGGCTTTTTCAGGTTCTGGGTGGGTTTCTATAAATACACCATCCACACCAGCTGCTACGCCTGCCCTGCCCAATACAGGCAAAAACTCGCGCGCACCACCTTTTGCATCGGCACTTGGTATGCCGTATTTGCGGATGGAGTGTGTAATATCAAACACAACCGGATAACCTAACTGTCCCATGTGATAAAAAGCACGAGGGTCAACCACTAAGTCGTTATAACCCATAGTATAACCACGCTCTGTAAGGATGATTTTATCATTGCCTGCATCTACACATTTACCCACAGGATGCTTCATGTTTTCAGGGGCTAAGAACTGCCCGTGTTTTATATTAATAACTGCACCAGTAGCGGCGGCTGCTTTCAGCAAACCCGACTGCATACAGAGGTAAGCAGGTATTTGTAATACATCACACACTTCGGCTGCGGGTGCTGCCTGGTCAGGATAATGAATATCTGTAAGTACAGGGAATCCAAACTGCTCTTTTACCTTCGCCAGTATTTTGATGCCTTTATCCAAACCGGGGCCATCGTAATATTTCAGGCTGCTACGATTGTCTTTGGTAAAAGACGACTTGTAGATGATTGAAATATTCAATCTTTCGCCTACTTCTTTCAATGTTTCGGCGGTTTTCATCATGATGCTCTCATCTTCAATAACACAAGGCCCTGAAATGAGGAATAACTCATCTGCACCACATTGAATATTTCCTACAGCAATTTTCTTTGCGCTCATAATATATTACATGCGCTTGTATAGCGCTTTTATTGTATCAATCGTTATTTTTTCTTTCCAGTCTGTACCAATGGCGTGGTTCCACATATGCGGCAGGTTGTATGCTACCTGTGCCATAGCTGTAATCGTTTCATCGCTCCAGTTATTGCTCAACCCTTGCGGCAGTGTGATATTGTGTTTTTGCAACATGATTCTGAATTCTGCAACACCATCGGGGTAATAATCTGCTAAATGTTGAAATGCAAGGCAGTTGGCATAACAATGTTTCTCGTCCAGTATTTTAGAGAGGCCGTAAGACAATGCATGGCAAACACCTACTTCAGAATAGGTAAGGCTAAGCCCGCCCATCAGTGATGCTACCATCAGCTTATCGTCATTCTCAGCTGTTTGTCCTGCTTCATCGCCCAAGTAAATATCACGGCAAAGTTTCAGCGATTGCTCTGCATAGGCATGGCTGAAAGCATTGTTAAGCATACCGTTTTCAGATTCTATACAGTGGATGTAAGTATCCATACCTGTGTAGAACCATTTATCGCGTGGCACACTGGCAATCAGTTCAGGGTCAAGTATCACCTGATTGAAGACTGTCCAGTCGCATTTCAAGCCTAGTTTCTTTTCAGGCCCGGTAAGCACCGCCGTCATAGAAACCTCTGCACCCGTTCCTGAAATGGTTGGAACACCGAGGTGGTAGATGCCGGGCTTCTTAATGAGGTTGAGTCCCTGATAAAGTGTGGAAGAGCCCTCGTTGGTAAACATCAGCGATAATGCTTTGGCAATATCCATTATACTGCCGCCACCAATGCCTACTACACCCGATGGCAAACCTTTGCTTGCCAATATATCGTCCCTTAAATTATCTATTTGCTCTGTAGTAGGTTCGTGAGGGTCTACATCTATGTATTTTACTACATCTTCCGTTTTTGCAGGAATACGTTTTGCGAGTTGGCTGTTGTTGAAATAGTTATCTACAAGGAAGACAATATATTGCTTGTTTTCGCTACGTACAGGTGCCAGTATGCCATCCATTGTATCGAACGCACCTCGCCCATATACAACTTTTTCGATGTTCTTGAAATTCTTATGCATGTGCGGTAGCCAATGCTTTTTTAACGCAATCTGAAATTTTTGCAGCCAGTTGTTTCACTTCTTCTTCTGTCCATGTACAACGGATACCAAAAGATATAAGACGCCCTACTACCTCTTGCGACTTTGGCAGATGAAGATTTGTGTAGTCTTGCGGTGCGCCCAGTATTTCTATCGGTAGTTTTGATGCTGTACGCATCTCTTTAATATGGTCCCACTGATTGATAAAGTGATACATATTGGTATACCAGTAGTTGAAGCCTGTAATACCCGCGTTATTGAATTCTGCAACTGTGCGTTTAGCCGCTTCAGTGTCAGGGAGTAATATATTGAGGAATGTGGCTGAATCGCCATTAGGGTCTGCTAATGTTGCAAATGATATTCCTGCAGTCTGACTCAGTATATCCACCAACATTTTTTTATGCTTGTTATTAGCCTCACGTATCTGTGGCACTTTGCGGGTTTGCGCAACACCAACAGCTGCATGCAGCTCACTGATGCGGTAGTTGAAGCCTAATATCGGGTGTTGCTCCATGCCACGGTTGTTGCCAATATGGTCGTGCCCATGATCGCAATAAGAATCTGCATATTTATATACCTGCTCGTCGTTGGTTACCAACACTCCACCCTCACCTGCTGTAGCAATCTTAAAGAAGTCGAACGAGTAAGAACCTGCCTTACCAAACAAACCGGTAGCAGTACCTTTGTAAGATGCTGCGAATGCTTGCCCCGCATCTTCAACCAATATCAGGTTGTGTTCGTTGATTACCTGCATGATGCCATCCATATCGGCCATGCCACCGCACATATGCACAAGGCATACACCTTTTGTTTTCGGTGTGATGGCTTTGCGGATACCTTCCGCACTCAGGCACAAGGTTTCATCTATTTCGGCAAATACGGGCAACGCACCGATAAACAGTACAGCCTCAACAGTTGCTATATACGTAAAAGGGGGAACAATCACTTCATCGCCCGCACCAATGCCTGCAGCCGCTAAAGCCGCCGCTACGGCAGTAGAACCACTGCTGACAGCGTGTGCATACTTTGCCCCTGTTATTTTCTTTACTTCCGCTTCAAAGTCTTTAGCTTTCCAGATGCCGTTGCGTTGTGCATCATGATTGTAACGAAAAAGAATACCTGTTTCTAATACGTCGGCTATTTCTTTTTTTTCTTCTGCACCAAATAGTTCTGTACCTGGCATTGTCTTAAAATTTAGAGTGCAAAACTACGCAAATAAAGCGAGAGCGGGAAAGCAGGCACAGCCTATTTAAGCCATTGAGCGCCAACCACTTCCAATACCCGATTAGTAGCCCCTGTTTGCGCTGCAATGTATGCCTGTATAGCTTTTTGCATGGTTTGACGACGGGCATCGTCATCGAGTAGTGCGGTCAAGGAATTGTTAAAATGCGCTTTGTCGGTGATAGGGAATGCGTACATACGCGATACCAAAGCCTTGGCTTCAACATATTTATCGTACTTGGGGCCAAAGAATACGGGCAGGCCAAATACGGCAGGCTCCAGCACATTGTGGATGCCATCGTTAAAGCCACCACCTACATACGCTATATCTCCATAGCTATACAGGCTTGCCAGCATACCTATATTGTCAATTATCAGCACACGGTAACCACAGGGCTCTTTGTCCATTTGAGAATATAAAACACTATGCCCGGCAAACATATCGTGCAGCGATTGTATATGCGCATCATCAACCTCGTGCGGTGCTATCACCATCTTCCAATCTTCGGGTAGTATGCTGAGTGCCTGTTTCAGCAGGTCTTCATCAACAGGCCATGTGCTGCCAGCTATTAATAACTTATCATTCTCCTTAAATTTTTCAATGAGCGGAAAGGACTTTACACTCGCAGCAATCGTAGTCACCCTGTCGTAGCGGGTATCGCCTGCTACTATTACATTATCGTTCAACCCGATTGTTGCTAACAAGCGTTTTGATTGATCGTCCTGCACAAATAGGTAATCAAAACAACAGAGCATCTTCCTGAACAAACTACCACTTGATTTAAAAAACGGTTGCGATTTGCGGAATGCAGCTGATACCAATATGGCAGGTACTACGGCTGCTTTCAGTTGGGTGAGGTAATAGTACCAAAACTCGTACTTTACAAACACTGCCAATGCAGGATTAACTAGAGAAATAAACCTGCGCGCGTTGCTACGTCCATCCATTGGCAGATAGTAGATATAATCTGCACCAGCGTAGTTTTTACGTATTTCGTAGCCCGATGGCGAGAAGAAAGTGAGTACGATTTTATAATTGGGGTATTGCGCTTTAATGGCTTCTATCAAAGGCCTGCCCTGTTCAAACTCGCCGAGCGATGAGCAATGCACCCATATTCGTTGTTCGTTTTTGCCATTGAGGTCTGCCGCTATTTTATCCAACAAGCCACGCCTGCCTCGCAGCCACAGCTTTGCTTTGTTGCCAAACAAAGCAGTTACACGCACCGCTATGCGATACAGTAAGAGGAATATGTTATAGAATAGCAATTGCATCTGTCATCAGCATTCAGGTAGGCTCAAAGGTACTTTTGTAGCAAGGCCGCCCTCTGCTGTTTCTTTATATTTATGGTTCATATCCAAAGCAGTTTCCCACATGGTTTGTACTACATGGTCTAGCGAAACTTTGGCATTGTCGGGGTTGCTTTGCAGTGCCAGCTGCGATGCGGTGATGGCTTTTATTGCCCCCATCGTATTGCGTTCTATACATGGTACTTGTACCAGTCCGCCAACAGGGTCGCAAGTGAGCCCCAAGTGGTGCTCCATGGCAATCTCTGCTGCCATCAGGCATTGGCGTGCATTGCCGCCAAGACTTTCGGTAAGTGCAGCGGCAGCCATGGCCGACGATACGCCAATCTCTGCCTGACAACCGCCCATAGCTGCAGACAACGTAGCTCCTTTTTTGAAGATGCTGCCTATCTCTGATGCTGTAAGCAGGAAGTGGACTATTTTATCATCGTCAAATCCATCGCAAAACGTAATGAAGTAATGCAATACGGCAGGCACAACACCCGCAGCACCATTGGTAGGTGCAGTTACTACACGGCTGAAAGATGCATTCTCTTCATTGACTGCTAATGCAAAACAACTTACCCAATCGAGTATATACTGAAAACTATGGCCACCCTCTCGGATAGCTTGTACCCACTCCGTATGATTGTTATATGTTCTGCCTTTCAGTTGTTTTTTATTAAGCCCTGCAGCACGGCGCATTACCTGCAAGCCACCCGGCAGCTCTCCGCTGATATGGCAACCACGATAAATGCAGTCGCGCATTACTTCCCATATCTTCAACACACCTTTTCTGGTATCAGCTTCGCTGCGCCAGGCGTGTTCGTTTTCCATTACTACCTCGTAAATATGCAGCCCTGTTTTGCGGCACCAATGCAGCAGGTCGTCTGCTTTGTCTATCGGGAAGGGTAAGTCAATATCATTTGCACTGCCGCCTTCTTCACCCTCTTTTACCACAAAGCCCCCTCCTATAGAGTAAAATGTTTCCGCTATTTCTTCCCCGTTATTGAACGTGCATAGGAAAGTAACTGCATTAGGGTGGTATGGCAGACTTTCGTCCATCAAGAATACGACATCATGCGCAGGGTCGAAATCTATCACCCTCGACAGGCCTAGATTCATTTTCTTTTCTGTAGCTATCTGCTTGAGGCGAGGTGTTATTTCATTTACGTCAAACGTTACAGGGTCTTCACCATTCAGCCCCAGTATTACGGCAACATCTGTACCGTGTCCCTTACCCGTTTTAGCCAGCGAGCCGTAGAGCAACACTTTTACAGCCTGTACGTTGTCTATCCCTTTCTGCCTGATGGTATCTACAAACCTTAGGGCAGCGCGCCAGGGGCCAAGTGTGTGCGAACTGCTGGGACCTACTCCTATCTTAAAAATATCGAATACCGATATACACTCTTTTTTCACCGTCTGATTTTAGTTGTAATAAAAAAGGGAGAATAAAAATTCCCCCTAAAGATACTATGAAGCTTACAAAAAAATCCGCCGTACAGTCACATTAATTATGGTAGCAATACATGGTCTATCACGTGTATCACACCATTGCTCTGATTTACGTCTTTGATAGTTACTTTAGCCATACCGCCTTTAGCGTCTTTTATCCACAGCCAGTTGTCTTTCCACATAAAAGTCAATTCTTCACCCTGTACTGTTTTGGCAGTGTATTTGCCACCACCTTTTTTGATGGCATCCATTATTTGCTGCGCGCTCCATTTGCCTGCTACTACGTGGTAGGTAAGTACACCCGTCAAAGCACTTTTATTTTCAGGCTTCAGCAGATTATCTACCGTACCTGCGGGCAGCATATCAAATGCCACATTGGTAGGTGCAAAAACCGTAAACGGCCCTGCGCTTTGCAAAGTTTCTACCAAGCCTGCTGCCTTAACAGCCGCTACCAGCGTTGTGTGGTCTTTAGAGTTCACCGCGTTTTCTACAATGTTTTTTGAGGGGTACATGGGCGCACCGCCTACCATTACTGTTTTCTCTCCTTTTTTAGCCAGTGCCGTTTCGGGGTTAAATGCAAACAAAGCCGCTGCTACTACGGGCATGAACATGATACGTTTCATACAAGTTGATTTTTTAAAGTTTAATAATTGTGTTACCGTATCAAATACGGCAGATTGGTTGTTTTGGTTTTACAGAAATGGAAGAAAAATGAAAAAGCCCGCGGGTTATCATCCCGCGGGCTTTCCGTATTGTATTAAAATACTGTTAACTACCTCGTTTCAATAGCAAACGGCATGAGTGCCATTACGCTACCATTCATTTTTTGCAGTTGTTTCAGTTGCCTGTACCAGTCGTATTCTTTACCAAATTCTTTCTTCACAACTTGCTCTGCTATGCTGGCGTTGTTGCCTTTAAAGCGCTTCAGCATATTCTCAAACTTATCTATCGGTTCGGGGTAGGTTACTGTATTATAGTCTTTCAGTTTTGCTAATGCTGCCGCGCTGGCTATGGCACGGTCCAGATTGCCGAGTCCATCTATCAGTTTTATCTGCAATGCATCCGTACCACTCCATACACGGCCTTGTGCAAAGCTATCTACCATTGCTACGTCCATTTTGCGACCAGCAGCCACACGGCTTTTGAAGATGGTATATATATTATCTACCGAGCGTTGCACTTTGGCTGCTTCGTCTGCCGTCAGCGGGCGTATACCATTGGGGAAGTCGGCATAAGGAGCATTCTTCACACCATCAAACGTAACACCCATTTTATTGCGCCATAGTTTTTCGCTGTTAAACATCATGGTGAATACACCGATGCTGCCTGTTATAGTATTGGACATCGCAAAGATGCTGTCTGCCTGACAAAGGATATAATAACCACCCGATGCTGCCACATCGCCCATAGAGGCTACCAAAGGTTTTTTAGCTTTCAGCAGTTGCAATTCGCGCAGTATTACTTCTGATGCCAATGCACTACCACCACCCGAGTTGACACGCAATACCACTGCTTTTACTTTATCATTATTGCGCAGCTTGCGTATCTGTTCTATCATGTCTTGCGATGCTATCTGGTAGTCATCATCGCTTTCACCATCTACTATATTGCCTTCTGCAAACAATACTGCCACGCGGTTATCGCCACCTTCATCATCGCTGACGGTAGATGCGTATTCAGACAGGCTCATGTATTTTATCTTGTCTTTTTCTTT
This sequence comes from uncultured Chitinophagaceae bacterium, assembly GCA_937919945.1. GTDB lineage: Bacteria > Bacteroidota > Bacteroidia > Chitinophagales > Chitinophagaceae > Polluticoccus. The sequence continues at coordinate 7,413 of CALESY010000082.1, read as the reverse complement.
GCCACCTGTTTTAGCTTTGATGCGGTTTTCTACCTCATCCCAATACAACAGGTTTGACACCAGTTTGTTTTTCAAAGCATCCTGCGGAAACTCTATCGTACCGCTTGCAGCCAATTGATGCAGCGCAGTAGTATCAAGTTTTGTAAACTGTGATGATGCTTGCAGGAATTCGCTCCAGAAGTCTTTTTGGAACTCAGCAATCTGCTCACGGTTGGCATCGCTCATTTTATCTGCACGGAAAGGCTCTGTAGCACTTTTGAATTTGCCCGCGTAGAATATTTCAGGTTCCAGTTCCAGTTTATCGAGCGTCCCTTTAAAGAAAGATAATATGGTAGCGAAACCTTTCAATTCCATATCGCCCATCGGGTTCAGGAAGATGCTGTCTGCCGCCGTAGCCATGTAGTATGCACCTTGTGTTATGTTTTCACCGTATGCATATACAAACTTGCCGCTTGTTTTAAAATCCTGTATAGCACCACGCAATTGTTGCATAGTTGCCCAGCCATTGCCACTCGGATTCAGCTTAATGAGAATACCCTTGATGTTATCATCTTCTTTAGCCTCTTGCAGCGCATTGATGGCATGGTACACACCTACGCTGTTTTCATCGCCATCTGCAAATATGGCCAATGAGTTGCGCTCGCTCTGCTCGTGCAGGCGTTTGCTGAGGTCTATAGTCAGTACTGTGTTTTTAGCTACCTGCGGTTCTTTGTCAGACTTCATAGAGCTGGAAACAGCCGATACGATAAGGCCGATAAACACACCGAAAATGATAATGCCCGTTACAATCATCGCCAGCAGCGATGCAAAGAACATTTTAAAGAATTGTTTCATCAGTTTTAGTTTGAGATTTTGAGTTATCTGCTAATAACCACGCAAATATACAGGTAAAACAATGTGTGTATATCCTGAAAATCGGCGAACGGGGGTAGATAGTAGGTGAAGTTTTATTTTTAACTTGCCAATAAACGCTGAATATCGGTATGCGGTATGTATTATTTATATGGTTGATGGCTTGGGGATGCCTGCCTGCAATGGCACAGGATGTACACAACCCGCTGATACCTGATGCGGAAAAGGTATGGAAATCGTACCAGATACTGGATAAAAACAGGCTTGCTATTATTCAGCAGCTCGACTACCTGAACAGCTTCCCTAAAACAAAAGATGCTTTTGTAGCCGTGTTTGACCCTGACGACCGCAAGCAATTGCATTATGTATATGAACCTTACCTGACGGCACTGGAAGAAGCAGGCAAAGTACTGCCCGATAGTGTGCTGAAAATAGGTGTGGGCATTTGTAAAGACATGAAATGGAGCAGCGGTGTGAGCGACAGGCTGCAACACATAGTACTGGTAGTAGCGGCAGACCACCCCGAAATATTTGTAGAGCAAGCCTACAAGCTGAAGAAAAAAGAACTGGAAGCACTGATACAATACCTTGCCGATGTAGAAAGCAACCCGCTATGCGCCATTTACCAAAAGCTGCTGAAAAACCTGCACGAGGTGGGAGCATATAATATTGAAGGGAAGTTGCTAAGGGCGAAGGGAAGTGGGCATTAGAGCCTGTCCAACTCCGCCCAAGGAGGGACTTATTGTGCATCTCTTTTGCAAACGGGCACTAGAGAAAAAATCTAATAATATCCAAACAAATAAATCATGTACATTATTCTTATCATTATTCACCTGTCTGTATGCTACATTCTAACGGGTTTTGCAAAAGAAAGAGGCATTAGCGAGGTAGGTATATTCTTTCTATCACTCATCTGCACACCTATTACAGGTATGTTTATGATATTAGCAACTCCTACGTTAAAGCAAAGAGAACTCGAAGCTCTGATGCTCAATTATTACCGCAACAAAAGCAATGACGATGAAAATAGTTGATAAAAAGCCTTCTATCTCAAAATGTTCCGTAGGAACAAAAGCTTTGTAGACTTTAGTCATTAATTATTACACATATGCATTAGATATGTTGCTTAGCTTACTTTCTTTGTTTCAAGATGTTATCTATCTCTATCTTGTCATGAAGACTTGCTCCCCATAGCTGCGTTTCTTTTTTATCTTCCAAAGAATTCTTCTCTAGTATAGTATATAAGAAACTTTTAGGGATTTCGCTATTAGTAAAGTCATCACAGTATGTTAGTAATAAATAAACGTAAATCTTAGTATCTACATTAGTTTGCAATACATGAAATAAGTCAACCTGCGTGCTTGGCACAATAGAATTTGTATATGTGTAATGATAACTATTACCAACTTCTACATATTGATTAGCATTAGTTTTTTTAAATGTATACAAATCGATTTTTACCCTGTCCGCCGGTCTACTACCATAATTTTGTAGCTTAAATAACATTTTATATTCATTGTTCTTAAAATCTACAGATACGCCAGATGTTGGAACTGCCATAATAGGCTTGCCTAATTCTAAAGTTCTCTTCCTTTCGTCTTTAATTAAGTTGATTTGCTCATCTGTTCTTTCTAAATTTTTTTCAAATTGGATTTGCCCAACATGATAAACTTTCCAAGTAATGAATAGTGAAATTAATGTAGTAAAAGCAATAACTATATTTGAAACCTTTTCGATTGTATCGATATTAGTACTTAAAAAAATCCACATATCTTTTAACATCTTCATGATTGATATCTTTTATTGTAATTGAATAAAGCGCAAAAAGCAGTTTTTAACATCACTAAAGTTACCACTATCTTTGCTACTCGCTACGCATGGCTCACGACTCACGGCTTAACACTGTTTACTTACTCCTCGGCAGCAACGAGGGCAATCGTTTGGACTGGTTTGATAAAGCGATGGCTTTGTTGTTGGCAGATGGATGTCGCATCATGGAGCAATCTGCCGTGTACGAAACGGCTGCATGGGGCAAGGAAGACCAGCCCGATTTTCTGAATATGGCTTTGTGTATAGCAACCACCCGCCCGCCGCTTGCATTGCTGGAGCTAACGCAAAGCATAGAGGCCCAGCTTGGCAGGCAGCGTACCGTACTGTGGGGGCAGCGCACGTTGGATATTGATATATTACTGTATAATAATGAAGTAGTTGACACACCTGCCCTGCGTGTACCCCACCCGCAATTACAAAACCGCCGCTTTGCCCTTGTGCCGCTGGCAGATATTGCCGCTACCATTGTGCACCCCACCCTGCACAAGCCCGTAGCCACACTGCTGACCGAATGCCCCGATACCCTGCCCGTACGGGAATACAAATTTTAACCTCCGGTTAATCTCATATTAAGGGAAACCCTTGCATATCTCTTTTGATTTTCTTAACTTGATTATCGTTATTTTCGCACACCTTTCGCCAAAGGCCGCTGCTATAACAACGATTTCATATAAAGATTGCGGATGATTTGAACTATACGTTAGGTTAAAAATTGTTATTTATGGGTGCCGTTACCACTAAAGGAAAAGTGAACCTTAAAAAGGCTCTGCAGGAGCATTTTGGGTTTGATGGATTTAAGGGAGAGCAGGAAAAGATAATCAAGAGTATACTTTCGGGCAAAGATACATTCGTCATCATGCCAACGGGCGGTGGTAAGTCGCTCTGCTACCAGTTGCCGGCTTTGCTGAGCGATGGTGTAGCCATCATCGTATCGCCATTGATAGCGTTAATGAAAAATCAGGTTGACCTGATACGTGGCTACAGCAGCAAAGACAACGTAGCCCACTTTCTGAACAGTACCCTTACCAAAGCACAACAGAAAAAAGTAAAAAGCGACCTGATGGACGGCAGCACCAAGATGCTGTACGTGGCACCAGAAACACTTACCAAGCAAGAGAATATAGCCTTCTTTGCCGATATGAGCATATCGTTTGTAGCGGTGGACGAAGCGCACTGTATATCTGAATGGGGACATGATTTTCGCCCTGAGTATCGCAAACTGCGCGATATGATAGACGAGATAAACCCCGAACTGCCCATCATAGCCCTTACCGCCACTGCCACCCCCAAAGTGCAGGACGATATTGTAAAAAATCTGGCATTGCGCAACCCCGATGTGTATGTAGCATCTTTCAACCGCCCCAACCTGTATTATGAAATAATGCCTAAGGGAAAGAAAGAAAGCGTGCTGAAAAACATGGTGAAGTTTATACACGGCATGAAGGGTAAAAGCGGTATCATCTATACGCTGAACCGTAAAACCACCGAAGAGCTTGCACAAACATTGCAGGCAAACGGTATATCTGCTGTAGCCTACCACGCGGGGCTCGAAGCCAACATACGTGCACAAAGGCAAGACCAGTTTTTGATGGAAGAGGTAGATGTGATAGTGGCTACTATTGCATTCGGCATGGGTATAGACAAGCCCGATGTACGCTTTGTAATACACTACAACATACCCAAATCTTTAGAAAATTATTATCAGGAAACAGGACGTGCAGGGCGCGATGGGCTGGAAGGTAAATGCGTATTGTACTACTCTCATAAAGATGTACAGAAGCTGGAACACCTGATGCGCGACAAGCCGCTGAGCGAGCGCGAAATGGGTGCACAACTCATATCAGAAACAGTAGCTTATGCTGAAAGTGGCGTATGCCGCCGTAAACTGTTGCTGCACTATTTTGGTGAAGAACTGAAACAAGACAACTGCGGTAACTGCGATAACTGCCTGCACCCGAAAGAAAAACTGGAAGTGCGCGACAGCTCGAAGATAGTGCTTGATACCATCAACGAACTTGATGAACGCTTTAATATAGATTACGTTGTTGACATTATACTCGGCAAATCGAACCCGCAGATAAAGACCTTCAGGCACGACAAACTGAAGTCTTTCGGTAGTGGTTTGATAATGAAGATGGAAGACAATTTCTGGCATTCGCTGATAAGGCAAATGATGCTGGAAGGCTTGGTGCGCAAGGATATTGAAGAATATGGCCTGTTGAAGATAACGGATAAAGGACACAAATTCCTGAAAAAGCCATTCTCCATCATGGTGGTGCTGAACCATAATTATGAAGATGCAGATGGCGATGATGATGAAATAAGCACAGGCAGCGGTGGCGGTGCTACGCTGGATACTACCCTGTTTGAAATGCTGAAAGATGTACGCAAACAAGTAGCTAAGGAAAAAGGCTTGCCTCCGTTTGTTATCTTCCTCGAAAACTCGTTGGAAGACATGGCCATCAGCTACCCTACTACACTGGAAGAATTGGAAAAGATTCAGGGCGTGAGCAAAGGCAAGGCTATGCGTTATGGCAGCAAGTTTGTGCAATTGATAAAGAAGTATGTAGAAGAAAACGACATAGTGCGCCCGGACGACTTTGTGATGAAGAGCGTGGTGAATAAAAGCGGCATGAAAGTGTTCATCATACAGAACATAGACAAGAAAATACCGCTTGATACCATAGCCAAAAACAAAGGGCTGAACCTGCAAGACCTGCTGGTAGAAATGGAAACCATTGTAGCAAGTGGCACACGCCTGAACCTTGACTACTGCCTGGAACAGGAGTTGGACGAATACGAACAGGAAGACATTTTTGATTTCTTCCGCAGCAGCCATGACGATACGCTGGAAAGTGCTTATGAAGAATTTAAAGACAGGGATGTAACCATAGAGCAACTGCAAATGATGCGCATTAAGTTTATGAGCGAATACGCCAACTAATGGCTTTAAGAGATAAACAAGTAAACCGTAACATTATTCACTGTTACGGTTTATTTTTATAAGATATTTAAACACGTCTGTACTGATGAAACTAACCGCTTCATTACTTCTTTTGTTTTGCTGCCATGCATCAATGGCACAACAATATGATTTTACCAAACCCCAAGACAGGAGTATTAATACCGACAATGCTAATGCAAGTGGCATAGAGCGTTTCAACATCAAAGCACAAACGACGTATATCTATCAGTACATGCCATCTAAAAGCTTTATACGCGATAGTTCGAAGCATGGATTTGATGATGGAGAAAGTGCCAATACAATTAGTGCTACATTGTTTGCAGGACTACGCTTGTGGAAAGGTGCAGAAGTGTATGTAAACCCTGAAGTAACAAGCGGTGCAGGCTTGAGTAGTGATATGGGTATAGCTGCCCCGTCGAACGGGGAAACATTTCACATCAGCAAGCCTCAGCTAACTTTGTTTTTGGCAAGAGCATATTTCAGGCAAACATTTGCTTTGCGCAACAAACGTGCGCGTAAATTGGGCTATGTGAATAGTACCGAACTGGCAAGCGCACCCAACCAACTGGCAGGATATGAGCCCAAAGATTATCTACGCTTCTACATTGGTAAATTATCTCTACGCGATTTATATGACCGTAACGGTGTTGCCAACAATCCGCGTACTCAATTCTTGAATTGGGCATTTATGAATAATACAGCGTGGGATATGGCAAGCGATACGCGTGGATATACCTACAACTTCACAACTGAGGTGCAGCTTGGTAAGATGAATTACAAAGCAGGCATAGCTGCCATGCCAACAACCGCCAATGGTGCTGTGCTGGATGCAGATATATCACAATCATTTTCTGCATTAGCAGAGGTAAGCAGACAAGTAACTATCAATAAACGTGCGGGCATAATACGCCTGACAGGGTTTTATAATACTGCCAACATGGGCATATATGCCAATGCAAACACATTACCCATACGGCACATAATACTTACCAGGCAAAACGGTACTGCTAAATATGGTGTAGGACTGAATATGCAACAAGAGTTGAGCAATACAATATCATCTTTTCTTCGCATAGGCTGGAATGATGGCAAAACTGAAACATGGTCATTTACGGAAGCAGACCAAAGCCTATCACTTGGTATAGCTGCTAATGGCAAAGGTTGGAAGCGCGCAAGCGACCATATGGGCATTGCTTTTGCAATAAACGCATTATCTGCCGAACACAAAACATATATAGAACGAGGCGGCTATGGGCAAAATATTGGCGGCAGCCCACAAACCTATTCGCCCGAAATGATTGGTGAGTTGTATTATAGCTATAAGCCGTTGAAAAAATCACTATGGCTTAGTGGCAGTTATCAGCTTTGTGTAAACCCTGGCTATTACAGTATAAATGGCCCGTTGAGTTTTTTCTCAATCAGGGCTCATATTGAGCTATAGTCAGCATTAAAACCATTCTATTTTTGACAATTGCCCCTCTGTCGCAACACCAACTATCAGGCAGCTATTCATAAAGTTGGCAGTATTCAGTTGTTGTACGGCAGCCAGTGCATTCGCGTCTTCCAACATATCTACATAGGCATATCCTCTTGAACGGCGGGTAATCTTATCTACCATCAGTCGCAGTTTTTTGATAGCTCCGAATGATGCAAACAATTCTTTCAATTCTTTTTCGGTTGTCAACTTACTTACATTGCCAATAAACAATACCATAGATACCTTTTCTATAAATATACCGAAAAATTATCAGATTAATTTTTTTAAG
>CALESY010000081.1 GCA_937919945.1 uncultured Chitinophagaceae bacterium | reverse complement strand
CTGCTGATAAGCGATATTTTTCTTTGGTTGAAAATTGACACGATGCTTTCTCTGATTAAAACGCAACCTTTTGATACCAGACTAATGGCCATTTATCTTGGACAAATGAAGCAGATAAAATCCTAGATGCCAACTTAATAACGTTCAATAAAATTACCCGATAGAAATGAGTAGTTAGTCCACAATAATTCTTTGTTTTTATAGTTAGTATGCTATCATGAAGTCCATCATTACATCTGTACTTTGCATATGCGGTTTTTATGCTTTTTCGCAAAACATAATACTTAACAGCTTCAACGCAGGAAGTGATGGGAAACAAGTCAGGTTGTCTTGGATTATTGCAAAAGGGAATACATGCAATGGTATGTCCATTCTTCGCTCTTCTGATTCTGTATATTTTCATGAACTTGGCGAAATCGCAGGTATATGCGGAAGTACTACTGAACCTGTAGGCTATAATTTTACGGACACAGCGCCGGTCATCAACAAACCGGGATATTACCGCTTACGTCTCGGCTCGTCACAATTAAGCCATATCATTAAGGTTGTTCACATCAGCAGCAATACCCCATTTGCATTATTTCCTAATCCTGCGGCTACTGATGTCAACATATTAATTGGCGATGCAGATACCAACCCCTATGTATTAAATATTTACAACCTGAAAGGTAATCTCGTTGCAACGCATAGGATTAATACAAAATCTTATGTTTTCAAACGCGCTCAACTAATATCAGGATTATATGTTTATCAACTTACTACTCATTCTAAAACTATGCTGCAAGGTTTATTGCAATTGATTGATACACCGTGATAATCAAAAAAATATCATTCATGAAAAATAAGAGTACTGATAGTCATGCTACAGTCACTTATCGGTAAATTTAACAGTACTATGTAAGGTCGTTATTAATTCTGCGACCAATGTTTAAATTATTGCACTATTTATGAAACACAACATTTTTATTCTTGCCTCAATACTTTTACTTGCATCATCATGCAAAAAAGAAACATCAAATTCCGTTACTACTCAACCCAATAATAGCGGTAATAATGGGAACAACAATACATTACCTGACCTTACATATACAAAAAAGACCTCGCCTGTTTTTTTTGACTATACAAGCACTGGATGTCCGGGCTGCGGTAGTTGGGGTAAACCAACATATTATTCAATAATAAAATCTCAGCCAGAGGTTACCCCTTTAGCTGTGCATATTAAATATGGCGACCCGATGATTACGGACGAATCAAACGCTATAGCTGCAAATCGGCATGGTGATATTTTTACACCGCAATTATGGGTGGGGGATTCAAATGCGGTACTGTTGAGTGGGGCTTATATATCAGGACAGCAATCTATTGACCGCGCCAACAAACTAATAAATGAAACAAAAATGCAATCACAGCCTGCTGTTTCAGCCCATGTCCAGAAAAATGGAAATAGCTGGAAAGTAAAATATGGTGCCAGCTTCGCCGATATTAACACCGAAGGTGATTATAATCTTGCTTGCTACCTTACTGAAGATGGAATTTTGGCAACGCAATCTTCATCTGCCAATAATCCTGCGGTTCACAACCATGTAATTAGAGCATCTGCCCAAGGTGCTTTTGGAAGCAGCTTTAATAAGGCATCACTAAGTACAAAAAATGAAATAACGTTTGAACACAATTTTGATATATCTGATAAGTATAAAGCAGAAAATACCTACATAACTGTTGTCCTATGGAGAAAATCAGGCGCAAGGTACATTCCACTAAATGGTTATGTTCTCAAGTAGTAGCTTTGCTATCTCACCGCTGCTGACAAGCTGTGCAATCATCGGCAATTTATCGACCTCATTAAAAAAAGAGCCACTACAATATAGTGGCTCTTTTACTACTTAACTATTCTGTAACAGCAATTCGTTTTACAGCAATTATCGAGTTATTATAATCAATTATCCTTACTATATAAACATTCGGGACTAAAGCCGTCTTGATATTCAGTGCTATATGTTGCTTACCTTTCACAGTATGCGCCTCCAACTGTCTGCCAGATATGTCGTATAGCGATACACTGTAATCACGGTCTGTCAGAAGACCTTTATCTATATGCAACAAGCCATCTGCTACATAGCAGTTCAAATCATCTGCGTAGCTCATACGCTGAATATTTGTAGGCGTTTTATACAGCATTCTTGCTCGTTTATCTGAAAATCCACCTACGCTAAATGAGTCTAACTTAAATACAGCAAAATTAGAAACCGTATCGTACCACCAGTAAGATGATGTAATAGCTATGAAAGTTTGTTTTACACCAGGCGATATTTCAAATGAGTCTGCTTGATACTGATAAATTTTCAATCTCAATACATTACTATAAGTTACGTTTCCGGGTAGTTTAAGCGTTCCGTAACCATCTGCTGTAACCTTTCCATACCCGCCTCCTGTTACAGGCGCTCCGCTAAAATCACTTGAGTCTTCAAAAACATCGGTTACGGAATCTGTGTACTTCATTGGTCTATTAGCAAACATGGCACTGTTTTTTGTGTAATACGAAACTGTATTACGGGATGAATCTGCAAAACCAATCAGAAAATTATTATTGGCCGTTTTCTGATAATAATAGTATCTGCCGTCAGAATGGCGTTCTGTAATATCGGCACCTGAAAAGATATTACCCCATGTAGTTGATGCAGGAGATACTATGCTGATGCGTATTGTATCAGGCAATAAAGATGCACTTGAAAAATCCCAAATAATGTTTGCGCCTGCATTACCAGCTTGCATACCACTTTCATTAACATCTACATAAGTAGCTTTATCCCCAATAGAAAAGTTATCAAGATTGTTGTAGCTCCTTTGCGCGGATGCAAGTGTAGGCAATGACAATAATACAAATAGTAGTTTTTTCATTCTTTTTTACATGAATAAATCAATAAAGATGCCGCTAAACGAAAAAGACTATTAAAAAAAATTAAACATGCTAAAAATGAGCTTTAGAGATAATTAAATTATAAGCGTTCAACTTTAATGACATTATTGTAAAAAATAATGGTGGTATTTCTTAACTAACCAGATGGCTGCTTAAATTGATAATATCGAGCACCTTTTTGACTTTTGTGTTTGCATTAATAATTTGATATAGTGTTGACCAATAATGTTGAAAATTCACCAAGATGCACAAATGAATACGCTGTTAATATTCTAAGTACACGGAATTTTTTTATTGACATTTTGCTCAAATAGGAATATACACCTATTTAGTACAGGGGCGCATTGCGCCTTTTTTCATGAAAGGAAATACTATGTCTTATAACTCCAACAACAAAGTAACACTGATTGGCAATCTCGGCGGTGATGTCAAAGTCATTGAGGGCGAAAAACTCTTTGCCGCTTTTTCAATGGCAACCCAAGATTCATACCAAGATGAAAATAAACAATGGGTACAGAAAGACTCTGTCTGGCATCGCATCATTGTGTTTAGCCCAGCCTTGGTCGAAAAAATCAAAGACTACAAAAAGGGTAACAGAGTAGAGATAAACGGCTCATTGTCCTACAGACCATTTGAAGTCAATGACGGAGGCGATAAGCCAATCAAGAAACAAGAAGC